>JADJRF010000005.1:638106-957159 GCA_016712355.1 Vampirovibrionales bacterium | reverse complement strand
CCCGACGAAGAGGACGACGGCAGTTGCTCAGCCCCGCCGATTGAGTAACGTCTCCCTGGCATCGCCTCTTGAGGGCATCGCGTTTTGACAGCAAGCCTCGCTTTCCCGTATGCTCAAACGGCGGCAGACAGGAGGCGCGAAGGCAATGGCATTACGCGATAAACGGATTCTCGTCACCGGCGGCGCGGGCTTTATCGGCAGTTCGCTGGTAGACGCGCTGGCGGCGCGGGGCAATCGCGTCACCGTGCTGGATGATCTTTCCACCGGCAAGCGCGCGAATCTGGCGGACGCCCTGCAAACGGGCCGCGTCACGCTGGTCGAAGACAGCATTCTCAATTCCGACATCTTGCAAGCGCTGGTTCCGCAGGCCGACGTGATTTTCCATCTGGCCGTGCAATGCCTGCGCATCTGTTTTGATCAGCCCCATCTGGTGCATGACGTCAACGCCACCGGCACGCTTGGGCTCCTGGAGACGGCATACCGGCTGAATCCCGGTCTTGAGCGCTTTGTCTACGTCTCCTCATCGGAGGTCTACGGAACGGCCCGGCGCGCGCCGATGACCGAGAGCCATCCGCTGGCGCCGACGACGACTTACGGGGCCAGCAAACTGGCCGGAGAACTCTATACGCAGGCCTACGTCACGATGTACGGCATGCCCGCCGTCATTGCGCGGCCGTTTAATACCTACGGCATCCGCGAGCATCACGAAGGCGCCAGCGGCGAGGTGATTCCGCGCTTTATCGTCAATCTGCTCAACGATCGCCCGCCGGTCGTCTTTGGCGATGGCCAGCAAACCCGGGATTTCACCTACGTCAGCGATACGGTCGACGGCTTGATTCGCGTCGCCGAGTGCGATGCGCTGCTTGGAGAGGCCGTCAATATTGCGTATGGCCAGGAAGCGACCATCGACGCGATCGCCCGCCGCCTGCTCAGCCTGATGGGTCGCGATGCGCTGGCGATTCAATACGAGGCTGAGCGCCCCGCCGACGTGCGTCGCCATTACGCCGACATCACCAAACTGCGCAACGCCACGGGATTTGAGCCCGCCGTGAGTCTGGCCGAAGGTCTTCAGCGCGCCGTCGACTGGTTCAAGTCCTGCGCCCAGGGCGACCCCGCTGCGCTGCTGGCCCAATGCGGCGCGGCGCGCAACTGGGAAGGCGTTCAGAAAACCCCATGCGCCCCAACTTCGGCGCGATAGGCGATGACTCCGGCCTGCGCCCTACCTAAAATTCCGATCGCCCGGCCCTGCTTTGCCGACGATGCGCCGCGCGCGCTGGCCGAAGCGCTTAAAAGCGGCTGGGTGTCGCAGGGGCCGCTGGTTCAGGCGTTTGAAGACGCAATTGCCGCGCGCGCGGGGGCCGCTTATGCGGTGGCGACTACCTCGTGGACAACGGCTTTTCATCTGGCGCTGCTGCTGCACGGCATTGGGCCGGGCGATGACGTACTCTGTCCGTCCTATTCGTTTATCGCCACGGCCAACGTCATTCGCCACGTGGGGGCGACGCCGCGCTTTGTCGACATTGATCCGCAGACGCTGAATCTGGACGCCGCAACCGCCGAAGCCGTGATTCTGGCGCACTATCGCCCGGGGGCCGACGGACGCTGGCGCCATGGCGAAAGCGGCGGCCAATTGCGCGCCATTTTAGGCGTTCACCAGATTGGCATGCCGTTTGACATTGATGCGCTCGCCGCGCTGGCCGAGCGCTACGGGCTGGATCTGCTGGAAGATTCGGCGTGCGCGCTGGGCTCTGAATATAAAGGCCGCCCGGTGGGGGCGTCCGGTTTTTGCGGGGCATTCAGTTTTCATCCGCGCAAGATTATTACCACCGGCGAAGGCGGCATGCTGCTGCTGGCCGACGACAAACAGGCCGAGCGCGCCCGCCGCCTGCGCCTGCACGGCATGTCGCTGTCCGATCTGGCGCGCCATGGCGCTGGCAGTACGGTTTACGAGACGTATCCCGAAGTCGGCTATAACTATAAACTCACGGATCTCCAGGCGGCGTTGGGCCTGAGTCAATTGGCGCAACTGGATGATTTTCTGGCGCAACGTCAGGCCATTGCCCGGCGCTATGATGCTGATCTGGGCGCGTTGCCCGGCGTGAGCGCGCTGACCCCGCCGCCGTATGTCTCCTGCTGGAATGCGCAGTCCTATCCCGTGCGCCTGCTGGGAGCCGATGAACGCCAACGCGACGCCGCGATGCGGGCGCTGGATGAAGCGGGCGTCGCCACGCGGCGCGGAATCCCTCCGATTCATCTTCAGGCGGCTTATGATGAGGGGGCGATCTCGCTGCCGATGAGCGAAGCGGTTTCGCGCGAATCGTTTTTTCTGCCGATTTACCCCGGTCTGAGCGCAAATGAGCTGGATCGGATCGTCGAGGCCGCCGTGCGGGCGATTCGAGCGGTTTCTTAGACGCAACCGCGCGTTGCCGCGCGAGAAGGCTTGCTGATGACCATTCAATGGTACCCTGGCCACATCGCCAAGGCGGAGCGTAAACTGGCCGAAGCGCTCAAGCTGGTAGACGTGACCATCGAAGTGGTCGATGCGCGCCTGCCCGTGTCGACGGTGAATCCGCGCCTGCGCAAGGCCATGGCGGCCAAGCCCACGCTCACGCTTCTTAATAAGGCCGATCTCGCCGATCCGGCGCAGAATAAAGCCTGGCTGAAAGCGTTTCAGCAAGAACGCGAGGCCGCCCTGCTCTATGACGCGCACAGCGGCAAGACCCGCCAACGCCTGATTGAAGCGCTCACGGCGCTGGGAGAAGCCAAAATGCAGGCGCTGACGGCCCAGGGACGCAAGCGCCGTCCCGTGCGCGTGATGGTCGTCGGGATGCCCAACGTGGGCAAATCGACCGTCATTAACAGCGTCGTGGGGCGCCGCAAGACGCGCACCGGGCATAAGGCGGGCGTCACGCGCGCCTCACAATGGATTCGTATCCATCCTGACGTTGAGTTGATGGACACGCCCGGCATCATTCCGCCGCGTCTGGACGACGAGCAGACCGGGCTGAAACTCGCCTGGGTCAGTTCAGTGTCCGACGCCGCCTTTGACGAGGAAATTGCGGCTCAAGCGCTGCTCTCGTACTTGAGCGCCCTGTATCCGCAAACGATTCGCGCCTCGCTGCGCTTGCCTGCCGACGCCGCGTTGACGCTGGATGCGATGGCCGCCTCGCGGGGATATCTGGCGCGCGGCGGACAGGCAGATATTCTGCGGACGGCGCGGGCTGCGCTCAGCGAGTTTCGTCAAGGACGCCTCGGGCGGCTGACGCTGGAGTTTCATCCGTCGGGCGCGGCGGATATGTTGCTGCTACAATAAGGGGCGTTGTCCGCTTGTGATCGTCTCGCCCAAGGCCGATGTCGTATGATGCAGCATCCTGTCGCCCCGTCCGCCGCCGTTTCAGAAGCGTCTGAAACTTCTTCTGACGCCAGCGCGTCTTCTCTTGCAACGCTGCGCATTTGCGTGGTGGGTCTGGGGTATGTCGGCCTGCCGACGGCCCTGCTGTTTGCGCGCAAGGGCTTTGCGGTTCAGGGCGTGGATATCGATCCCGCCGTGCGCGCGATGATTGAAACCGACGCCATCGCCGAACGTTATCCCGAGTTGGCGCCGTGGGCTCAGGCCGCGCGCGATCAAACCATGCTGCGCGGCGCGCCCGCCTTCACCATCGGGCAGACGCCTGAGCCTGCTGACGTGTTTATCATCACCGTGCCGACGCCGGTGCATCCAGAATCGCGACGCTGCGATTTACGGGCCGTGCGCGCTGCGGCCGAATCCATCGCGCCTGCGCTGCGCCCCGGCTGTCTGGTAATGCTGGAATCGACGGTTCCGCCGGGAACCACGCGCAACGTCGTGCGCCCCATTCTGGAGCGCTCCGGCCTGACGGCGGGCGAAACGTTTCATCTGTGCTTCTGCCCGGAGCGCATCCTGCCGGGCAATACCACGCACGAGCTGATTCATAATCATCGCGTACTGGGCGGTCTGACCCCCGCCTGCGCCGCCCGCGCGCAAGCCTTGTGGCAGGGCGTGATTGCGGGCGAGTTGTTTCTCACCGACGATATGAGCGCCGAATTCTGCAAACTGGCCGAAAATACCTACCGGGACGTCAACATCGCGCTGGCTAACGAGTTATCGCTGATCGCCGACGAATCGGGCGTCGATCTGAAGGCCCTGCTGCCAATCATCAACCAGCATCCGCGCGTCAACCTGCACACGCCGGGCATTGGCGTCGGCGGGCACTGTATTGCCGTCGATCCATGGTTTTTTGTAGAATCATCGCCCTGGAAAACCCGTCTGATTCGGGCTTCGCGCGAAGTCAACGATCAAATGCCCGCCTATTGCGGCGAAAAAATTGCCGCCGACGTGGCGGATCTCGATCATCCCGTCATTTGCGTCGCAGGACTGGCCTATAAGCCGGATGTGGCCGACCTGCGCGAGAGTCCGGCAGTGCGCATCGCCGATTGGCTCGACGAGCGGGGTTTGACGACGCGGCGCTACGATCCGCTGCTACCCCAATATCGCGACATGACGCTGGCGCAAGCTGCCGCTGGATGCGATTATCTGGCGATTTTAATTCCCCATGCGGCCTTGCGCGCCGATCTGGCGCTGAATCGCGGGGCGATTGCCGCAGCGATGCGCACGCCGCGCATCCGGTCGTTTTAATACGGCAGTTCGGGTCGATCGTCGCGCTCGGCGGGTAGCGGGTCGCTGACGTATAGACGCGCGCCTTCGCGCACCGTGATCGTGAGAAAACGCCCATCCGCGCTAAGCGACACGTCCAGACGCGGCGCAACGGCCACGTGGTCCTGATGAATCGATTCCACCGGCTCTGGCGACGGAGCGCCGCCGGGACGCAACGGTACGAGGCCCATCGCACGACCGCCCGCCGACAGGCTCAAGGCCGGCGCCGCCCCTGAAGCCGATTGCAGCCTGGCCAGATAAAAGCCGGGCGACAGGCGCCGCGTACTGTCGAGCGTCACCGGTCGCGGCAGACGCAGCAACATCCCGGCGGAAGCCGCATGCGCGCGCGGCCCGACATTGATGATTTTCTCTTCGCTGGGCGGCGGCGGTTCTTTTTTAAAGGGGCTGCGCCGCCAGAACGATTTCTTTTTGCCGGGAATCAGCCCGCCGGCGCCGCGCGTCGGCGAGGGGGCGGCGTTGGGCGTCATACGCTCGGCAGGGCTGGGGTCCGCGACATCCGCAGGCCAATCGCCGGTGTCGGCGGTATCGCTTTGGCTTTGGGCCCACAACGCGCCGTCGCCGCCCAGCGCCAGCAGCACCCCCAGCAAGAGGAGGCCATTCAAGATCCGGGCGCATCCGCCGAAGACGCTCTTGTTAAAGCGCATCAGGCGCCCGTTGCGAGGGTGCTGGAGGAAGTTGGTCATGAAGCTGCCATCCCGGTCGTTTCGTCTGAGCAAAGAATCGATTTTGCTGATGCTGGCCCGCGCGGTCTCGTATGGCATCAACGCGCTGATTATCGCCGTGATTCTGGGGCTGGCGGCGGGCGGCTGCTACATGCTGTATCTGGCGATCACCGCCTAACGGCGAATGGGGCTGATTTGGCCTATAATCAGTCTCGTGATAACAGTCGTGATATGAGTATTGTAAGCGGGATAAAGCGTTATGCTGGATATTAAATACATTCGCGAGCGTCCGGAAGAAGTCAACGCCGCGCTGAAACGGCGCGATCCGGGGCTCTCGGTCGACGCCGCGCTGGCGCTGGACGTACGGCGCCGCCAGTTACTGAGCGAAGAAGAAACCTGCCGCAGTCGCCGCAACGAGCTGACTAAAGCCATCGGGGAAGCCAAACGCCAGGGCGGCGACGCGGACGCCTTACAGGTCGAAACGCGCCAGCTCGCCGAACGCATCAAGGCGCTGGAGTCCGAAAAAGAGTCGCTGGCCGCCGAACAGGACGACTTGCTGCTAAATTTGCCGAACCTGCCCTCGCCTCAAGCGCCGGATGGGCGCAGCGAACCCGATAATGTCTGTTTACGGCAATGGGGCGAGGAGTTTAAAGCGCGGGTGCGTCCCGACGCGCTCGCCCACTGGGATATCGGCCCGAACCTGGGCGCGCTGGATTTTGAACGCGGCGTGAAGCTGGCGCAATCGCGCTTTTCCGTCTTGCGCGGCGACGGGGCCTGGCTGGCGCGCGCGCTGAAAGATCTCATGCTCGACCTGCACCGCGACGCGGGCTATGAGGAAATCAGCCCGCCGTATCTGGTGAATCGCGACACGATGATCGGCACCGGCCAGTTGCCGAAGTTCGAGGCCGATATGTTTGCCTGTCGCGACGACGCCCTGTTTCTGATTCCCACAGCCGAGGTGCCGCTGACGAATTTATATCGCGGCGAAGAGATCGCTGAAGCCGCTCTGCCTGTGAATTTAACCGCCTATACGCCGTGTTTTCGGCGCGAGGCGGGCAGCGCCGGCAAGGACACGCGCGGCCTGATCCGTCAGCATCAGTTTGACAAGGTGGAACTGGTGAAGCTGACGCATCCCGATCAATCGCAGGCCGAGCATGAGCGCCTGATCGCAGATGCCGAGCGCGTCCTCCAGACGCTGGAATTGCCGTACCGCGCCCTTGAGTTGTGTACGGGCGATATGGGCTTTTCGGCGGCGCGCTGCGTGGATCTGGAAGTCTGGATGCCGGGCCAGGGCCAGTATCGCGAGATTTCTAGCTGTAGCAACTGCTGGGATTTCCAGGCCCGGCGGGCCGGTTTGAAATATCGTCCAGCGGATGGCGGCAAACTGGCCTATGTCCATACCCTCAACGGCTCAGCGCTTGCCATTGGGCGAACGCTGATTGCGATTCTGGAGAATTATCAAATCAGCGATCAGGAGGTGGCGATTCCCGCCGCGCTCTTGCCATACTGGAGAGGAGCCGGAAAAACAATCAAGGGAGCCTCGTTGTGTCCAGCCTGAGCCCACTGTCCATCGCCGAAGATCTCGAAACCTTTCTGCGGATGGCCGTCGCGCAAAATATTTCGGACGTTCACTTGCGCTGCGGATATCCGCCGATGCTGCGCAAAGACGGCGAGATGATCAGCACCAAATTGCCGCCGATGGACGAAGACTCCATGACGGCCTTCGCCCAGCGCATTATTCCGCCCAAGGTGATGGATCGCGTGATGTCGCGCCGCGACTTCGATTTTGGCTACGATCTCGAAGACGTTGCGCGCTTTCGGGTCAACTTCTTCTTTGAATTAAATCGTCCGGGGCTTGTTTTGCGGGTCATTCCGCTCAAAATTCCTAAAATAGAAGAGATCGGCCTGCCGTCCATTATTACGCGTTTCACCGAGCACCACAAAGGGCTGGTGCTGCTGACCGGTCCCACCGGCGCGGGGAAATCCACCACGCTGGCGGCCCTGTTGAATCATATCAATGAGTCGACGGCCCGCCATATCATTACAATTGAGGATCCGGTTGAATACGTGTACCACAACATGCGCTCGGTCATTACCCAGCGCGAGATTGGCGTGGATACGGACTCGTTCCCCTCGGGTCTGAAGTATGCCCTGCGGCAAGATCCCGATGTCATCCTGATTGGGGAGATGCGCGATCGCGAGACGATCTCCTCTGCGCTGCACGCCGCAGAAACCGGTCACCTGGTATTCTCCACGCTGCACACGACCGACGCCGTGCAGACCATTAACCGGATTATCAACATTTACGAGCCCCACGAGCGCGAACCCGTGCGGCATCAACTGGCCGACGTCTTAATCGGGACGATTTCGCAGCGGCTGGTGCGTAAAAAAGAGGGCCGGGGCCGCGTCGCCGTGGCGGAAATCATGAGCGTGTCGCCTGCGGTCAAGGATTACATCAAGCGCGAAGAGCTGGGCGAAATTTACCAGATGCTGGCCGCCGGAGAATTCGACGATATGTGCAACCTGAACGGGTCGCTGTTCAAGGCCACGCGTAACGAGCTCATTGCTCAGGACGAAGCCCTGCGCATCTCCGACAACCCGTCGGAACTGCACCAGATGTTCCGTGGCGCCTACCACGGCTCAGGCGGCTAAAGCCAAGCGCTCTATCCGCCTAGGGGATTCTCACTCGGCTTTGCTGGCGCGTGACGGCGAGGCGAGGCTTTGCAATTGGCGTTTGAGGAACTCGCGGGCCTCGCGGTCCCAGACAAAGGCCAGATGCTTCTCGCCGCGATGCGCGTCGGCGCCCAGCGGCAGCGATGACGCGTCCCCGAGATCCACGGCGCCTTGCTGGGTTAAAATCCAGATGGGTTCGCGATCGGGCGCGCGCAGATAGAGCGGGCGCGGACGCACTTGCAGCTCGTCGAAGCCGAAGGTCATCGACAGGCCGCGCTTGACGTAATGCGCCTGCAACGCGTCGTAAACGGCGGGCATCGTCTCGCGCAGAGGCCCGCTCAGGCCGTAGGCGCGCAGGTCGACGAACTTGAAGATATCGTGTTTCATCAATCGCGTCGCCAATTGCCGCAACAGGGCGTCGTCAGCCTCCAGGCTCCAGCCGTGGATAGCGTCCCAGACGCCGTAATCGTCCAGACGCAGATACTGCGGCACGCTCAGGGCTTGCGGGTCATTCATGAGCTGATACAGCGATTGCGCGGGAGGTCCCACGGCGATATCGCGATCGCGCGCCCATCGAAAACGTTCCAGCGTCTTTTTAAGCGTGGCTTCTGAGGACTTGTCGAGCGAGTGCAGCGCCATTTTATAGGCTTCGTGGCGACCAAACAGATAATGTTCGACCGCCGGCAGGGCTTCTTCCCGTACGGCAAGCGTGGGCTGACCGCCGGGCGTCTGCGCCAGGGTCAGGTTGCCGATAATGCGCTGGCTCTCGATCTGGCCGTAGCGAACCCCCAAGAAGTGACTGTCGCGCAACAGATAGTCGAGCCGGTCCATGTCCAGCTGGCTGGAAATCAGCGAGGCGAGAAAGTGGGTGTGCGCGCCTTCGCCAGTCAGGCGAATGACGGCATCGGGCAACTGCGCGCCGTAGCGCTGCCAGATGACGCCCAGCTCGTCATCTTCCCGCAGAATTTTAGCGTTCCAGTAGTCGTCATGTCCCAATCCGCGCTCTTTCAGGCCCAGAATATCTTCTAATGTATGAGACAACGGGCCATGGCCAATATCATGGGTAAGAATGCCCAGCAATAGCAAACGTCCCAGCGCGATGTCCGTATCGGCGAAGGCGTTTTTCAGCAGATCGCGCGTCTCGGGCTCGCGCCGAAAATGCTGAAGCGTCAGTACCATCAGGTGAGTGGCGCCCAAGCTATGCACAAAGCGGTTATGCACCGCGTTGGGAAAGACAAATTCGGCCAGACCCATCTGCTTGAGTCGCCGCAAGCGCTGAAACGCCCGCGTGTTCATGACGTCTAACAACAAGCGATGGGTTTCGTCGTCGCGATCGAATTGGATAATCCCGTGAATGGGATCGGCCACCGACATCCAGCGGTTGGTCCGCATGGTGAGTCCTTTCAAGAAACATCCCGCCAAGGCGCCCGATACGGGCCGGGTATCGTTCTATCCTATCAAAACATCCTCTTTTTGTAGGTTCTGGCGTAGAAAATGGGCGGGCTACGATGAGAGGAACGCGAGGGCTCGCTCTCGCCCGCAGGCCCTTTTACCCTATCGCTGAGGAGATGCGCCGGTGACCCTTACTGACTGGACTGATTTCAAACGGATGAAGCTCACCAACAAAATTACCCTCTTTGTGACGGTGGGCCTGTTGGCGCTCAACCTTATCTCCTCTCTGGCCACCTGGTGGACGACCAGCAACGATATGAAAGAAGAGGCGAGCCAGGACCAGAACGTCTATCTGTCGATGATGGAAACGCTCGTGAGGCACGAAGGGGAGAAGGTTCAACTCACCAATGGCGCGCTGATGGCGGGGGAGTACAAAATCAACGGTCAACATGCGATCCCCGATGCGATTAACAAAATGACCGGCAGCGTCGCCTCAATCTTTATGAACGACGTTCGCATCTCCACCAGCGTGAAAAATGACAAGGGCGAGCGTGTCGTTGGCACTCACCAGGATCCCAAGGTCTACGCCAGCATGCAGAGGAATGAACCTTTTCGGGGCCTGGCCGACCTTAATGGAGTGCCTTACTACGGCGGTTATAATCCGCTGGTCGATGAGAATGGAAAGGTCGTCGGCTCGGTCGGTCTGGCCATCCCCAAATCGCGCTATGACCAGAGTATTGTCAGTCGCGTTTTGACCAATTGCGGCATCGTGTTTCTGGCGATGATCGCGATGCAACTGGCGATCAACTGGCTGATGGGCCGAGAGTTTCGCCAATTGCAACAGGTGCAGGACGCCATGGCCCGGCTGGCGCGCCAGGACACGTCGGTCGAAACCCCTGGCCTGACGCGTCAGGATGAGATCGGCGAGATGGCGCGCTCTGTGGAAGCGTTCCGCCAGGGCATGATTGAATCTGAACGCCGCGCCGAAGAGGGCCGACGCTTGCAGCAAGAAGTCGAGCGCCAGAAAGCTGAGGCCGACCGCCTCTCGCACGAAAAAGCGCAGCAGACCGAGCAGGAAAACGAACGCCGCGCCCATGTTCAGGCTAAAACCGAAGAACTGACGCGCGAGTTCGACCACGCCATGAATCAACTGCTGGCGACGCTGGGTCGCACGGCTGGCAATCTCAACGACGCCTCGCGCGCCCTGAATCAAACGGCGCAGGAAACCAGCGGTCAAACCGCCGTGGTCGCCTCCGCCACCGAAGAAACCTCCACCAGCGTACAACTGGTGGCCGGCGCGATTCAGCAGAACGAGGCGGCGGTCAACGAGATCAGCTCGCTGGTGCGCAATTGCACCACGATCGTGGGCTCTACGGTCCATGAAGCCGAAAGAACCAACGAAAAAATCATGAATCTGCAACAGGCCACCGGCCAGATCAGCTCGATTCTGCAACTCATTAGCAACATTGCCAACCAGACCAACCTGCTGGCCCTCAACGCGACGATCGAAGCCGCCAGCGCAGGCGAGGCCGGTCGCGGCTTTACCGTGGTCGCCAACGAGGTCAAATCGCTGGCAAGTCAGACTAAGAGCGCGGTTGAGGATATCGCCAAGCACATCCACGCCGTCCAGAACGAAACCGAAGCCTCGGTGCAGGCCATTGAGTCGATTCTGGGCTTTATTCGCAATATCAACTCGGTCACCGAGGGAATTGCGGCTGCGGTGGAAGAGCAAACGGCGACCAGTCGCGAAATCACCCGCAGCGTGGACGAAGCCGCCCGCGGCGCCAATGAAGTGGCCGCCAGCATCCAGAAAGTGGCGGTCGCCTCGGGGCAGACGCAGGAGGCGGCCGATCAGGTGTTTCAGACCGCTCAGGGCGTCAATGCCGAATCAGACAAGCTGCGTCGCAATATCGAGCAGTTCCTCGGCGACCTCAAGAGCGTTCAGGATGGCGGCGAGGCCCTCAGTACGCGCCGAGTCGCCGCAGGCGCTTTGCGTTAAGCCCCGCGCGTTCTAGTCGCTCCAGACATAAGTCGTTCCAGACCCGTTCGGCCCGGCGCCGGACGGGTCTGGCGTTTGGACGCGCGAGCGCTTTTGCCGGACGTCTGATGCAGGCGGCCGCCCGCGCGATTCCCGCCGGGGATTCTTAAGCTGGACTTTTTACGCTAGAATAAGAGGCAGGCTGGATAGGGAAGAAGCGCGTTCCTCGTGCGCGCGCGTGCGGGACTCATCAGCGCCAGTCTCTTTTCTGCGGCGAGTTGGATTCGCGTCGACTCTCATGATGATCTTCTGATGATTAAGTTTCTCAACGTCACCAAAAAATACGACAGCGTGACCGCGCTGCGTGACGTTAGCTTTGAAATCGACAACGGCGAGTTTGTCTTCTTCGTCGGCGCGTCCGGCGCCGGCAAGTCGACCATCATGAAGCTGATTTACCGGGAAGAAACCGTCACCAGCGGCATGGTGCTGGTGGGGCGCTTTGACGTATCAAAATTCAAGCCTCAGCAGGTGCCCAAGTTGCGCCGCCGTATGGGCATCGTGTTTCAGGATTTCAAACTCTTGCCGGGCCAGACATCGTTCGATAATGTCGCCTATGTCTTGCGCGCGCTGGGCGTTGCGCCTGCCGAAACGCGCAAACGCGTGCTGGGCGCGCTCAAGGTTGTCGGCCTGATTGACAAGGTGGACGCGCGGCCCGAAGAGCTTTCCGGCGGCGAGCAACAGCGCGTGGGCATTGCCCGGGCCATCGTCAACGGTCCTTCGCTGGTCATCGCCGACGAGCCGACGGGGAACCTCGACCCGGATACGTCGCTGGAGATTATGCACCTGCTGGATCAGATCAACAAACGCGGCACGACCATTCTGGTTTCGACCCATAACCAGACCATCGTCAACCAGATGCGCAAACGCGTGATTACGCTGTATGACGGCGAACTGGTGCGCGATGTCATTAGCGGGGCGTATCGCTGATGTCGAGCCTTGTGATGGATTCGATCGCCACCGAGTTGCGCATTGCCGGGCGCATTGTCCACGAAACCGTCGGCGGCATTCGCCGCAGCGGGTGGATGAACGTTGTCATCACGATTACGATGGCGGCCATTCTGGGGATTTTTGGCACGATTTTTGCCTTCCTGATTGAGACCCAGTTATTTTTCCAGAATATCGGCGCCGGATTCGAGATTTCGGTGTATCTCGCCGACAATGCGCGTCTGGACGACGTAAAGCCGAAAATCATGAGCGTCGGCCATGTCAAGAGTCTGGAGATTATTCCCAAAGAGCGCGCCTGGACGGATATGCGTAAAAACCTCAATGCGCCGGATATCGACAATCCGCTGCCGGATACGATCCATGTCCGAATGGACGGCAAAGAATATATTCCGGGCGCTGTGGAAAAAATCCAGCGCATTTCGGGCGTTCAGGAAGTGAATTACTCACGCGCGTTTCTTAAAAAGCTCGAAGATATTTCTAACGTCGTGTCGGGCGTCGGCTTCCTGCTGTCATTATTTTTAGGCGGGATGACGATGCTGGTTATCAGCAATACCATTCACCTCTTAATTGAGGCGCGCGCGAGAGAGATTGAGATTCTGCGCATGATGGGCGTGGGGAACTGGTATATTCGCCTGCCGTTTCTGTTTCAGGGGGCGATGTACGGGTTACTGGGCGCCATTATCGCCTATTTACCCTTATCGGCGGCGATTCATTATTTGCAAATGCTATTTGAGTCGTTTGATTTTTCCAGCAGCGGCTTCAGCCTGAGTTTCGTCTTTACGGTCCTGGCGCTGATGGGCGTACTTGTCGGCGCCGGCGGCGCGGCGAACTCGGTGCACAAATACCTTAAAATCTAGCCCGCTGAGCGCCGTGGCGGCATAGTGGGAACGTTGAGGGGAAGCGGCGAGAGCGATCCCAAACTAAAAAGATGGCTTTGTTTTGGAGGCTACGGTTTTTTAGTCGTATCCCCTCATGGGCGTTGTATAGGCTGCACAGGCCTGATTAAGGCATTTGAAAAACGTTAAAGCGCTGTATATAACAACATCTAAACGGAAAAGCACAGAGCATGATCTCAAATTTAGAAATCAAGACGAGCCCGCGATAAAACGATTTGTAACACCAGTGGATACCCTTGAAATTGATATTTTCCGATTATGCCTCACCATTTAGAGTGGAGGCGCTCCAGATGGACGAAAATTCGCCACTCCCCAAACCGCCGGGCTTAGAGCATATCGATGCGGATCCGCTCTATCTGTGGGAGCTGATCACTTATCGCGGCGGCCCGGACTATGAAGAGCCGGGTTGACATTTTCCGCCCGCACCGTCATTGATGCCGAGTTGGGCGAGGAGGCGATCCTGTTCGACTGGCGCGGCCACATGACCACGATTTACAGGCGAAACAAGCGCTTCCGCATCCGCCCGAATCAGGAAGGCAGGCCACGTCCCCGAGGCCTGCGACGGGCGAAAACCATAGGCGGTTCAGTCGCCGCATTAAGGCTGCGCCTACAGCGACTTGGACGTAGATCGTCATCCATCGAAGGCTATTAGTTCAAGCGCTTGAGCCTGTTTTGCCAGCATTTTATCGCTGGGCGCGCCTGGATAACGGGAGTTTCAATCCACATCCGCCTTGTGGGGCGGATGAAAGATGTCCTTATAGTTTTTCTGTTTTACGCCATCGTGTTTCAATCCGCATCCGCCTTGTGGGGCGGATGAAAGTTGGCGGGTATGCGCAGGAAATGCATGGCGGCAAAGTTTCAATCCGCATCCGCCTTGTGGGGCGGATGAAAGTCTGGTGTTGACGCGAGTAAAGACCTTATAACTGTTTCAATCCGCATCCGCCTTGTGGGGCGGATGAAAGGCTTTGACGATTTCGCCCTGGGCAATCATGCCAAAGTTTCAATCCGCATCCGCCTTGTGGGGCGGATGAAAGTGGCATCAATACCTGAGCTTGGCGTCAGTTTTGAGGTTTCAATCCGCATCCGCCTTGTGGGGCGGATGAAAGATTGCTGGCGGTAGTCAAACGGGCTGGGGCAAATGTTTCAATCCGCATCCGCCTTGTGGGGCGGATGAAAGTCACAAGGCGCCCGCTTGCTCCTGCAAGCGTCCATGTTTCAATCCGCATCCGCCTTGTGGGGCGGATGAAAGTGCGTCAGCAGCATGGACTCATGTCCGACGCGCTGTTTCAATCCGCATCCGCCTTGTGGGGCGGATGAAAGTCGATTCCTTTTAGAGTTCCACTCGTCTGAGTACGTTTCAATCCGCATCCGCCTTGTGGGGCGGATGAAAGGCCGCCAGTATGCAGCGCCAGCGGCAAGCGATCAATGTTTCAATCCGCATCCGCCTTGTGGGGCGGATGAAAGTGGGATCCTCTGTCTTCAATACACCGGCACCATGGGCCGTTTCAATCCGCATCCGCCTTGTGGGGCGGATGAAAGAGATCATCAGTGGCATCGTCTTCGTACCCGTTGGTTTCAATCCGCATCCGCCTTGTGGGGCGGATGAAAGAGAACCATACCCAGATCCAACACCAAATCCAGAAAGTTTCAATCCGCATCCGCCTTGTGGGGCGGATGAAAGTTTGCGCCAAACCGTCACAATGCGGGCGGGGGAGTTTCAATCCGCATCCGCCTTGTGGGGCGGATGAAAGCGTGTTCGCACCGCGCTGGGAGACGATCGCCGTGTTTCAATCCGCATCCGCCTTGTGGGGCGGATGAAAGTGTGGCCGCAATACTGAGGTAATTTTTTAAAACGTTTCAATCCGCATCCGCCTTGTGGGGCGGATGAAAGTATCACTTCCTGACCGCCTGCGGATGGAAAATGGTGTTTCAATCCGCATCCGCCTTGTGGGGCGGATGAAAGATGCCTACGGGGCGCAAGCCTCCAGCCCGGGCATAAAGGGTTTCAATCCGCATCCGCCTTGTGGGGCGGATGAAAGTTCGAATGCGTCTGCTCTGCCTGCGCCTGCGAAGTTTCAATCCGCATCCGCCTTGTGGGGCGGATGAAAGACTGGCATTGATAAGGGCTCCAGCTATTTGTCACAGTTTCAATCCGCATCCGCCTTGTGGGGCGGATGAAAGGGCTAATCAGGCCCCGTCCCTCCAAAAAGAGCATGTTTCAATCCGCATCCGCCTTGTGGGGCGGATGAAAGCCCTTGCCGGCCTCGCTTATATCCTGATGACACATAAGTTTCAATCCGCATCCGCCTTGTGGGGCGGATGAAAGAAATCATCATAAAGCAGAATGCTTTCTTCCAGTGTTTCAATCCGCATCCGCCTTGTGGGGCGGATGAAAGGGCATCTTGGTGATAAAATGATCGAGTATTCAGGAAGTTTCAATCCGCATCCGCCTTGTGGGGCGGATGAAAGGACGGCCCGGATGAGCTGGCCGCACTCCGGCTAAAGTTTCAATCCGCATCCGCCTTGTGGGGCGGATGAAAGCCAGTCCGTTCAACGATTGCGCCATATCATCGCTGTTTCAATCCGCATCCGCCTTGTGGGGCGGATGAAAGGCGTCAGCAGTTCATCGTCCAGCCAGTCCGCCATCGTTTCAATCCGCATCCGCCTTGTGGGGCGGATGAAAGGACCAGCGCCGAGACCGTCGCGGGCGGGCTCCAATGTTTCAATCCGCATCCGCCTTGTGGGGCGGATGAAAGCGGGATGTAACGTTGTCCGCATCGGCTTAAACATGTTTCAATCCGCATCCGCCTTGTGGGGCGGATGAAAGATCCAGTAATTTGAGAAGCAGGCCAGCCCTTTCGCCGTTTCAATCCGCATCCGCCTTGTGGGGCGGATGAAAGCTCAGACTATCCTTGGCAAAGTCTCGGATGCGCGTTTCAATCCGCATCCGCCTTGTGGGGCGGATGAAAGAGACTGTCCGCGCGTTTTTCGCTGCGGAACGTCAGTTTCAATCCGCATCCGCCTTGTGGGGCGGATGAAAGCACGGGCCAGCCGGGTCGAACTCAGCAAACAGCCGTTTCAATCCGCATCCGCCTTGTGGGGCGGATGAAAGGCCTTGCCTCGCATCGTCGCATCGGGGCTCAGGCCCAGTTTCAATCCGCATCCGCCTTGTGGGGCGGATGAAAGGCCCGTGGCTCTAAACGTGGTCATTGGGATGACCACGTTTCAATCCGCATCCGCCTTGTGGGGCGGATGAAAGCCATCTGGATATTGGCCCCCGCCGCAGGTGGCGCGTTTCAATCCGCATCCGCCTTGTGGGGCGGATGAAAGTGCGCCATTTCTGCGCGGAGCGTCTCCAGCGCGAGTTTCAATCCGCATCCGCCTTGTGGGGCGGATGAAAGCAGGATTTTAAGAGCTTCAATAAGTTGATTCGCAAGTTTCAATCCGCATCCGCCTTGTGGGGCGGATGAAAGCAACGTTTCAGGCGACCGGCAACATGGACTTGATGTTTCAATCCGCATCCGCCTTGTGGGGCGGATGAAAGTCCAAAGATAGACAGGCCGCCCATTGCGTATAGCCAGTTTCAATCCGCATCCGCCTTGTGGGGCGGATGAAAGGTCGTGCAATGGCTTATGGCACTGATGATGTCCAGTTTCAATCCGCATCCGCCTTGTGGGGCGGATGAAAGCCTAACGATTATATATCAGGTAGAGCGCTGATGTCAGGCCCCTCATGCGCGAACATGCATGAATACCATAGCGACATGAGGAATGTTCTACGGCATTAGAATGGTAAATTCGCTCTCTGTCCGAGATTTGAGACATCGCGAATAATTCTTCAACTTTCAAGCGCCCAGGGTTCGCGCATAGCCGCTCCCCTGGCTAACAGATTAACGGATCCTCAAAATTGATCGCCCGAACGTTTCCATGTTCTTTTACATGCAATTCAACAGGCTCGCTAAGCCGATAAATCCGTAAACTGTCCTGAGCATGATCAATCGTGTCCACAAGCTTTGCTTCAAGCGCTTCCAATTGCATTTGGCTGACCTGACACTCAAAAACCGACTTCTGTACGCGCTGGCCAGTCCGCTCGCAGAGTTTCGCCACGCGGCGCAGACGGCGGCGGCCTTCGGGCGACTCGGTAGAGACATCATACGTGATAATCACGAGCATGGTATCGGCTATCGCATTAAAAAAGGGATGTAAACGTCAATTTCGCCGCGCAAATGCCGCGCCAACAAGCGCGCCTGCAATTGCGGCAGCAATCCCAAGGGGATTTTCTCCAACAAGAGTGGATGCGTCACCTCTTCTTTTTTGCGCTCCTGATAGGCAATCAACAGGGTTTTTCGCGCGGCGGCCTCAAGCTGAACCGGGCCTCCCTCAAAAAAATCAAAATCGCTGGCCTTGATCTGCAAGCGGTTTACCAGCGTCAACGCGAGTCGATCGGCCAGAATCGGCCGAAACTCCTCCATCAAATCCAGCGCCAGCGCGGGTCGCCCCGGACGCACCGCATGCAGAAAGCCCAGTTGCGGATCCAGCCCGACTGTCTCTAGCGCTGAGCGGCATTCACTGGTCAGCAGCGCATACAAGAACGACAATAGCGCGTTAAACCGATCCAGCGGCGGACGGCGCGAGCGGCCCCGCATCGAGAACGCCTCGCGTATTTCGGCTCGCAATAATTGAGGCTGCGCGTCAAAATAACGACGGGCGGCGTCGCCCTCCAAGCCGCGAATCGCATCCAGAGTCGTTTGTTCTGGCAGTTTTTTCAGAATGCGTCCCAGTTCGCCCGCCGTCAATCGGCAAACGTCCGCAGACGCGGCCTCGTTGGCGTCGCGCGCACTTCGCAGCAACACATAGCGACAGTTGCGAATCTTGCCCGCAACGCAGGCGCGCGCGATGGCCAGCGTGACCGTTTCATCCTGTGCTTTGGCAAACTGCGCCTGACGCAACAGAATATTACCGCTGACAGGCCCCTCCAGACGGGCCTTGAAACGACCGTTGCGGTCCAGCAGCGTAACTGAGATGCCGGTTTCTGCACAGCGATTCAACGCTGCGGGCGACAGCATCACGTCGCCCAGACATATCAATGCGCCCACGTGATGCAAGGGGACTTGTAAGCGCTTTTCGCGATCGACGTCCACGCGCAGGGTGTCATTCTCCAGATGCACATAGGCATTGGGCTGCGTTACGTATAGGGTGTTCAGAAGCTGACGCATGGGCCGTCGCTGACCTCCTCTGGTTCAAATAACGCGGCGTGGAGCGTCGACGCCTGCCAGGAAGCGGCGGCGTTTAACGCACCGGGCTGACATAGCGGCTTCAGCGAGCATTCGTCGCACCGATGATCCCGAACCGGCGGCGGTAGCGCGCCGGAGGTAAGGACTTCCCGAATCGCGGCGAGGGTGGCGACGACATCCGCAATTAGCGTCCCGTCAATCGCCACCTCCTGCCGCCGATGCGTGGACGTGTGATAAATGGCGCCCGCTGTCACCGGACGGCCCGTCATTTCCGCCAGACACAGCGCCTGCGCCGCAAGCTGAATATAATCATGCCGCTTGCCGCGATGTTTGCCGTGTTTGTACTCCACCGGAAACAGTCGTCCATCCGGGTGCAATTCCACCAGATCAGCCTTGCCGACCAGCCCATAGCGATGCGAGTACAGCGGCATCGCCCGCAGCATGCGCGCGCCGCGCTCCCACTGCTCGCCCGGATCATCCACGCGTTGGTGCGCCAATTGCCCGCGCTGCGTGTGCAGATTGTCCAGAAACTCCTGTTCCAGATGAATCAGCGCATACTGGCGCGGGCAATAGCGATAGTGCTGCAACGCCGAAATGGCGACCGGATCGTCCGATTCAGCGAAGCTCATGGGTTTAGGCCCAGGCAGGTTGCGGGAAGGCGACTTTCTCGAGGAGTTCAACGCCGTGCGGGATCCGATCCCGCTGAATAGTCACCTCGTAATCGCCCACTTCACGCGAGGGTTTACTAGCGTCGCGCGGTTTAACAACGATAGCATCCAGCAATTGATGCGACGGCGCGTTGCCCAGGCGTGACTCATGCCGAAAGACGTACAGGCCGCGCGTGTTCATCTGTCCGCGCGCCGCCGAGTGGTCATGCTCAAACATATTTTGAAGCGCCTCCCAGAAAAGCGCGAGATCGTCGTCACTGAAGCCGGTTTGCTCAGCCAGCGCCGCCGAGATAAAACCATGCGCGCGATACAGGCCGTAGGGCACCGTGTGTTTACGTCCCATGGTGCGGTTATCGCCGTGCTGGCTTTCGGCTTCGCGTTCGGTCGTAACGGCCATACGCGTAATGGAATGCTCCAGAGAAACAATGGGATCCTGCGAGCGGGCGAACGTGAGTTGAATTGGCCCGCGCACCTGACCGCATTTTTCATCGCCGGTGGACATGACGGCGCCGAATGTGCGGACGTCAAAGAAGTTTTGGCACATCCACTGGCGCGCATCTTCAACGCTGGGCTTTGCCCCGCGCTCCTGCTCCAGACTCTCATACGCGCGCTTGTGCTGACGGTTTAAAACCGCTTTTTCTTTGACATAGATTTCATAGGGCGGTTGTTCGTTGCGCGTCAGCCCGACATAATTACGAACTTTTCGTTTGAGGCACACGTCGGTCACGAGCCCATGGCCGGTTTCAACGTCCACGCGCGGCAGGTTGGCGGCGTCTGGATCGCCGTTGGGATTGCCGTCCTTGACGTCAAATAACAGAACGAACTCATAGCGGTTTTGAATAGCATTCGTCATAAAGAAGACTCCTCTCTGATTGATTGCTTAAATTAGACGGAGACAGGTTCAGCCTGCGATTGCGAAGCCTCTGAGGATTTGCTGAAAAAGGCTTGGCGCTGATGATAGTAACCAATAGCGAAACGGCCTTGATCATGGAGGCTCAGCGTGGACGGGAAATCCGAAATATATTCCATAATTCGCGCCAGAAGCCGTTCAAAATTGACAACGCGCCCCCGGTTTTCCAGCTTCGCCAAATGGTGATTTTTCATGCGCATTAAAGGAGAAAAGGCGACAACCGGCGTGCTGCTCGCAGAACCATAGTAACGATCTCGAATTGTTGCGTTAATGCCGGGATGGGACTCCTCCTGAATTTTTTCCAGAACGGCGAATAACCGCCCCAGACAATAGCCGATGTTGTCATTGGTTTCATCAAGAGACACGGTAAGCTCCTTTTCGGTTGAATGGGCCTCAGAACGAATAAACCGGTTGACGCAGGCCTTGATCAAGGCCGCGCGCCAATAAGGAACATCTTGCTCTGCGCGCGTGCGCGTCAGGGCTTCCTGCAAAAAGACGAGCGGATACGGCGCCCCGCTAAAGACCGCGCGCGTCATATCCGCCGCATGATTAGGCGCAACATGGTCGAGTTTGCCTTGAACGGCAACGCTGCGAATTAATGAATTAAGCGGTAGAAAATCCGACATTTTCGGGCCGTGGCAAATTTTAATATCGTTAAAATGTTCTTTGAGACGCTCAACCAGCCCAGAAACCGTCGTCACTTCCCAAAAGCGAATGGAGATGCGCGAAGCGTTTGGCGCCAGACCCAGGACGTAAAAACGAGTTGCGTCGTCTTCGTCGACAGAAAGCGAACCGCGCCATGGGCTGCTGTAAAGCGCCCGGATTGCCTCACTATTTCGCGTCGGGTCGTCTTTATTTTCTACAAATAAGTCGAAGAGAAAATCTTCTATCGGCTCCTGTTTTTCTGCCCAGAAGACCATCGTCATATCAGCGACCTGAAGCTTGTGACGTGAGCCTTTTTGCAGGAGATAATTCAACGCCGTCGTATAGGCAAAGGCGACCGATTGACTCACGGGAGCATTGTCGCCCGACTCCTTTCCGTAAGATCGAGCGGCTGCAAAATTAAACGATACGATAAAACAGCCACTGATCTGCCCTCCTGCAACCCCTTTAATTGCCGGATGCAACAATGCCAACGGGGCGGGCTTGCCTGAAATTAAACAAATCGAGCGTTCAGATTTTTCAGATAAATCCTGCGTCTTTTCGCGGACTCTCGCCTGAATGGCGGCGTCTTCCGCAATCGGTCGGTAGTCGCTGTCAAGCTGAAAGGTTAGATTTCCTTTTGACTTCACGACTTCGCGCCACAGCGGATGCGATAAAATCGCGTCAAACGATTGCTTCTCTAAAAAACGCCCGAGGGCCCCTAATCCCGTATGCGTCTGACGCATGTCCGAAAAACATTCTTCAAACCGCGCTAAAAAGGCCCGATGACACAGGTTCGCCTTTTCCTGATCGGATGGTTTTTCGGCGTATGCCAATACGTACTTGGGATTATCCCATAATAAATTAGCCCGAACGCCGGACGTACGGCCACAGTCCTTCGGGACAAGGTAGCGTTTGGCGCGCAGATTGCGACCGATGCCCTCTCGCACATCCTGAAGATCCCGAAAATTCCCCTCGGCGTCCAACAGAATCAAAAACGGTATTTCTTTGCGCTCAAAGCCTTCCGGCGCAATGCCTGACTCCGGGTCGGCGGCCAGCCGCTGATAATACTCATATAACGCATGCAAAATCATCCGCGCACCTCCTCGCTTTCCCACGCCGGAACCTTAATTACGCCCTGAACCATTTGGGCGTTAAAAAACCGGGGCGGACGCTGTGGATGGCTGAAATCCATGTCATACAGCATCAGCCCAAAATCGCGACTTTCTGAAATCGGCGCCTCTTGCGCCGGGTCGTCCGGGTCCGCCCATGCCACACACGCGGAAAATTCCCGACAGCCCAAATAGGGCTGATTAAATGTCTGCCCCTGTTTGGCGCGTCGCTCAAACATCGCGTAGTATTTACCGGGCCCGTCTTCGGCGCCCGGCTGACCGGGGACGACTTCCAGTGTGGCATACAAGCGGTAAGCGACATCGCGCAGAAAGCGCCCGGCGCGCTGCTGACGGTCCTCTTCGATGTATATCCCCAGCGTTCCAGTACCCGATTTCATCGCAGATTTGACGTTGCCATACGGCACGACAGAAGCCACTTCGTTGCGACGAACCGAGATCCAGCGAATGGGCCTGAGAACGTCTATTTTCTGAATGCGCCAGCGAATCGAGGGCTTCCAGAACACCGCCTCAAAAATGGCGCGCGCAGCAGACGGCGTAATCACGTCATACGACAGGCGTTCAGTCTTGAGCTCTGGGCGTGTAAAACAAGCGTAATCGCCCGTCACCGTCAGGCAAAAGGGTTTCATATCAGCCTCCATATTTCCGTGTTGAGAAATACACCTATAGAAAGAGAAGAGAAAACCACTGGCAAAATCTTTTTAAAAGTTGAAAAACTCCCAGAAAAATTGCGCTTCGATCCCGTCTTAATTCGTCAGGGAAGGGCTACTGGCTTGAAAAATCGCCGTAGACCTGAAAGCAAAATTGATACATCCCGGACTCCCTCCACCGTTTAGAAAAGCGGCTCCCCTTCTGATAGTTCAAAAGGGGATACTCGTTTCAACCGCTCAAAAAATGTTTCAATCCTCGATAAATCGAATGACATAACGTTCTGAACGGGTAGAGCATAGCATTTTTCCAAGGAGACATCAACTGCTCACAAAATGAAATTAGTTATCTGGCTTTATGTCATATAGTGCTCTGGCTTTGCCATATAAGCTTCTTCTGACATTAACAAGCCAAGATCTCCATCGTAGAGAGCCTCATGAAGAGCAAAAATACCGGGATGAATCTCCTGGACGTCTTGTTGATGCAGCAGCGCGTTCAGTTGATGTTTGTAAATAGTGACGCCGTAACGTTGCGCCGCGCGCAGGCGTTGGCGACTGGGGCCTAATTGCTTCAAAGTCTCGATAAGCTCGGCTCCCCTCCCATAGGGCACAAGCACAGACGCTGTTTTTGTATCGTCAATGATCTTGAAGTTGCGCGCGGCGCGACGGAAGGCGAATGTCAAATCCGGGCGACGCAAGTCATATACAATCTGTTTCGAGTCGAAATCATTAACCTGCGCAAACCAATGCCGGAAGTAATGGGGAAACATCGCCAAGCCCAGCGGATCCTCGTCCACCGGCTGCTGTAAAGCGGCAACGGCTGCCTGACGCGCTTTTCGAAGCAAGCCTTCGATCGGCTCTGACGGCGCATTAAACACGATTACGCGCCCCATCCCGTCCTGCCTGCCCTCGCGATTACAGCGTCCCGCCGCCTGCGCAATCGAATCCAGCCCGGCCATGGCGCGGTACACCACCGGAAAATCGAGATCCACGCCCGCCTCCACCAGTTGCGTGCTGATGACGCGAATGGGCGCATTGTCCGCCAGCGCTTGGCGAATACGGGCAATAACCTCGCTGCGGTGCTCGCCGCACATAAGCGCCGATAGAGGCACGCTGTCCGGCGGCATCAGGCGGAACAACTCCCGGCAGTCGCGCCGACGGCTGACAACGCACAACGCCTGGCGGTGCTGCGCCAGTTCCTCTGCCAGCTCATCCCACGCGCGCGGCGTGGCGAAATCCGGCGGCAATTCGACGCGCACGCGTTTGAGCTGGCGATACAACGCGGGAGGGTCCGGCGCTAATTCACGAATGGCGTCAAACCCCTTCAGCTCACGCGCGTCAATGCCCGCCTGCTGCAAATCGTCTTGACGAAATGCCGGTTGCGTGGCGGTAGAAAATACGATTGAGACGCCATAGGCGTGCGTCAGCTCACGCAGCGTTTCGAGCACGGGTTTGAGGAATTCCAGCGGCAGGAGTTGGGCCTCATCCAGCACAACCACGCTGCGGGCAATGTTATGCAGCTTGCGAAGTCGACTGGTGCGGGCGGCGAACAACGATTCAAAGAACTGAACGGTCGTTGTGACGATAATCGGCGCGTCCCAGTTTTCGCAGGCCGTGCGGCTCTGAGCGGTTTCCTGATCGGGCTCAAAGTTGCTGTGATGTTCAATGAGGTTGGCCTCGCCAAACGCCTCTTTAAAAACGGCCGCGGTCTGCTCAATAATGCTGGTATAGGGAATCACGTAAATAATGCGCCGCTGCCCGCTGGCGAGCGCGTGGCGCAATGCAAAAGCCATCGAGGCCAGCGTCTTGCCGCCGCCGGTCGGAACCGTCAGGGAAAACAGGCCGGGAGGCAGCCCGGCATTTTGAATGCAGGCTTGCAGGACATCGGCGCGAATGCGATTAACAGCGCTTGGCTTGGCTTGCGCGGCCAAGCGTTCCATGTACGTGTCGAGCGACGCCAGCAAGGCCTCGAGTGGGGGATAGGCTCCGCGCACGTTGGCGGCGTCGGGGCGCTGGAAGCGTTCGGTATCCAGAAAATCCGCATCCACCAGGCACGAGAATAACATTCGCACCCAGAGCGAGGCGCTCAGCTCGGAAGACACGGCGCCCCCGCCGGGCGGACGGGAGACGGGGAACGAACCCGCCGACCGGCGTTCGAGGGGGATATGGGACAAGACATCGTCATACAGCGCGCGTTTTTTATCGCTTTGGAGACGATCCCTCAGGGATTTCTCGCCAAACCAGTCGACCAGGCCCGTATGATGACACGCGATCAGCCACGCCAGCAGTCGCGCGCTTCCCGCATAGCCGGGCCCCATGGTTTCAACATGTCGAATGGCATGGAGGGCGCCCACGGTCGCATGGTCTACGCGCCGCAGTTTGGCATCGTCCTCAACATGCGCCTGCATCGCCTCGCGACGCTCCGCAGGCAGCGTGACGGCATGTATGTAACGCTGAAAATCCGGGTTGTATTTGCCCAGATCGTGCCAGCGTCCCGCAAGCCTTGCCCAGTCAGCGTTGCCGAACACGTCTGCGTATTGCGCCGCCAGGTCGCCAACGGCGTCGAGATGTTCGGCCAGCGTGTGAAATAGAGGATCTTCGTCGAGGTTGTCGGGATTATCAAATCGAATATGCGCAACAGCGGGGTTCGGCTCCTGTGTATCCGCCATGCATCGCCTCCCTCCATGGTTGGTGTCTCCACTCTAGTTGGAAAAGCGCCTAGAAGAAGCGGCATATGTTCGGATTTTCAATCCACGGGCGCCCCAAACTAATCGCGCGATAGACTGAGGGGGGAATCTCCTACTGTTGAGCAATCCCCGTTTCTGGGCTCCGATTACGCCCTTGTCGGACGAATTAGCGGGATACTAAATAGATCTTACCCTTGGCGTCGCGAAAGGTGAGTCTTAGCGTGGGATTTTGCCCTACCGGGATCAGGGTGTTGACGGTAAAGGACTCGCCGCTGTTAAGGATCCCCATCGGCAAGACCTCAACCGCCTCCAATGACGCCGTTACCCTGAGCCTTGGCATAATCCAAACGCGGACAATAGCGATCCCCTGCTGATGCGTTCACGGCGTCGATTCGCCGCCCGTCTGGCAAAATCCCCTCTAGAAACCCGCTTGTAGAGTGGTGGGCGGTACTGGACTCGAACCAGTGGCCTCCACAATGTCAATGTGATGCGCTACCAACTGCGCCAACCGCCCACGCCACTGTCACGGATTCTGCTTCTATTCCACCAAAAACGCCGGAAAAGTCAAATCCCGCGCAAGGCGCTCACGAGGCCGACGTCGACGACGAGCGCGCGTCCGCGCCGCAGGGATACCACTTCTCCGCCCAGACGGCCATCGGCAGCAGGGCGCGCGCCAGCTCGCGGCCTTTGTCACTCAGGCTGTACTCCACCCGTGGCGGAATCGTCGCGAAAGGACGCCGTGCTACCAGCCCATAACGCTCCAGATGCTTTAATCGGGCCGACAGCGTTCGCGGCGAAATACCTCCAGCAAGGGTTTCCAGCTCGACAAAGCGCTGGCGGCCTTCTTCGTGCAGGCGATGCAGAATCTGAATACAGTATTTATCGCCCACCAGCGCCATCACCCGATCCATCGGCGCGGCCAGCCCGTAAATCTCCTCGTGAACAAGGCGATTCAGGTTTTCTGCCACGGTCTGGTAAGCGTCAGACAATTACAGGCCCTTTCGATATCCGCTTTACTAGATATAGTAAAGGCTCTTTCAGGAAATTTCAAGGGTGTCGCCGATAGGCCCTCGAAGGCATCGGCGTCAGGGCGCCTACCTGAACAGACTCCCTTCAAGACGAAAGCCCCCGAGCGCAGGGCGTCGCGCCATCGCCTATATGACGATGACCGCGGATCGCGTCCGTCGAGGGCTTTATCAGGCGTTTATTGACAAAAGCGCTGTCGCTAGCTGATTCGTCGTCGCGCGGGAGCGCCAAAGCGGTTGATGCCGCGATTGCGGATAGCGGACTCCCAGGGGCGCAGCATATCGTGAGAAAACGCCTGCCAATCGCCTGCTTTTCGGGCGTCTCCCTTATACGGATCCCACAGCCGGATGGGATCATCGAGCCCATGGAGTTCGTACTCAAAGCCCTGGCGCTGGAGTTCCTGGAAACCCGCGAGCACGTCGCGCTCCGAACAGCCAAAAAAGCCGCTCAGATCCAGAATACTGGGCAATACGACGTCATCGGCCTTCGGCGCCATCAAAAACAGCAGCAGCCGACGGCAATACGACGCCACCTGTAACGGTAATTCTCCCAACGCATGAAATTTCACCGGCGGCATTTTATCCAGCGCGGCCATGCGTTGCGTTTTCGCGTCCTGACATACGGTAGTTGCGACCATGTGGAATCACCTCTTTCGCGTAACATTCAGCCGTGCGCGCTGAACTCGCTGCAACTTTGCCAACGGAACTCGCCATTCCTGCAAAAGCGACCTTGCGACAGCTTCCCTTGTCCTGATTTAAAACGTCTGGAGAGACGGTTTTTGGATAATTCCCTCGTTCTAAGCCTATTATAAACCTTGACGCCAACGTCAGAAATACCCATTGAGCGCGTTTCGACATTGTCCGAAAGTCTAGTGCCCTTGCCCGCCGCAAGAGCGACCCCGAGTGACGCCCCCGAGCGACAACAGGGACGTTAGGATACGGAGGGGGATAGAAGCGCTGTCAAAATGCCATACGGGCGATAGCGCCTCTTGCGCGGATTCCCCCTTTTTTCCGCGGCGCGGCCTATAATACAATTTGCACAGACCCCGACCACAAAGGATGCAGCCATGGCCGATGATCAGGCGGTAAGCCTCCTGCAAGAGGAGCGCGCGCAAGACTTTAACCGCTACGTCGAGGCAAAGGGCGGCAGCGTCGATCTGAGCGGCGCCCAGCTCAAAGGCTTTGACCTGCGTCGATGCAGGCTCGAACGCGCCAATTTGACGAACGCCTACCTGCGATCGGCTGACTTGCGCGCACTGGATTTGAGTCAGGCCAAGCTCGACGGCGCGAGCATCAAAGAAGCGCGCATCAGCGGCGTGCTGTTTCCGCGCGATCTGTCGGCCCACGAGATTCGCCTGAGCGTCCTCTACGGAACCCGGCTGCGACAGGGACTGTAACAAGCGCATGTCGACTGCCCGCTTTAGCGCTCAGGAGCTGTTGCGCGCGACCTCGGGTCGGGCCTTGAGGCCACTGCCGCCCGAAGGCGCATTTTCCCTGACCTCTGACAGCCGCGCCATTGCCCCGCAGAGCTGGTTCGTGCCGCTGGCGGGCGAGCGCTTCGATGGCCACGATTTTCTCGCCGACGCCGCCCGATTAGGGGCCGCAGGCGCGTTTATCTCGGAAGCCCGCGCGTCTGTCGCCGACAGCCTGCCAGAATCGCTTGCCCTGATTGCCGTACCGGACCCGCTGATGGCGTATCTGGACGCCGCTGCCGCCTATCGCCGTCGTCTTGGCGACGGGCTTACGGCGCTGGCCCTGACCGGCAGCTCAGGTAAAACCACGGTCAAAGAGATGCTCGCCGCCGCCTTCGCCCCACTGATGCCGACGCAGGCGACCGCGCGCAATTTCAACAACGAAATCGGCGTCTGCCAGACCCTGCTGGCGACCGAAGCCCACACGCGCCTGCTGATTGTCGAGATGGGGATGCGCGGCTTGAATCAAATCCGCCCGCTGAGCTGCGCCACGCAACCGGATATCGCGCTGGTGACCAACATCGGCCCCGCGCATCTGGGGATGCTGGGCTCGATGGCGGCTATTGCGCAAGCCAAATGCGAGATTTTCGAAGGCCTGAAGCCAGATGGCCTTGCCATTGTCCATGGCGACGATTCGCTGCTGCGCCATCAGGCCGCGCGCGTCTGGAAGGGCCGGCTGGAGGCCTTCTCGCTGCAAGACGCCTGCGACCGGTCCGTGTCAGCGGACGGCGGCCAGTCGTTCATATGGGACGGCTGCCGCATCACTCTGGGCGAGGCGGGCGATCACCGGATCCTCAACGCGCTGGCCGTTCTGACGGTCGGGCGGGCGATGGGCTATCAGCCCTCAGCGCTTCAGCCCGCCTTGCAGGCCTTCCGCGCCCCGGACGGACGCGGCGGACGTCAGGCGATTGCAGGCCTGACCAATGCGTGGGTCGTCAACGATGCCTATAATGCCAATCCCGCCAGTATGTGCGCGGGTTTGCAGGCGTTCTTGCAGACGCCCGTTCCTGCGGGCATGCGTCGCGCGCTGGCCTTGGGCGCGATGAAAGAGCTGGGCCCTGAGGCGCGCGCCCTCCATGAAGCTCTGGGCGTCTGGTTGGCAGAGGCGCCGGGCATCGATCTGCTGATGACCTTTGGCGAAGAGGCCGCCTGGACGGCCAGCGCCGCGCAGGCCGCCGGGGCCAGTTTTCCCATTCGGCATACCGCTCAGGAGCCGCCCCCGGCGGACGCTCTGGCGCGCGGCCTGCGCGAATGCGGCATCGCCTTGCGCGACGTGTCGATTTTTCTGAAGGGCTCGCGCGCCTGTCGGCTGGAAACCCTGATCGACGGCCTTTGCGCGGATGCCGCCGTCCCTTGTGAGGAGCCCGCCTGCCTGTGAACGCTGAATGGATGCCGCTGAGCGTCAAGAGTAGTTCCGCTGTCGTGATGACGGTTTCGCTGCTGGCGGCGCTCATGGCGGGTGGGCCCTTTATCCGCTTTCTGCGCCAGCGCTATCTGGGGCAGTATATCCGCCAGGACGGGCCCCAGAGCCATCACGGCAAAGCGGGCACCCCTACCGCGGGCGGCGTGCTGATTCTGGGTAGCGCGCTGGCGGGCATCGCCGCCATGGCAATCTTTGGGATGAAGGACTACTGGACGACTGAATTCTGGCTGACCCTGGCGGTGACGTTCGCGTTGGGCGCCGTTGGATTTGTGGATGACTACCTGAAAATCGCCAAGAAGCAGAACAAAGGGCTGTCCGGCTACGCAAAACTGGCAATTCAGGGCGCGCTCGGGCTGGGGATTGGCTTGTATATGAGTCAGACGCTGGGCTTATCGGGCGTCGCCGTCTTCAACGGCTTGCGGCTGGAGCTGGGCCCCGTGCTATACCCCTTGTTTACGGCGGTGGTGATGATGGCCGTCTCCAATGCCGTCAATCTCACCGACGGTCTGGACGGGCTGGCTGCCGGATGCAGCGCGCTGACGCTCACCGCCTTGTCGGTCTGCTTTACGGGCAACCTGTATTCTGACGTAGCCAACGTTTACCCGGATCTGGGCATGGCGGCGCTCATTCTCACCGGCGCGACGCTGGGATTTCTGTTCCATAACCTCTATCCCGCCCGGCTTTTTATGGGCGATACGGGCAGTCTGGCGCTGGGCGGGGCGATGGCGGCGATGGCCATCCTCTCGCAAACCGAATTCTGGCTGTTTTTGCTGGGCGGCGTCTTTGTCGCCGAAGCGCTGTCGGTGATTCTGCAAGTGGCGTCGTTCAAGCTGACGGGGCGGCGAATTTTCAAAATGAGCCCGCTGCATCATCATTTTGAGCTGTGCGGTTGGCGAGAGCGGCGCGTTACGGCGGTCTTCGTGCTGACGCAGTTCCTGTTGTGCGCGCTGGCGCTGTTCCTGTACAATAAGTGACGGGACCGTCGCCGCAGGGGTGTTTTCTTGCGATGGGCCGGATGGGTCTTCTGATTAGGGCGATTGGACAAGAATGCGATGAGTCAGGCTCCTGAATCCGCTTTTCACCGCTGGCAGGGGCGTCCCGTCGTCATTCTGGGCCTGTCCAAAACCGGCGAAGCTGTTGCCCGCTATTTACAGGCTTTTGGCGCGGATGTCTTCCTGAGCGAGCGTTCAGAGCCGGGCCCGGACGCTGCGGCCCTGCGCGATCGCCTTCAGGCATTCGGATGCGCGGTCGAAACCGGCGCGCATAGCGAACAATGCCTGTCTCACGCGCCGCTGATGATTGTCAGCCCCGGCATCCCCCCCCATGCCGAGATTCTCCAGCGCGCCGCCGCCGCCGGGATCGAGATCATCAGCGAAGTCGAGCTGGCGGCCCGCGAAAACCGCCTGTCGCGACGTCTGCCCATTGCCGCTGTCACAGGCTCCAACGGCAAGACCACTACCACCACGCTTATTGCCCGTCTGCTGGCCGACAGCGGACAGCGCGTGGTCGCCTGCGGCAATATTGGCCTGCCGATGATCAGTTGTCTGGGCGATAACGCCCTTGAAGCGCTGGTCGTCGAGCTGAGTTCGGCGCAACTGGCGTTCTCGCCGACGTTTCAGGCTACTGTGGCGGCGTTTATGAATCTGACGCCCGATCACATCAACTGGCATGGCTCGCTGGCCGCCTATGAGGCCGCCAAACGTCGCCTGTTTACCGGCGAACAAGTCCCGACGTGGGCGGTGGTGAATGCCGACGACCCGGCCAGCCTTCGTTGGCAAGCGGATTTGCCTGAGCAAACGCTCTGGTTCTCGCGCCGCGACCCGCATCTGGGGCAGAAGCGCGCGCATGCGGCGTTTTTGACTGCGGATGGTCAATTTGTGTTTCAACGAGACGACTGCCCTCAGCCGCTAGGCCTGTCAGCCGCTGACTTGAAGCTAAAAGGCGCGCATAACCACGAAAACGCCCTGGCGGCGCTGAGCGTCGCGTTCCTGATGCATGCCGCCGGGACAAATACCACAGGACAGACTTTTGCCCGGACGTGTCGTGAGTTTTCAGGCGTGGCGCATCGTATCGAGCCTGCCGGAGAGATTACGCGCCTGCACGCGGGCGGCGTGACGCGTATCGCCTGCTATAACGACTCCAAGGCGACCAACACGGATGCGGCCATTCAGGCGCTGCGGGCCTTCTCGCCGCAGCGGACGATTCTGATTGCGGGCGGTCGCCCCAAAGAAGAACCGCTGGAAGGCTTTGTGGAGGCGATTCAGACCCATGCGGCCGCCGTCACGCTCTTGGGAGAAGCGCAACCACGCTTTCAGCGCGCGCTGAACGAGGCGGGCTACAGCGCCGTCTATCCGTGCGACACGCTGGAGCGGGCGCTGGACAAGGCTATTGCCCTCAGTCAAGGCGAGCCGATCCTGTTTTCGCCGGCCTGCGCGAGTTTTGACCAGTATCAGAACTTCGAGCATCGCGGCGACGTCTTCAAGGCCCTCATTGCGCAGCGTCAGGCAACGCCGACGCCCGATGCGCAACCTGACAGGGCGCGCCCATCGTGTCTATGACGCTGAATCCGCCGCCGCCTTCTTCAGCCCCGCCTTCTGACGGCCTGAGGCGCGCGCCGAGCGCAGCGCGGCAATCGCTGGACGCGCCGCTGCTGGCCATCACCCTGTCGCTGGTCCTCATCGGGCTGGTGTCGGTCTACTCGGCCAGCGCCCCCAACGCCCAGGCGGATTCCGGCGCGAGTTATGCCATCCTGCTGAAACAGGCGCTGGCGGCTGGCGTTGGCCTGTGGGGCATGATGCTCGTCTCGCGCCTGCCCTTTACGCTGTGGCGCCGTCTGGCCAAACCCATTGCGCTGACGGCCATCGGCCTGTTGCTGATTACGCTGCTGTTTGGCCAGACGGTCAATGGCAGCGAGCGCTGGATTGCGCTGCCCTTCGGGTTTCAGTTTCAGCCGTCGGATGTCGCAAAACTGGCGGCCATTCTGCTGATGGCGCAAGCTACCTGTCGCCGTCGGCTGCTGACGTTTACCCTGTTTCCGAATCTGGCGCTGGTGGCGGTGATGGTCGCGCTCATCTACCAGCAACCCAACCTCAGCGTCTCGATTATCATTGGCGTGATGACGCTTGCGATGCTGTTCATTGGCGGGTTTTCAGTCCCATTGCTGTTGTTGGGCCTGCCGCTTGCGGGATATGGCGTCTTTCTCAAGGTGATGACCGTCGAATACCAGCGCCGCCGTATTCAGGGCTGGCTCGACCCGTGGGCCGATATGCAGGACACGGGCTATAACCTGATTCAGTCATATTACGCCATTGGTTCAGGCGGCATTTTCGGGGTGGGCTTTGGCCATTCGGCCCAGAAGATGCACTATCTGCCCTTCCCCTATACGGATTTCATCTTTTCGGTGATTTGCGAGGAATGGGGCTTGTTTGGCTCGCTGATTATCGTCGGTCTCTTTGCGCTGTTTGGCTGGCGGGGCTTTACGATCGCCCGGCAATGCGAGAGCCCGTTCGGTCAGATGCTGGCCTTCGGGCTGACGTGCGCCATTCTACTGCAAGCGCTGATCAACATCTCGGTCACCATTGGCATGATGCCGGTTACCGGCGTGACGCTGCCGTTTATCAGCTACGGCGGCACCTCGATGATTCTCACGCTGGTGATGACGGGCATTCTGCTGAGCGTTTCGCGGCATCGCCCTCGCCCGCGCGTGGCGTCGTGGCCGCAGACGGCTTCATGAATCCCCCTGATTCTTGCGCCGGGCTGAGAATCGCGCTTACTGGCGGCGGAACCGGCGGGCATGTGTTTCCCGCGCTGGCGGTGGCCGAATGCCTGCGCGACGACCCGGCGCTGGCGGCGCTGGTTTACATCGGCAAGCGCGACGGGCTGGAATCGCGGCTGATTCCCGCCAGCGGCTTTGCCTTTGAAGGGCTGGACTTCTCGGGGATGCCGCGACGCCCCGGTCTGGGCTTTGCGCGCTGGCTGGCCTCGATTCCACAGGCGGTTGCTCGCGCAGGGGCGGTTCTGGAAACGCTCAAGCCCCATGTCGTCTTCGCTACGGGCGGTTATGTCAGCGCGCCAGTGCTGGCGGCGGCCTTACAGCGCCGCATCCCCTATGTGATTCACGAGCCGGACGCGCATCCCGGACTGGTCAACCGGCTGATGGGGCGCTGGGCGGATCAGGCGACCGCCGCTTTTGCGCAGGCGCAGCGCTCGATTCCGTGCGCGCGCTTCCATGTAACGGGCAATCCGTTGCGCGGAGCGATTGGCGCGCTTGACCAGCGCCAGGGCTTTGACAGACTCGGCCTGAACTGGGATCCCAGCCGCCCGACGCTTTTGGCGACCGGCGGTTCCCAAGGCGCCCGGCGCCTGAATCTGGCGCTGGCGGGCGCGCTCCATACGCTGACAGGCGACATGGGCTTGCAGATTCTGCATCAGACCGGGGCCAAGCTCCATGACGAAACCATGGCCGCCCTCGCCGCGACGGCCCAGCGCGACGCCGGCGCATACTGCGCCCGACCCTTCTTCGAGGAGATGGCCGCCGCGTGGGCCTGCGCCGATCTGGTCCTCTGCCGCTCGGGATCGCTCACCCTGTCAGAACTGTATCGCTGCGGACTGCCCTCGATTCTGGTCCCTTACCCGCATGCGGCTGCGGACCACCAGAGCAAGAACGCTCAGGCCTCGGCGCAGGCGGGCGCCTCTGTGGTGATCGCCGATGATGCCCTGGACGCCGAGCGACTCATCGCTGAGATCCGCGCGTTATTGGGTGCGCCTCAACGTTTACAGTCCATGGCCGCCGCCAGCCTTTCGTTGGGCCGTCCTCAGGCGACGGATGCCATTGTCGCGCTGCTGAAGGCGTATTCTCGTTGAAGGGCGCTGGCTTTTGGCGGGCGCTGACGGTCTGCGCGTGTCTGCTTGCGCTTGCCTGCCAAGGCTGCGGACCGCGCACGCCCGCCCACGATCAGGATGCGGGCGTGTTTCGGATGAATCTGGGCTCAGAGCCCCCCTCGCTGGACCCGGCGCGGGTCAATGATCTGACCTCCTTCACCGTCCTGCAGAACCTCATGCGGGGGCTGACCGTCATTGGTCCGGACGGGCGCGCGATACCCGCTGTCGCGTCGCGCTGGGATCGGCTCGATGGCGGACGGCGCTATGTGTTCCACCTGCGGCGCGACGCGCTTTGGGAGGATGGTCGCCCGGTTACGGCCCAAGACTTTGTCTATGCCTGGCGGCGCGCACTGGATCCGGCGCTGGCGTCCGAGTACGCCTACTTCCTGTTTGAGGTGCAAAACGCCAAGGCTTGGTATGACGGCAAGCTAGGCGACTTCAATGCCGTCGGCGTCCATGCGCCGGACCCGTACACGCTGGATGTTCGCCTCACGCGCGCCATCCCGTTCTTTCTGGACCTGATGGCGTCGCCGGTTGCGCTGCCGCTTCGCGAAGACGTTGTCGCCCGCGCCCCGCAGGACTTTACCGAGGCGGGACGCTTTGTCGCCAATGGCCCCTACCGGCTGAGTCGCTGGCGGCACGAGGAGAGCCTGCGCCTGACGCCGAATCCGGCGTATTACGGGTCGCATCCGCAGGTGAAGGCCGTGGAGATGGCCATGATTGCCGACGCCAACGCCAGCGTCATTATGTATGAGAACGGCGAGCTGGACTTTATCGAGACAACGACCAGCATTCCGGCGTTTGATGCGCGTCGTCTGCGCGCGCGGCCCGAAGCGCGCACGCGGCTGCTGCACCGACTCTCTTACGTGGGCTTCAACGCGCAGGCCCCGCCCTTCAACGATCCGCGCGTGCGGCGCGCCTTTGCGCTGGCGATTGACCGCAGCGCCTTTCCCAAGCTGCTCAAAAGCGGGCAACGGCCATGGAACGGCTGGATTTCGCCCGGTCTGCCGTGCGCATCGCCAGAGGCTGGACTCGGATACGACCCGGCGGCGGCGCGGCGTTTGCTGGCCGAGGCCGGATACCCCGACGGACGCGGATTCCCACGCGTGTCGCTCGCATTTCAGACCCAGTATGACTTGCTGAAGGAAGGCGAGATCCTGCAATCGCAGTGGAAACAGACGTTGAATGTCCCCGTTGCGTTGGAGAATATGGAATGGAAAGCGTTTCTGACCCGCCTGCGTCAGAACCCCCCTGCGATGTTCCGTCTGGGCTGGTTCGCCGATTATCTCGACGCCGACAGCTTTATGGGGATGATGACGCGCGACAGCCGCAATAACTATACCGGCTGGGGCAGCGCCGAATACGATCGTCTGGTCGCAAAAGCCGCGATCACTGGTAATCTTGCCGGGCGGCAGGCGCTGTATGACGCTGCGCAGGTCATTCTCTTACGGCAAGACGTCGTCATCGCCCCGCTATATGCCAGCGAGAAGCTGTGGCTGGTGAATCCGCGCGCGTCCGGCGTGCGCATCAACGCGCTGAACCTGATTGACCTTGAGCGCCTAAGCCTGCCAAAGCCGAATTGAGCGCCGCTTCCAGCCGCCTGGGATTCGACAGCGCCGCAAAGGGAATGGTCTTCTTCTTCATGCGCTTGGGGTCGAAGACAAAGACGGAGGGGACGCTGTCTACCCGAAACAGCGCGGCGGCATCCTGCGACTGGGGGCGGTCCACGTTGATCATCACCAGTTTGAGGCGCCGGGCGAAGGCTGTCGTCGCCACGCGGTGAACCAGCGGCGTCAGTTGCACGCAGGCGCCGCAATCATCTGAGTAGAACTCAATGAGCAAAGGCGTTTGAGCGGTTTTGGCCGCTGCGCTCAGCGAAACGCCGGGATCATACTGCGAAGGCCGTCCGCTGGCGTCAGCCCCCTGAAAAAGCTGCCACGCCAGACTCAGCGTGATGGTGACGGCCACCAGCGTCGCGATGACGCCCATGCTTCTGAGAAACGACGGCGGCGCAGCCATTAGCGCGCCCCCTGAACAGCAGCCAGACGGCCGGGCGTCAGGTTGCGCAGACCACTGCGGGCCTCAAAGGCGGCAGCGGCGCGAAACAGGGTGTCTTCGCCCAGATGCGGCGCCAGCAGTTGCAGGCCGATGGGAAGCCCCTGGGCGTCGAATCCGCAGGGGAGGCTGAGCGCCGGGATGCCCGCCATATTGACCGGAATGGTCGCAATATCGGACAAATACATACTGACCGGGTCGTTCAACTTTTCGCCCAGACGAAACGCCGTGGTGGGAGCCGTCGGACAGATCAGAATATCGACGGAGTCGAACGCATGGCGCAATTCATGACGAATCAGCGCGCGCGCTTTCTGGGCTTTGCCGTAGAAAGCGTCGAAATAGCCCGCGCTCAGACAGAACGTGCCCAGCATAATGCGTCGCTTGACTTCGGGGCCGAAGCCCAGGGCGCGGGTTTTCTGGTACATGCGCTTGAGATCCATGCCGGCTTCTTCGACGCGCATCCCGTAGCGGACCCCGTCATAGCGTCCCAGATTGGAGCTGGCCTCGGCAGTGGCCAGAATATAATACGCCGCAACGGCATAGCGGATACTGGGGATGGAAATCGGCTGGACGCGCGCGCCCATCGCTTCAAAGGCCTCGCGGGCCGCGCCCAGCGAGGCGGCGACTTCGGCCTGCATGCCCTCGCCGTCCAGTTCCTGAATCACGCCGACGCGCAGGCCCTCGATATCGGGGCGCGCCTCGATCGCCGCCAGATAGTCAGGAACAGGGCGATCCGGAATAGACGTTGAATCCAGCGGGTCGAATCCGGCGATGACTTGCAGCAGGGCGGCCGCATCGCGCACGGTTCGGGCAAAGGGGCTGACCTGATCCAGGCTGCTGGCGAAGGCGACCAGTCCATAGCGCGAGACCAGCCCGTAGGTCGGCTTGACGCCGACGATGCCGCACATGGCCGCCGGTTGTCGCACGCTGCCGCCGGTATCGGAGCCGAGACTCAAGGGGGTCATCTGGGCGGCGACCACAGCCGCCGATCCGCCCGAACTGCCGCCGGGAATGCGCTGCAAGTCCCATGGGTTGCGCGTGACGCGCAGGGCGCTGTTTTCAGTCGAGCTGCCCATGGCAAACTCGTCCAGATTGGTTTTCCCCAGAATCGGGAGCCCCGCCGCGCGGACTTTCTGGACCACGGTGGCGTCGTAGGGCGAGACGTAGCCTTCGAGAATCCGACTGCTGCACGTCGTCGGCAGTCCTGCGATGTTGAGATTGTCTTTAATGGCGATGGGCGCGCCTGCCAGCAGCGGCAGCGTCTCGCCCGCCCTGGCGCGACGGTCGATGTCGGCGGCGGCTTCCAGCGCCAGCGAGCGGGTCAGCAGATTAAAGCCCTGAATATCGTCATCGAGGGCCGCAATGCGCTCAAAAGCGTTTTCCGCAACGGTAACGGCGCTGAGGCGACCGGCCTGAATGTGGGCGGCGGTTTCCAGCGCCGTCGCGTGCGCCGATGAGGGTATCGGCGACTGTGATGACGACTTTTCGGGCGGCCCTGCCGGCGAATCTGACATGAATGAAGCATCTCCTTAGCGCGCGTCAACGCCCCGTATTTTATCGCAAATTTTATTGCAACGCTCCCGCAGCGCGCGACTGTTTCGGTCACGATCCGCCGGGAGAGCCGCGCGCGCGACCAACGCCCGGCCTGCGCCGAAAGGCCAGCGCTCGATAAGGGCCCAAGTACGGGTCCTGCTCAAGAGGCGGGCAAGGCGGGCGCGACGCGCTAGGGCGCTGACATAAGTCGGGAGAGGACTGACAGGGCGCGCTCGCGCTTGTCCCCGTTATTGCGAGATCCGGCGCTGCGCTTGGCGTGAGCGCGTGCGCTCTGTCCTGAAATGTCCTCGCCGTCACTGACGGCATAGACGCAAAATCCTGTAACGGCTGTAAGCGCGCGTCTGACGCGATTTGCGGGCCTTCGAGCTCGCCCAGACGGCGACGGGCGTAATCAATGAGAAATCGCCGGGGAAAGGGCGGCGACCACGAGGCCGCGCCGCCGTAAGCGCCTGAGGAAGATTTCCGGGAATTTGCGCGCCGCGCTCGCTCGCGGGCTGTCTTTGCGGCGTCTGCCGCCGATTCTGCCGTCTGGCCGGGCGTCAAGGCCCAGGCCGGGCACTCCAGCAGACGCGCTATCTTGCGGAAGACCTCGACCACGGGCGTGACCTGGCGCTCAGCTCGCCCCCGCGTAAACGCCGGACGGAACGGCCCATGAAGCCAGCGGCGGTAATAGCGCTCATAGCCGAAAAGAAAATGCGCGCCCCACATACCGATCCGCATTTTCCCGGAATCCAGAACAGCCATCAGCACCTCGTCAAAGACGGCGAGGTTTTCCATCAACGCAAAAAATAACGCCTGCGGGCGTGAAACCCGGCCTGTCATGGCTTGATTCCTTTAAAATGCCTGTTAAAAGGGCGATATTGTCACAGTATCTCATGTTTTTATAAAAGCATAGAGATCAATCTTTACGATTTTCACAAAGCCGCTCAGGGCTTGAAAAACAGGCTGAAAATCCGCGAAAGCCTTCTGGGGCGCGGGTTATTTTCAGGCAATTTTGAGCGTCGGGATCCACAGGCGTTGCAGCAAACGGGCGCGCCAAACGCCCGCCCTTGCAAAAGACCTTGCCGGCGCCCGGCGCGTTGCGCGGCTTTGAAGCCCACGGCAAATAAGGGCTTGAGCTTCCGCAATGGATTCCGTACAATAGCCCACGCGCCCGCAGGCGGTTGTCCAAAAGGCGCGCGCACCTTCGGCGAGTGTCGCCAAGCGGTCAAGGCCCCGGATTGTGGTTCCGGTATACGTGGGTTCGATTCCCATCACTCGCCCCATTTTTCTGTCGCGCGCCGGACGTTGAAACGGCGCGGCGCGCAATTTCCGGTTCGTGGCCGGTTTTGAGCGTTTAGCCAGCCGAGACGGCGCATTGACAGTCTAATGAATCGCCTCGCGCTTTTGCAGCCGCCTTCGCCCTCGCCTTAGCTTCTTTTTTCGCGCTCTCAGAGGATCGCAGCCGCTCCGATGACCACCCTCGACCAGAAGCCGCCCGCCGACATGCCGCCTTCCCCCCCTGATGACGCCGCCAACGCCGACCCGAATCGGCTGACGCGCCCCGGTCATGCTCCCGGTTCCGCTTCTGCGTCTGGCCCGTCTTCGCACGCGCCAGACGCCGCCAGCTCGGGCGCGCCGCCGTCTTCGCCGTTTTCATCCGGCGCGCCCGCCCCGGCGAATTTGCCGGAATTTCCCAAGCGGCCGCGCCCGCAGGCGTCGCTGACGCCAAAACCCTCTGGCGCGCCATTGTCAGGGCCGCCTTCGGGGGCTTCTTCAGGGCAGCCGGTCCCCGGCGGATCGGGGTCAGTCAAGTCTTCTCACGCGCCTTCTCATGCGCCTTCTCAGGCCGGCCCTCCGGCGCCGGGCGCGCCCCCGCCGGAGTATCCCGCCGCGCCGCTGTCGCCTGCCCCCCCCGGACGCCCTCCGCGCCCGATGCGCCGCCCGCGCGCCCTGTCGCCCATGGGCGCGTTTCTGGTGATGGCCGCCGCCGTGCTGACGAGCATCGCCCTGTTTTTCGCCGTCGGCCATTTTCTGCCCGATATCGTGATTCCGCTGCCCGGCAGCAAACAGCCGCTGTTTACGATTAAAACGCCCAAAGCGCCGACGGATATGGTCGTACTGGTGATGGGCGTTGATGTCCCCTACGCCAATGGGCGTCCTCAGCGCGAGCAGTTTTCCGGCGCGCGCACTGACAGCATGATGCTGGTGCGCGTCAGTCCGGGCAAGAATACGGTATCGGCGATTTCCATCCCGCGCGACAGCAAGGTGCTGATTCCCAACGGACATGGGATTGATAAAATCAATGCGGCCTACGCCTATGGCGGCGCATCGCTGGCGGTTGCGGCTGTAGAGTCGTCGTTTGGCGTGCCTGTGGATCGCTATCTGGTCGTTAATACGCAAGGCGTGCGCGATCTGGTTGACGCTATCGGCGGGGTGACCGTGGTGGTGGAAAAACCCATGCATTACCGCGACCAGACCGCGCGGCTGAATATCCAGCTGGAGCCGGGGCCGCGCGCGCTCAACGGCGAGCAGGCCGAGGGCTTTGTGCGCTTTCGTCACGACGCGCTGGGCGACATTGGCCGGATTCGGCGCCAGCAGCAGTTTCTGTCAGCAGTGGCCGCCAAGCTTAAAAATCCGTGGATGGTCGCCAAGCTGCCCGATCTGGCGCGCTTTGCCGGGCGTTATCTGGATACCAATCTCAGTTCGCATGAGCTGCTGCAACTGGCATGGTTCTCAAAAGATATGGACATGAGCCGCGTTCGGCTCTCAACGATGCCCGGAACGCCGACCAATTCGCGTTATGCCAGCTACTGGGAGATTAACGCCGTAGAAGCCGGGCGCGTTCTCGATCGGCTGATTCTGGATAATCCGATGGCGCAGAACGATATGACCTCCAGTCGGCCGCTTTCGGTGGGGCTGGTCTATGATCCCGCCCAGGCCCAGGCCATTGAGCCGCTGGTGAAACGTCTGGAAGGCAAGCTGTTTCAGGTGGTCTGTCGCGAAAAACGGGCAAGTCAATTGTCACAAATTATTGAGCGCAGCCGCCGGGTAAATGATGAGAGCAGCGCGCGTTTGCGCGGCGTGGATCCTGCGCTGGGGCGAGCGGGCTTGATTTTTTCGCCGATTGGCGCCACGTTTGAATCCAACCAGTGCAGCATGGGCGAAGACTATACGGTGATTCTGGGCGTGGACGCCGCGCCTCGCCATAACCCGTAAACCACGCGCCGTTATTGGAAAAATTTGTCAGCAGGAGGCATCCATCGTGAAGCGTTTCGTACGGATTCCATGGACAGGTATTGGCGGGGTGGGCGTTCGCGCTTGCGCGGCTCTCTCATTGGCGCTCAGCGTCAGCGTCATGGTTGCCGCCCTGTCTTGGGCGCAAGTCGGGCCGCCCGCGCCGCAAGAGAAAGCGCCGGCGCCTGCGCCGAAAGAAGCCGTCAAGAGTTTCACCGACAAGTTCGTGCGCATGTTTAAGCCGGGCGAAGATCCGCAAGCCGCCTCGGCGGATCCCAATGCCCCCGCGCCGCCGCCGGCCCCCACGCCCGCCAACGCGCGCCCGCCGCTGCTGAGTCAGCCCCCGCTTGAAAACGCCAAAGTCGTCCCCCCCGTTGAAAGCGCCCAGGACCCGCCGCGCAAGCTGCCTGCGCTGGACAATCCGAAAAACCCCTTCGGGCTGGCCGATGCCGAAAAACGCTTGAACGAAACCGCCCAGCTCATTGAGAAAAAAGACTACGGCAGCGCCCGCGCCAAGCTGACGCCCCTCAAAGAATGGCTGATGACCTCGACCGAGGCCCATATCAGCATCTACAAGGCGCTGAGCAACGTCCCGGCGGCGCGCGTGCAGTCAGAGCTTGAAAAACAGGTCGCGCTCGAATTTGCCAAAATGCGCGACAAGGCGTTTTTCCAGATGGGAAAGATCCTGATCGCCGAACAGCAGCCGCAAGAGGCCATCAAGCTCCTGACCGAAGTCATTAAGTCGCAACCGCGCAGCGAAATGGGCATGGCCGCTTACGAAACCCTTCAGGAAATGGGCTTTACCCAGAAACTGCAATTGCTGGAGTAAGATGGCGGACGGCCCGCGTTTGGCGGATAATGCCATCAGCAATGCCCTTTGCGCACGCGCACGCCATCCCCGTAATTGGAGACTCGCCTGTAATGACGGTCGCCGCCGACCCTGTGACAGAATCGCCTCTGGCCGATGGGCGTCTGGACCAGACCCTCGCCTCATTCAACCTGACGCGCGACGAGTACGATCGCATTGTCGCCGGTCTGGGGCGCGCGCCGAATTTTAACGAGCTGGCGATGTTCAGCGTGCTGTGGAGCGAGCATTGCTGCTATAAGAATTCGCGGCATCTGCTGAAACGCCTGCCGACGCAAGGCGCGCGCATTTTGCAGGGGCCGGGCGAAAACGCGGGCATCGTCGCCATTGATGACGAAATCTCGATCGCCTTCAAGATCGAGAGTCATAACCATCCCACTGCGGTAGAACCCTTTCAGGGCGCGACCACTGGGGTCGGCGGCATCTTGCGCGATATCTTCACGATGAATGCGCGGCCGGTGGCGAATCTCAATTCCCTGCGCTTCGGGCCGCTTGAGGACGCCAACAACAAACGGCTTTTTACGGAAGCTGTGGCGGGCATCGCCCATTACGGCAACTGCGTCGGCGTGCCGACGGTGGCGGGCGAAGTCTTCTTTGACCCGCGCTATAGCGGCAATCCGCTGGTGAACGCCATGGCGGTCGGCGTGCTGTATGACGGGGCCATTATGGCCTCCGGCGCCAAGGGCGTGGGGAATCCGGTGTTATACGTCGGCTCGGATACGGGCAAAGACGGCATGGGCGGCGCGGCCTTCGCCAGCCGCGAGCTGGACGCCGCCAGTCGAGAAGATCGCCCGGCGGTGCAAGTCGGCGATCCCTTTGCAGAGAAGCTGCTGATTGAATCGTGTCTGGAGGCCTTTGCGACCGGGGCGATTGTCGCTGCGCAAGACATGGGCGCCGCCGGCCTGACCTGTTCCTGCGCCGAAATGGCGGCCAAAGGCGGTCTGGGCATGATCATCGATCTGGATAAGACCCCCGCCCGCGAGCCGGGCATGAAACCCTTTGAATACCTGCTTTCTGAGTCGCAGGAACGCATGCTGATGGTGCTGGAGAAGGGCCGCGAACAGGAAGCCATCGCCGTCTTTGAGAAATGGGGCGTCCCGGCGGTGATTGTCGGCGAAGTGACCGATGACGGCCGCGCGCGCTTTCTGCATCGCGGCGAAGTTGTCGTGGATGTTCCCGCTGCGCTGCTCACCGATGACGCGCCGTCTTATCCGCGCGGCGAGCATCCGCCGGAGCCGGCAGAGGCCCGCGCGCGTCGCGAACGCGACCCCGAGACCGGCATGACAGCGCTTGAAACCCAAGACGTCGGCGCGTGGCTGGAGCGCCTGATGGGCTCGCCCAATATTGCCCGCCCCGGCGGCGTCTTTGGCCAGTACGATCGCCATGTGCGCAATAACACGCTTCTGGCTAGCGAGCGCCATGGCAGCGGCGTGATTCGCCTGCGGCGGCGCAACGGCGAATTTTCGGGCATGGCGCTGGCGATGACCACCGACTGCAACGCCCGGTATGTCGCCCTGAATCCGTACTCCGGCGCGGTGTCCGCCGTCGCGGAAGCGGCGCGGAATCTGGCCTGCGTGGGGGCCCTGCCGCTGGCCGTCACAGATAACCTCAATTTCGGCGCGCCGGAAAAGCCTGAGATTTACTATCAGCTGTATTACGCCATTGAAGGCATTAAAGACGCCTGTCTGGCCTTTGAGACGCCGGTGACCGGCGGTAACGTCAGTTTGTATAACGAGCATTCGGGGGCCCCGATTCTGCCGGCGCCGGTGATTGGCATGATTGGCCTGATCGAAAATGACGCCGCCATTGCCGCCCCCGGCTTTGTCGCGGCGGGACATGAAATCGCGCTGGTCGGGCGCTTCTTGCCGACGCTGGCAGGCAGCGAATATCAGGTCCTGCAAGGGGCGGCGCTGAGCGGCGAGCCGCCGGACGTTTGCCTGAAAACCGAAACGGCGCTGATTGCCGTCATACGCCGCCTGATCGCCGATGGCCTGCTGGCGTCGGCGACCGATGTGGGGATGGGCGGCCTGCTGACCACGCTGGCCGAGTGCGCCTGCATTGGATCAGCGTGTGATGGCCCTCCCTTTGGCCTGTCGCTGCAAGACGACGCGCTGAGCGCGCTGGGAGAGGGCCTGTCGCTGGCAACCCTGCTCTTTGGCGAAAGCAACGGCAGTTACGTCCTGAGCTATCCGCGCGAGCGTCGCGAGGCCATTGCCAAGGCTTTTGCCGACGCGGATCTGACCTGGACGCCGCTGGGTCAGGTGACGGACGGGGCAACGCTGCGTTGGGGCGCGATTCATCTGGATCTGGGTACGGCCTGCGAGCGCTGGAGAACCGGTCTTGACTTGCGGGACGCCTGAGGCGCCCTCGCAAGGGCCTGATAGCGTCGACGCGCCTCCCGTCGGCGATTTTCGGCTAGAGACGGCTTCTGTCGACTTTGCTGGAAATCCTCTGGACGATCACCCTAAAGAGTACTGCGGCGTGTTTGGCGTCCTCGATCCGGCGCTGAGCAGCCTGGGGCATCATCTGTACTACGGCATGTTCGCGCTTCAGCACCGGGGACAGGAAAGCTGCGGCATGGCCGTCTACGACAACGACCAGTTGCGCATCCACAAGGATATGGGACTGGTGAATCAGGTCTTCAGCCAGTCGATGCTCGAAAAAATGACGGGGCAGGTCGGCTTGGGCCACACGCGCTACTCGACGACCGGGGCCAGTCATCTGGATAATGCTCAGCCCGTGGTCGCCCGAACGCGACTGGGGGCCATCACGCTGGCGCACAACGGCAACCTGATTAACACCCGCGAACTGCGCGATTTTCTGAAATCCCATGGGGTTTTTGGCGTTGGGGATAGCGATAGCCATCTCATGGCGCATTATATTCGCCACGTTTTGCAGGAAGACACGCCGCAAGGCGAGCGATCGCTGATCGACGCAGTTCAGAAAACCCTACAGGCCTGTCGCGGCGCGTTTTCGATTGTGGTCGCCTCGGGCGATACGCTGATAGCGGCGCGCGATCCGCACGGCATCCGCCCGTTGTGCTACGGGCTGACCGACAATGGCGGCGTGGTCATCGCCTCGGAGACATGCGCGCTCGATATCGTCGGCGCGCGGTACGAACGCGATGTGGCCCCCGGCGAAATCCTCGCCTTTACGCTGGATGGGCGCACCGAGCAAGCGTTTTTGCCGGAGTCCGGGCCTGAGCGCTTCTGCTTTTTCGAGCTGGTTTACTTCGCCCGGCCTGACAGCCGTCTGTTTGGGCATTCGGTGTATCATTACCGTCTCGGGCTGGGCAAGCGGCTGGCGCAAATCAGCGCCGAAAGCGGGCTTGGCGGTTCAGATGCCGATTACGTCGTTCCAGTGCCGGATTCCGGCAATGTGGCGGCTGTGGGTTACAGTCAGGAGTCGGGCATTCCGTACATGGAAGGCCTGATTAAAAATCGCTACGTCGGGCGCACGTTTATTCATCCTTCTCAGGAGTTGCGCCAGCGCAGCATTCAGCTCAAGCTGAATCCGCTGACCGACGTGCTGCGCGGCAAAAGCATCGTGGTGATTGATGATTCCATCGTGCGCGGCAATACCAGCCGCAAACTGGTGGAGATGTTTCGCGCGTGCGGTGTGCGGGAAATTCACATGCGTATTTCGTCAGCTCAGGTCAAGCATCCGTGTTTCTACGGCATTGATATGTCGCAAGAGGACGAGCTGATCGCCAATCAGATGGACGTAGACGCCATCCGGCGCTGGCTGGGCGTGGACAGTCTGGCCTATCTCTCGCCGCAGGATATGCAGGCGGTGGGGCTGGGTCTGCCGTATTGCATGGCCTGCTTCAATAACGATTATCCGGCAGGGCGTCCGCCTGAGCCGACGCGCCGTCGGGTCTCCAGCCGCTCTGAAAAGCCTGCTTCGTAAGGCCGTAGCGTCTGATCGTCCTTATGAAGTCGGCCTCTCGGGGGCCGTTCCCGCCCCCGACCCCCCACCCTGTCCTGATTTGAGGGTTTCACCCTCAAGGCCCGTTTGAGAGTCTGCCTGTGCGCAGCGGCTTAAGCGGGCGGCGACGCATCCGCAGCGGCGGATTTCTGACCTGCGGGCTCTGGCTCATTGGCGAGCGCCAGCCTCTCGGGGGCCGTTTCCGCCCCCGACCCCCCACCCTGTCCTGATTTGAGGGTTTCACCCTCAGGGCCCGTTTGAGAGTCTGCCTGTGCGCAGCGGCTTAAGCGGGCGGCGACGCATCCGCAGCGGCGGATTTCTGACCTGCGGGCTCCTGACTTAATAAATAGCGCAACGCGGGTTCATAGGCGTCAAATTCGGCGGCTTGCGGCAGATGGGCAAGCGCGCCGAGAGCCGCTAACTCCCCACGGATGCGCGGCGACATGCCGACCACTGCCGTGCGCACGCCCTTGTCGGCGAGCATGGCCAGCGTTTCTTCCAGCGCGTAGCCGCCGCTCTGATCGATAAGCGGCGCATGGCGAAAATCCAGAATCAGCGCATGAATTTGAGGCAAGGCGCTCATTGTCGCCTTGAATTGCCGCACGGTCGCAAAGTACAGCGGCGCATTCAGGGTGTAGAAATACACGCTTTCCCTGAGATGGGCGGGGAACTGCTCGATGAGCGCGTCGAGATGCGCCAGCGACGACACATAGCCTTCAGAGGCGCGCGCCCGATCGCCTAGCTTCTTGCTGAAGAGGATGCCTGCCAGCGCCAGCCCCGCCAGCACGGCGACAATCAGATCTACGAAGACCGTGAGCGCCGCCACGGTGAGCATTGTGGCGACATCTGACTTGGAAGCCTTGCCAATGCTTTTCAGGCCTTTGGTGTCGATAATCGACAGACCGACGGTCACCAGCACGCCCGCCAGCGCTGAATACGGGATTTGAGAGGCCAACGGCCCCAAACCGAGCAGCACCGCCAGCAGAACAATGCCATGGAAGACCCCGGAAAAGCGCGTGCGTCCGCCGCTTCGGATATTCACCACGCTGCGCATCGTGGCCCCGGAACAAGGCAGACCGCCAATCAGCGCGCTGCCCATGTTCCCGATGCCTTGCCCGATTAGTTCGCGGTCGCTGTCGTGATGCCGCCCGGTCAGACGATCCACCACCACGGCGGTCAGCAGTGAATCGATTGAGCTCAGCACGGCCAGCGACAAGGCGGCGGGCAGCAGCAATTCCAGACTGCCCAGCGAGAACGCGGGAAAGCGCACCTCAGGCAATCCCGCCGGAATAGCGCCCAGTAAGGGGACCGCAAGCCCCAGCGCGCTGGCGAGAACGGTCGCCGCCACCAGCGCGATCAACGACGCGGGCAAGTGGCGATACAGGCGCGGCAGCAGGTAAATCGCCGCCATGACGCCCAGACCCAGCGCGGCAGCCGTGGGATTGATTCGCGTCAGCATGTGCGGCAATTCGCCCAGCGCGGCGATTGGGCTGGACGGCGCAGGCAGCCCCAGCAACGGCGGCAGTTGCAGCAGGATGATAATAACGCCAATGCCGGTCATAAAGCCGGAAACAACCGGATACGGGATGTAATGGATATACCGACCGGCGCGAATCAGGCCAAAGATAATCTGAAAGACGCCCGCCAGCAGAATCGCCGCAAACACGAAGACAGGATCCTGAGTATGGGCCGCGGCAATGGAGGCGACAATCACCGTCATCGGGCCGGTGGGGCCGCTGGCTTGCCCCGGCGTTCCGCCCAGCAGGGCGGCGAGAATCCCGGCGGCGATTGCCCCGTACAGGCCCGCCGCCGGCCCCAGACCCGAGGCGACGCCAAAAGCCAGCGCAATCGGCAGCGCGACAATCGCCGTCGTCAGCCCGCCGGTGAGATCGCCGGGCAGATCGGTTTTAAGGTAACGCGTCAAGGCGGACGTCATCGGAAAAACTCCTGAATTAAACGGTTTACTGGCGGGCAATAAACGAGGAAGGAGGAAGATTGCGAACGGCAAGCATCTCGCGGGCCGACGCCCGGTTGCCCGTGCAGGCGATGCGGCGCGGGGCGTCCAGCAGCGCGATTTCAAAGCCCAGCCGGTGATACAGCGCCAGCACGCGCTCGGTCGCCTGATTGCTGACCACGGTCGGGCACGGCGCCGCCGCCAGCCACTCGGCCAGACGCTCTTGATCCGCCCACGAAAAACCGCCCTGCGAATACTGCGTAAACGGCGCGTCGTAAGGCGGATCCGCATACAGAAAATCGTCGGGGCGCAGCGGGTCGAGATCGGCAAAATCGGCGCAGGTGAAGCTCCAGCGCCGCAGCGTCGGGGCGTAGGAGGCGAAATCGCGCGCATAGGCGATGGTTTTGTAGCGCCCGAACGGCACGTTGAAGCGCCCGCTGCGGTTAAAGCGACACAGGCCGTTATAGCCCGTGCGGTTGAGGTAATAGAAGAGGCGGGCGGCCTCGATGCTCTGGGCGGCGCCCGCGTCAATGAGCGCATTGAATCGGGCGCGGGCCGCCTCATACGCGGCGCGATCGTTTTGCAGCGCGGGATCGTCCAGCGCGAGGCCGCGTTGCAGGGCCTGATAGAAGTGAATCAGGTGCGGATTGACGTCGTTGAGCAGCGCTTGCGGCGGATTCAGGCCGAGGGCGACGGCCAGCCCGCCGCAAAAAGGCTCGACGAGACGCGAGGCGTCCGACGCTTGCCACAAGGGTCGCAGATGAGGCAAGAGCCAGCGTTTGCCGCCGGCCCATTTCAGCGGCGGGGACAGAGACGGCGCTGAATTATCAGAGGGCGCCAGCGCTTTCAAGATCCGGTCTCTCGCATCGCGCCCGAGCGGGCCAGCAGCCGGGCCGGATTGCCCGCCACCACGGCGCCGGGCGGCACATCGCGCGTGACCACGGCCCCGGCCCCAATCATCGCGCCTTCGCCAATGGTAACGTCGCAGAGAATCACGGCGCCAGAACCAATCGAGGCGCCGCGCCGCACCCGGGTAGGATGCACGCGCCAATCGGCCTCGCTTTGCAAGGTCCCGTCGGCGTTGGTGGCGCGCGGGGCGGGATCATTGATGAACATCACGCCATGGCCGACAAACACGTCGTCCTCAATTGTGACGCCTTCGCAGATGAACGTATGGCTGGAGATCTTGCAGCGGTCGCCGACGACGGCGTTTTTCTGGATTTCGACAAACGTCCCGATCTTGGTTTCGCGCCCGATTCGGCAGCCATAGAGGTTCACGAAATCGAAAACGCGCGCGCCTTCGCCCAGGACGACATCGCAAGCGATATTCTGGCGCGGGTTGGGGGATATCGACATCAGGCTCTCTCCAATTCTCACGGCGCGGGTAAGCCCTTGTCCAGCATAGCCCAAGCGGCTGCCCGCGTCACGCTCCCGGCGCGCGGCGCCGCGTTTTTTGGGGATTCCGGCTCTTGATGATAAGATGGCATCGTCTGTTCCAACGTGTCGCTATTGAAAGGAACCCCCGATGACAGAGAACGGAAGCCTCGGCCCGGATGTGATCGAGACCACCGATGAAGAGGGAAACGTCCACGTATTTGAGAAGGTCGAGGAGTATGAACTCGACGGCAAGCGCTACGCGCTGCTGATCTATCAGGGCGGCGACGACGATGAAGACGAGGATGAGGACGATGCGCCCGCCGCTGCGCCGCACGCGCATGACCATGGGCATCAACACGGCCCCGGCTGCGCGCATGGCCACAGCCATGATCACGATCACGACGACGATGACAACGACTACGAAGAAGAAGTCATCGTTATGCGCGTCGTGAACGAAGACGGCGCCGACGTGTTTGAGACCATCGACGACGAAGCCGAGTTTAATCGCGTGGTCAAGCACATTGAAGAGGTCGGCCTCGGCGACGATAGCGATATGGTGCTGGATCTCAGCCAGCTCGACAAGCCCGCCGACTAGCCGGGCGCTTGCAAGCCCGCGCGTTGTCTCGATTCCCCCGTGTCGATACAGGATTTCGCATGCGATGAAAATTCATGAATATCAGGCCAAATCGCTTTTCCGGCGTTTTGACATTCCATGTCCCGCCGGGACCGTGGCGTTTACCGTGGAGGAGGCCGTCAACGCGGCCGAGGCGCTGCCCGCGCTGCCTTACGTCGTAAAGGCTCAAATCCATGCGGGCGGACGCGGCAAGGGCGGCGGGGTGAAGGTCGTGCAAACGCTCGACGCCGTTCGCGAAGCCGCCGGGCAGATTCTGGGCATGCAGCTCGTCACGCATCAAACGGGCCCTGAAGGCCAGCGCGTCAAGTCTGTCCTGATTGAGCAGGGATCGACCATCGCCCGTGAACTGTATCTGAGTGTGGTGCTGGACCGGGCCGCAGCCTGTCCGGTGATCATGGCAAGCCCGGACGGCGGCATGGACATCGAAGCCGTTGCCGAGCAATCGCCCGAGCGTATTCTGAAGGTTCATATCCATCCCTCGCTGGGGATTCAGCCGTATCAGGCGCGGCAAATTGCGTATTTTCTGGAGATTCCGGCGCCGGCAATGAAGCAGGCGCTGGCGCTGATTGAGAACCTCTACCGGCTGTATCTGGAAACCGACGCTTCGCTGGTAGAGGTTAATCCGCTGGTCATCACCCAGGACGATCGCGTCATCGCGCTTGACGGTAAAATCACCGTGGATGACAACGCCCTCTATCGTCAGGCGGATATCGCCGCGATGCGCGATACCGATGAGGAAGACCCGCTGGAGGTGGAAGCCTCGCGCTTTCATCTGAATTACATCAAGCTGGACGGCAATGTGGGCTGTATGGTCAACGGCGCGGGGCTGGCCATGGCGACGATGGATATCATCAAGCTGGCCGGGGCGCGCCCGGCGAACTTTCTGGATGTGGGCGGCGGGGCCAACGCCCAAGCCATCGAAAACGCCTTTCGCATCCTGCTGAGCGACGCCAGCGTCAAGGCGGTGCTGATTAACATTTTTGGCGGCATCCTGCGTTGCGACTTGCTGGCGGAAGGCGTGGTGGCCGCCGCCCAGAAGCTCAACGTCAGCGCCCCGATTGTGATTCGCATGAAGGGCACCAACGTCGAGCGCGGCAAGCAGATTCTGGCGGAATCGGCGCTACAGTTCACCGTTGCAGAGACCATGGGCGAAGCTGCTGAGGCCGTATCGCGCCTGGTCTGCCAACCCGTCTGAAAACCCCGTGTCCCGTTTAATTCGCAGGAATAGTCGCTGATGACGTTGATGATTGACGAAAGCACCCGCGTCCTGGTCCAGGGTCTGACCGGCCGTGAAGGCATGTTCCATGCCGAACAATGTCTGCGCTACGGCACGCAGATTGTCGGCGGGGTGACCCCAGGCAAGGGCGGCAGCGCAATTGAGATCGACGGGCGCTCGCTGCCGGTTTTCAACACCGTGCGCGAGGCGCGCGCCGCCACTCAGGCCACCGCATCGGTGATTTTCGTCCCGCCGCCATTCGCCGCCGACGCGATTCTGGAGGCCGCTGACGCCGGTCTGTCGCTGGTCATCTGCATTACCGAAGGCATCCCTATTACCGATATGATGCGCGTGAAAGAGGGGCTGAAATCGCGCCCCGCCACGCGGCTCATCGGGCCGAATTGTCCGGGGCTGATTGCGCCGGATCGTTGCAAAATCGGCATTATGCCCGGCTCTATCCACAAACGCGGTCCGGTGGGCGTGGTCTCGCGCTCAGGCACGCTGACCTACGAGGCCGTCGACCAGTTGACGCAACTGGGCATTGGTCAATCGCTGTGCATTGGCATCGGCGGCGACCCGATTCATGGCACGAGTTTTATTGACGCTTTGACGGCGTTTCAGGCGGATCCCAATACCAAGGCCATTGTGATGATTGGCGAAATCGGGGGCTCTGCTGAAGAAGAGGCGGCGGCCTATGCCAAAGCGCATGTGAGCAAGCCGGTCGTGTGCTTTATCGCAGGTCAGACGGCCCCGCCGGGCAAGCGTATGGGCCATGCGGGCGCCATTATTTCGGGCGGTAAGGGCGGCGCGGCTGAAAAAATGCAGGCCCTTCGAGAAGCGGGCATGGCCGTGGTCGACAGCCCGGCGCGTATCGGCGAAACGGTTGCGGCGGCGCTTTCTCGCTCCTCTTGACGTTTTAACCGCGCAGGACTATGATAGTCCTGTCCGGGCTCAGGCCCGGCCCCCGTTTCCGCTTGGCGTTGACGCCAGCCGCCTTCTCCCTGACCCGCAGATAATCGCCCCAACGGCCTGAAGCCAAAATGGCGGGGTCTCACAGGGTCAAGTGATACGAAGAGAGAGCGGGATAGCGGAAATGGCCAGAAAGGATTGATGATCATGAGTCTCGACGCACTTCGATTTTCTGGTAATGGCCCCATTATCAGCTTTGGACGTCAACAACAGGACGTCGCGGCTGCGGGCAATACGCCGCCCGCGCCTACCGGTCCCACCTGCGCCAAGGCTGGCAAACGCGCCGCCTACGCGCCAGCGCTGGCGACCTACCCGGGTCAAAACGGGACGCGGCTGAATACGTTTGCCTAGTATTGGCTTGAATCGCGCCTTGAATCGTCGCGTGAAGCTGGCCTGCGGGAACGCATGATGGTCGATTCTCTTGCGCGCCGTCTGGCGCAATACGCCCACGGCTTTTCTCCTGATGCCATTCCGGCGGCGTGCTGGGCCGAGGCCCGACGGCGCGTCGTGGATTCGTTGGGCTGCGCCTTGGGAGCGATTGCCAGCGCGCCGGTTGCTGCGGCGCACGCGATGATCGCCACCGCGACGTTGGCCAATGGCGCCACTGTGTTGGGCAGCGGCGTCCAGACCATGGCCGAGTGGGCGACCTTCGCCAATGGCGCGGCCATTCGGTATCTGGATTTCAACGATACGTATCTGTCGCGCGAGCCGGCGCATCCCAGCGATAATCTGGCCGCCATTCTGGCGGTGGCGCAGATCGAGGGGCGCAGCGGCGCAGATGTGCTGGCCGCCATGACGCTGGCCTACGAAATTCAGTGCCGCCTGTGCGATGCCGCCAGTATTCGCGCGAGGGGCTGGGATCACGTCACGTATGGCGCAATTTCCAGCGCTATCGCCGCCGGATGGCTGATGCGCCTTGATATTGAGCAGTTCGCGCATGCCATTGCGCTGGCCGCAACGCCCAACGCCGCTCTGCGGCAAACCCGCGTGGGCGAACTGTCGCACTGGAAAGGCTGCGCTTTTGCCAACGCCGCGCGCAACGGCGTGTTCGCCGCCACGCTGGCGCGTTATGGGATGACCGGCCCTTCGCAAGTGTTTGAAGGCGAAATGGGCTTCTTCAAGCAGGTCAGCGGCCCGTTTGATCTGCCGCCGATGGGCGGACAACCCGGCGCGGATGGCTTTATGCTCACGCGCACCTATATCAAGCGCTACCCGGCGGAATATCACGCCCAAAGCGCCATAGAGGCGGCGCTGTCGCTGCGCGAACAGATGCCGTCTCTGGAAAACGGCCTCTCCATTGAGGCCATTGAGATTGATAGCTTTGACGCGGCGGTGGATATCATCGGCGGTTTTGCCGAGCATTGGCGTCCGCGCAGCCGCGAAACCGCCGATCACAGCATGCCCTATCTCGTCGCCGTCGCCCTGATGGACGGCGATGTGACGCTCGCCAGCTTTTCGCCCGGGAAACTGGCCGACCCCGCCTTGCTGGCGCTGATTCAGAAGATCTCTATTCACCGGGACGCTGCGCTGACCGCCGGTTACCCGGACGGCATCCCCAATCGCCTGCGCATCCGCCTGACGGACGGGCGCACGCTGGAGGCCCTGTGCCGCTATCCGACCGGTCATGCCAAGAACCCGATGAACGATGCGCAAGTCGCCGAGAAGTTTCGCGGGCTGGCCGGGGCGGTTTTTTCGCCGTCTCAGACCGAAGCGTTACTGATTGGGCTCGAAAACTTCGCCGACTGCCGCGATTTGGGCGCGCTGCTCGCCACATTTACGGTCGCTTCCTGAGACGCGATTCAGGGCGTGTCGGGCGTTGAGTCTTGAGCGAGCGCCTGCTCGCGCAGCGTCTTGCGTAGAATCTTGCCGCTGGGGCCTTGCGGCAGCGGGTCCGGCGTGAAATGCCAGCGTGTGGGGATTTTATACGACGCCAATCGCTGGGCGCACGCGCCTGCCAGCTCGCCGACGCTCGGCGCGGCGCCGGGCCGGGGACGGATCCAGGCGTGAATACGCTGATGGGTGAGCGAAGAGCCGCCCGCGACTTGAGACGCAACGCCGGCCACGGCGGCTTCGGCCACGTCAGGATGCAACAGCAGCGCCTCTTCAATTTCGCGCGGATAGGTTTTTAAGCCGCCCACCACGATTAAATCGTCCTGTCGGGCGACGATGGCCGCGTAGCCGTCGGCGTCGCGCAAGGCCAGATCGCCGGTCTTCAGCCAGCCATCGGGCGTAAAGGCGGCGGCGGTTTCGCGCGGACGGCGGTAATAGCCGCGCATCACGGTGGGCCCTTTTACCTGAAGTTCGCCGATCGCGCCGGGCTGCGTAACGACGCCTTCTGCATCCGCCACGCGAAGCGCCACGCCTGCGACAGGCGGCCCCACGAACCCGGCTTTACGAGGCCCCGCCAGCGGATTACTGCAGACGATCGAAGTCGCTTCCGACAGGCCATACCCCTCCTGAACCGGCGCGCCGAAATAGCGCTCAATATCGGCAATCAGGCTGGGGGGCATTGCGGCGGCGCCGCTATGGCAGACGCGCAGAGACGAAAATCGCTGCGGTATCGGCGTCGATCGTCCCAGATACGCGACCATCGCCTGATACATTGTGGGAACAGCAATCAGCGTGCTGATAGAAAGCTGTTCGAGCGCCGACGCCACGCGCTGAGGACGAAAACCGTCGACGAAGGCTGTTGAGGCGCCGACCATCAACGCGCTCAGCAGCGCATTCACCAGGCCATACACATGCGCCAGCGGCGGCAACGCCAGAAACCGATCGTTTGAGTCGGCTTGCAGCACGGCGATATTGGCCTGCGCATCCGCCAACAGATTCTCGTGCGAGAGCATCACGCCTTTAGGGCGTCCGGTGGTCCCGGACGTATAGACCAACGCCGCCAAATCCGCCGGAAAATCCCGTTCAGAAGAGGCCAGAGGCGTCTCCTCCTGAGCCAGCGGCGTGACGGGACAGAGAGCGCCGCCCGCCTGCGGTCCGATACGCCAGTGAATCTGCGCATCCTGCAAAATAACAGCGATCTCCGCCTCGCTTAAGCGCGGATTCAGCGGGACCAGCACCGCGCCGACGCGCCACAACGCCAGCGCCGCCGTGACGAAATCGACGCCGTTGGGCAGCGTGAGCGCCACGGGATCGCCAGGGCCGAGGCCTTGCGCGCGGAAGCCCTCCAGACATCGCTGTACGGCGCGCGCCAGCTCGCCATAAGAGATTGCGTCTCCCTGGGGCGTCCATAGCGCAGGGGCCGACGGCTGACGAGCCGCTATTTGCAGGATGCGGCGCGTCGGCGTGTCGCGATCCGTCTCAACGCAGTGCGGGCGAGGGGGCGTCATGAGGGGGCGTCGTCTGGCCGGGGAGGGTCGATGCGTCCTGACGTCGCGCCAGAATGGCGTCAATCACCCGATTATTGGCTTTTGGAAAGGCAAACTGACGTAATTTTTCCGGCGCCGTCCAGCGCCAGGCTTCGGCGCAGCGCGCTTGCGGCTCGCCGCCGAGGTAGTCGCAGTCGAAGGCGTGCAGCGTGATGCGAAAATGGGTGTAGGCGTGCTTGACGCTGATAAGCTTGTCGCGCACGCGGATTTCCAGCGCCAGTTCTTCGCGGATCTCGCGCGCCACGGTCTCGGCGAGCGTTTCGTCGCCTTCGCGCTTACCGCCGGGGAATTCCCACAGGCCCCCCAGCAGGCCATCGCGCGGACGCTGCTGAATCAGCACGCGGTCGCCGTTCCAGAGGACGGCTGCGCCGATATCATAGTGCGGCGAGGGTTTTTTAACCGCTTTTCGCGGTAACTCATGTTGTGCGCCCTTCGCCGCCGCCTCGCAGAAGTCTTTGACAGGGCACAGAAGGCATTGCGGGGCCTGCGGCGTGCACAGCGTCGCGCCCAGCTCCATCACGGCCTGATTAAACGCGTAAGGATCGTCGCTGGGAGCCAGCAATTGGGCGGAATAGTCCCAGAGCGTCTCTTGTGAGCGCGGCGCATTGACATCTGCTTCAAAGCAAAACAGGCGCGATAACACGCGCTTGACGTTCCCGTCGAGCAAGGGATGGGCCTGGCCCATGGCAAAGGTGAGAATCGCGCCGGCCGTGCTGCGGCCAACGCCGGGCAAGGCCATCATGCCCGCAAGCGTGTCGGGAAAGCGTCCCTGATGGGTCTCGACAATCGCTTGCGCGGCGCGGCGCAGGTTACGGCCGCGCGCATAATAGCCGAGTCCTTCCCACAGCTTGAGCGTTTCGTCTTCCGAGGCGGCGGCGAGCGCTTCTACTGTTGAAAAGCGCGCCAGGAAGCGCTCGTAATAGGGAATCACGGTCGCTACTTGCGTTTGTTGCAACATGATTTCGGATAGCCAGACGTGATAAGGATCGCGCGTTCGACGCCATGGCAAGTCGCGCGCATGACTTGCGTACCAGCGCGTCAGGGCCAGCGCGAATCCGCTTTTATCCGTTGCCGCGCGCATCGCTTCAGGTCGCCAGCACGGCGGCTTTGCGCTGTTCCCAAGCCCAGGCGGTCTCGATCGTCGGCTTCAGGCTGTCATATTCTGGCTTCCAGCCCAGTTCGCGCCGGATTTTTTCGGCGTTGGCCACCAGCATCGGCGGATCGCCTTCGCGACGCGGGCCTTCTACCACCGGAACGCGCCGTCCGGTGACGGTTTGGCAGCAATCAATGACTTCGCGCACGCTATACCCGTGCTCTGTGCCGATATTAAAGACCTGCGACGCCCCGCCCCCTTGCAAATACGCCAGCGCCAGCAGATGGGCGCGGCTGATGTCGTTGACATGGACGTAATCGCGAATGCAGGTGCCATCCGGCGTTGGGTAGTCTGAGCCGAAGACTTGTAACGCGGGACGCTGGCCCGCTGCGGCTTGCAAGGCCAGCGGAATCAAATGGGTTTCCGGGTCGTGCGCTTCGCCGATATCGCCTTCGGGATCCGCGCCGGCGGCATTGAAATAGCGCAGCGAGACATACCGCAGCCCGTACGCGCGCGAGAAATCCGATAAAATCTCTTCCACCACGCGCTTGGTAAAGCCGTAAGGATTCACCGGCGCCAGCGGATGGTCTTCGGTCAGCGGCAGGCGCTGCGGCAAGCCATACGTGGCGCAGCTTGACGAGAAGATGAACTCGTTGACCTGGGCCTCGCGCATGGCAGACAACAGGGTCAGGGCGGCGCAGACGTTGTTATCGTAATATTTTTCAGGGTCGCTCACCGATTCGCCTACGTAGGCGAAGGCGGCGAAATGCATGACGGCTTTGACGTCGTATCGGCGCAGGGTTTCGAGGACCAGCGCGCGATCGGCCGTCGACCCTTCGACAAACTCGCCCCGAATGAAGCGGCGAAAGCCCGTGGACAGGTTATCCAGCGTCACCACCGACCAGCCGTCCCGCTGGGCGAGCAGTTGCTTGACGCAGTGGCTGCCAATATAGCCGGCCCCGCCGGTGACTAAAAGCGTCGGCATCAGAAAATGGGTTTCCTCGCGTAAACAGGCTGATTCTGGCAGAGAGACGACGAATTGTAAACGCTCCAGCGCGCTCGGCGCCACGCGCTCTTGGAGCTTAAAGCGCCTCTCAAAGCGCCTCATGTACCTGACGCGAGAGGGCGACGGCCCCGCGCGCGCCTCCTCTGATATGTTGATTTCTTAAAAAAAAATTTAAAAACCTGTTACTTTTTTGGGAACTATGATAATAATAAAAGTATCGACTGGGATCGTACGCTGAGAGTTAGCCTTTTCGATGAAACCCTTTTGTCGGGTTGAAGGGCGTCCCGAAGACTGTAGCGACCAATTCCACACAAGGCAGGCGACATTTCCAAAGGCATTGCGTCCTTTAGAGGCGAGTGAATCTTTACGGTTCGACGTATTAACCAGAAGCATCTCTTATTTTCAGGCCATTGTCCAAGGCGCAGGGGAATTTTTACGTTAGCAGGTCACGTCAACACACCATGAGCGTCTGAAAAGCTGTCAGCAGATCTCCATCTTATTTTCCTGAACCTCCGTCGAGAGAAACCATGTATATAAACAAGTGCGCGAAATGCGGGACGGAATTCGAAACCAAGAATCCGAAACGGGTTATTTGTCCAGATTGTCTTTACCCGGATCGTCCCGCCCCTCCACCGTCTTCTCCTTATGAAGGCGGCTATGGCGCGCGAGAGCCTCAAGCGCCTCCCCCGCGCGGCGCCTTTAACGGGCCGCCGCAAGGCCCGCGCCCCGCTCCCGGCGGTTATGGCCCGCCGCCAGATTATCGCTCCGGGCCCGGCGGTAAAGCGCCTGCGCCCATGCCGCGAGGCGGCCCGCCTTCTGGCCCGCGTCCCGCTCCCGGCGGGTATGGTCCTCAGCCGGGTTTTCGTGGCGGCCCTCCGGGTTATGGCCCGCCCCCGGCGCCCGGCTATCGTGGCGGCCCGCCGCCTCCCCGGTTTGGCTATGGCCCGCCCCCTCAGCAGCAACGCTGGGGAGCGCCGCCGCAAGGTCCTCGTCCTGCGCCCGGCGGCTATGGTCCGCCGCAGAGAGGCCCCGCGCCTCCGGGACGTCCCGGTCCGCGTCCGGGTGGATTTGGCCCGCCTCGCGGCGGCCCGCGTCCGGGCGGACGTCCGGGATTCGGCCCTCCCAGAGGCGGTCCCAGACGCGGCGGCCCGCCCAAGAAACTACTGGTCAGCCGCGAGGAAATTGAGCAAATCGAGGCGCTGTACAAGCAGTCCTTGCCGCTGCCCAATCCGGACGTTCACGAGACCATCGGCGAAAAGCTGGATATGAAGCCGAGCAAGGTGTTTTTTGGCATCAATCTGATACGCCAGAAACTCAAGCTGCCCAAGCTGGACTTCCCCAAGCGACGCCTGGCGCTGACCCCTGATCAGCTCAGCGCAATCGAAACCTTATACGAGCCCTATTTGCCGCTGCCGCCCATCGGCATCCATAAAATCATTTCCAAGCAATTGCGAATGGATGAATGGCGCGTACACGTCGGCATCGGTCTGGTGCGCAAAAACCGCAACATGCCGCGCTGGAATGAAGATCGAGAAGATCTCCCCGAGACGATGCGCGTCTCGCTGGCTGAAAAGGCTGAACGAGAAAAAATCGAGCAAGAAAAAGCCGAAAAAGAAAAAATCGAAAAAGAGAAAGTGGAAAAAGAGAAAATCGAAAAACAAAAAGCCGAAGCGCAAGCCGATCCCAAGGCCGGCGAAGCCCCGCCATCCCCTGCCGAGGACGCGCCTGACCCGGCGACCATGCCTGAGGCTGCTTCTGCTGAAGCGCCTTCTGATGCGCCGCCGTCTGAGACGCAGGCGGCAGAGGCCGCTCCCGTCAAAAAACCACGCGGACGCCCCAAAAAAGTAGCGGCCATTTCAGAACCGGCTGCCGACACGCCGCCCGCTGAAACCCCTTCCGCCTCGGACGCCTGATGATCCGCCGCCGGGCGCTGACAAGAGCGAACGATCGTGTGACGCGCCCCGTCGCTGCCGGCGCCAGTCTGGTAGAAATGGCCGTCTCGCTGGCCCTGACCGGGCTGGTGTTGATTCCGGCGCTGATGCTGTCATCGGCCTGGTTATCAGAACGTATGAGCGCCGAACGCGCGCGCATCAGTCTCAGTCATAGCGTAGCGCAATGGCTGAACCGGCTGACGACGGATCTTTCGCAAACCGCCGTCCTCTCGTCGGATTCTGGTCCCGGCCGGCTCTGCTATGCCTTTGAAGACGCGGCGACTCAGCGCGCCCAGCGTCGCTGCTACGTCCTGACCCAGACGAAAAGCGCCGCCACCATCCTGATGCGCCAGGAACCGCGCCACGCCACAGGCGCGTGGATGACGTTTCCCGCCTTCGACGGCGAGGCGTCAGAGGCTGTCTTCTTGCAGACGGGCGCGCAATTTGCGTATCTCGACCCGCACGGTCAGCGCGTGGCGCCGGATCAAGCGTCTGAGGTCGCCTTGCAAAACTGGACGCTCACCCAGGGCCGCGCCAAGGCGCGTCAGCGGCTTTCTCTACCGCAAATGCGCTTGCCGCTGGGATCGGACCCTACGCCGGGCGCGCCCTTGTCGTTGGCGAGCGTTCGGGTTGAACAGCGCGGCGGGTTCTCGCTGGCGGCTGGCAAGGGGAGCGCGATTTCGGCGACAGGGCCGTTTATGGGCAGCTTCAGTCGCGAGGGGTCCCTGTTTTACTCGGACAGCCAGTATCCGTACAACGTGAAGGCGTTTCCTCTGGGGATTGCGCCGGCTCTTGAAGATCACGGGAGGGCATTTGCGCTTGCGCCCGGCGTAGGGAATGTCTCCGGGATCGCTTCTATGAAGGTCTCTATGAAGGTCTCTATGAAGGTCTCTATGAAGGCTTCTGGAAGCGCCTGGGCGCAGGATTTTGGCGCCCAGAGGCTGTTGTACGCGCTGGATTCAGGCGCCCGGCGCATTGTGGGCTATCGCGATGCAGGCTCAGAAGAAGCGTCTATCGCGCTGGCGACGATGCGTCAGCCTCAGGGTCTGGCCGTTTCGCAACGCAGCGGGATTCTGATGACGCTGGAAACCGCGCGCGCAAACGGCGATCGTCTCGTTTTAACCGCGATCGCCCCGGCCTTAAGCTCAGCATCGCGATCAGAATGGGCCTTGCCGGGCGCGCCGCAAGGGAAGACGCTGGAGATTCCGCTGCGCGTCCTGACGCCGGTTCCGCCGGTGGGTGAGACGTTCGCCATTGCGTTTGACGAGTCGCGCAATCGGCTGGCGCTGATCGCTCGTCGCAGCGCGCGCGTCTACTTGCTGACCCTGCCCGAGCGCTGGTAAGGGCTTGTCATCACGCCTATTAGACAGGGAGGGATCCTTTTTCTTATGATAAACCCTTGCCAAGTCTGAGAGGACGGCTCGGCCTTCGGGTATGATAGGCGTGGTGGAAGAAGGAGTTTTTTCCGTGTCCGAACGTATTGAATACGATATTCTGCTGGTCGGGGGCAGTCCGGCCAATCTGACGCTCGCCCATCGCTTGCTGGATCTCGCCCGAACCAGCGGCCGAAGCTTCTCGATGGCGATTCTGGAAAAGGGCCCTGAATTCGGCTCGCATATTCTGAGCGGCGCCGTCTCAAAGCCGCATGTCATTGAACGTCTGTTTCCAGAGTACCGCACCAATGGCTTTCCCATTGAGGCGGTCTGCGATCGCAGCCATTTGACGCTGCTGGGCGCGCGCGGACAGTGGGATGTTCCCAACGCCCTGCTCCCCGAAGGCTTGCGCAAAGAAGGTTATCTCATTCTGACGCTGAGTTTTGTCGTTAAATGGATGGCCGATCAACTCGCAGAAAAAGCGAAAACCATACCCAACGTGACGTTGGACTTCTTTACGGGATTTTCTGCGCATGGCGTGCTGTATGAAGGCGATCGCGTCGTCGGCGCGCAGGTGGTGGAAACCCCGTCTGGCAATCCGGCGGAAGACGCCGTTTACGCCAAGGTGACGTGCTTTGGCGATAAAGGCTTTACGTCGCGCAATCTGGTCGATCGCTTCCAGTTGCGCGACAACCCGCAGTTATGGTCAGTCGGCGTCAAAGAAGTGTGGGAACTGCCCGCCGAGCGCGGCCAGGCCCTGAAAGGCGCCGTGTGGCATACCATGGGCTACCCGCTGATGGACGGCAGTTTTGGCGGCGGCTTTATTTACGGGATGGACCGCAACCGGCTTACCGTCGGACTGGTGATCTCGCTGGACAGCGAAAACCCCAACCTCAACCCGCAACAGGCGCTTCAGGCCCTCAAGAAGCATCCGTGGCTCCAAGGCCTTCTCGCTGACGGCAAGTTGCTGAAATACGGCGCGGCCCTGCTGCCGGAAGGCGGGTATTACAGCCTTCCCAAAAAATTCGCCGTGGATGGCGCGTTGTTATTGGGCGATGCGCTCGGTACGCTGAACATCACCACGCTGGCAGGCGTTGATAAGGCCATGGAATGCGGCTGGCAAGCGGCGGAAGTCTTACATGACGCCTTGGCGAGCGGCGATTTCTCTGCCGCCGGGCTGGCGCCTTACCAGCAGAAAACCATGGCGACCCATGTCGGCCAGGAGCTGCATGAAGGCCGCTATTTCCGTCACGCCTGGAAAGAGAATCCACGTCTGTTGAATCGCTATCTGCCCACGGTTCTTTCTGGCGTGGACAACAGTCATGCGTTAATCGGCATGGCCATGGTCGGTTTGAAAAACAATCCGCTACAGGCCATTGGCGACGCTCTGCGTCTGAAAACCCTGATGGATGGCAAGCGCGATATTGGACCGCTGACGTATAAGCCCGATCACGCGTATATTCAGCCCGATTTCAAAGCGCCTGCGCTTCCTGCGCCGACGGAATTCCGCAAGGACACCATCTATTCGCGCGAAGACGCGGTTTTCTACGCCAATCCCGTGTATCACGAGCATAACCGGCATATCGACGAGTTCAGCGCAGACGTGTGCCTGCCGTGCATCGCCAAATACGAAGCGCTGGGCAAAACCACGCCCTGCGTGTCCGACTGTACGGCGGAAGTGCATCGCGTGGATGTGGTGCACGACCTGCGCCAGCACGCCATGTCTCTGGAGAACTGTGTCCAGTGCCGCACCTGTGAGATTGTCTGTCCGGAGCAGAATCTGCGCGTGCGCCCGACGGAGCAGGGCTCCGGGCCGGACTTCATGGGACTTTAAAGAGAAAAACGACTTTCAGCGTCTGAAAGCGTTTTATTCGGTCTCAAAGCGCTCGAAGACGGCATCTACGTGACGCAGCATGGCGGCGGGGTCGAAGCAGTCGGCCAGCGCTTGGGGCGATAGCAACGCGCTCACCTGGGGATCGCCAGCCAGCGCGACGCGGAAATTGCCGCCTTCGCGATTCCAGGCCGCATGCGCATGGCCTTGCACGATGGCATAGGCCGCTTCTCGGCTGAGTCCTTTTTCGGTAAGGGCCAGCAGCACGCGTTGCGAAAACACCACGCCGCCATACAGGGTCAGATTACGCGCCATATTCTGTGGATAAACGCCCAGGCCCGCCATCAGGCTTTCGGCGCGGGTGAGCATGTAATGGGTCAGAATGCAGGCGTCGGGAAAGGCGATGCGCTCCACCGAGCTATGGCTGATGTCGCGCTCGTGCCACAGCGCGACGTTTTCCAGCGCGGGCGCGGCGAAGGCGCGAATCAGGCGCGCGATGCCGGTGAGGTTTTCGCCGCTAATGGGGTTGCGTTTGTGCGGCATGGCCGAAGAGCCTTTTTGGCCTTTGGCGAAGGCTTCTTCTACTTCCAATACCTCGGTACGCTGCAAATGGCGCAACTCCACGGCGAATTTCTCAATAGAAGACGCCAGCCCCGCCAGCGCCAGAAAAAAGGTCGCGTGCAGGTCGCGCGAAATTACCTGCGTAGAGGTTTTGGCCGCGCGCAGCCCCAACGCTTCGCAGGCGCTCGCCTCGACTTGCGGCGGACAATGCGAGTAGGCGCCCATCGCCCCGCTGACCATCCCGACGCGATTTTCGTCCAGCGCGGCCCGCAGGCGGCGATCGTGGCGATCCAGTTCGTCGACCCAGCCCAACAGCTTCAGGCCAAAGGTAATCGGCTCGCCGTGAATCCCGTGCGAGCGCCCTATCATCGGCGTATGGCGGTATTCCTGGGCGCGACGCCAAATCGTCTGGCGCAGGGCGGCAAGTTTGTCGAGAAGCAGGACGCCCGCACGGCTTAATTGTAGCGATAGCGCGGTATCCAGCAAGTCGGAACTGGTCATGCCCAGATGCAGATACCGGCTATTCTCGCCTAATTGCTCGGTCAGATGGGTCAGAAACGCAATCACGTCATGCCGGGTCTCGGCTTCGATCGCCTCAATCCGGGCCGGGTCAATCGTCAGATGCTGCGCGCGCGCGCTCATTTCGGCGGCAACGCCTGGGGGAATCATGCCGATGGCTTCCTGTGCGGTCATTACTGCCAGTTCTACCGAGAGCCAGGCGCGGTAGCGCGCGTCATCGGTCCAGACAGCGGCCATTTCGGGAAGGGTATAGCGGGCAATCATGGGCAGGGGTCCTGAAGAGCGGTTTGGGACGACGTGAGGCAAGCCCGACGCTTGGCGCGGGGCGCGGCTTTGCCGTATCATAGGCGAAAGAAAAGAGGAGAGCCACCCATGACGCTGACGCTTCAACCCCCGCCGCGCTTGCAGACGCCGGATTTTCTGGCGGTCGCCGACTTATCGCCGGAAGAATTATCGCAATTGCTGGCCTATGCCGCGCATCTCAAGGCGCTGCGAAAAGCGCGCATCGCGCATCCGTTGCTGCAAGGGCGCAGCGTGGCTCTCTACTTTGAAAAACCCAGTAACCGCACGCGCGTCAGCTTTGAAGTCGGCGTGGCGGATCTGGGCGCGCATCCGTTTATGCTGCGCAAGGACGAGGTGAATCTTGGCGTTCGCGAAACCATCGCCGATACGGCGCGAACGCTCAGCCGCTACGTCGACGGCATTATGATTCGCACGTTCTCTCACAGCGACGTCGAACAACTGGCCGATTACGCCAGCGTGCCGGTGATTAACGGCCTGACGGACGCGCATCATCCGTGCCAGATTCTGGCCGATCTGCTGACGGTACGCGAGCGCTTTGGCGAGCTTCAGGGCCTCAAGCTGGCGTTTATCGGCGATGGCAACAACATCGCCCACAGCCTGCTGGAAGGCTGCGCGCTGGCGGGGATGCGCGTGGCCATCGCGTGTCCCAAAACGCATGCGCCCCTGCCCGAGATTGTCTCGCGCGCACAACAACTGGCCAGCAGGACGCCCGGCGCGAGCGTTCTGGTGACGGATAATCTGGCGGATGCTGTCGAAGGGGCCGCCGCCGTGTATACCGACGTCTGGATCAGTATGGGCCAGGAAAAAGAAACTGCTGAGCGCCGCCGAATTTTCGAGGGCTATCAGGTCAATGAGTCCCTGATGCGCGGCGCGCGTCCCGACGCTGTGGTCTTGCATTGCCTGCCGGCGCATCGCGGCGAAGAAATTTCTGCCGAGACGTTTGAGAAACATGCCGATGTCATCTTCGACGAGGCCGAAAACCGCTTGCATGCGCAAAAAGCCGTGATGGCTGCCTTGATGGCGCCTCGCTGAAGCGATTCGGGTCTGAGTTGTCGCCGCGCGGGAATTTCATCCGGCAGGGTTTTAAAAAACGCCGCGCGGCTGCGCGAATCGGCTACGGATACGATGCGCGTCCACCGGGCGGCGCGTTACGATAGCCACGGGAGGCTCCCGATCGCGTGAATTTTTCTTTCTTGAAGCGATGCCTGGTGCAGTTGTTTCAGATGGGCGGCGTGCTGGTTGGCGCCACTCTGCTGGGGCGCTTTGCGCTGATGATTTTCTATCCCGGCACGCGCGACACCGCTTGGCTCTTTGAGGCGCTGGCCCCCTGCTGGGGATTATTCATGGGCGCGTCAGGCCTGTTCGTGTGGCCGGTCGAAGCCCTGGGCAGGCTTGTAGCGACTCACTTACCGCCCGCGATTCAGGTTCAGTTTCCGATTTCTCAGGCGGCAGCGGTTTTCAAGGCGCTTCATGTGGTTCCGGCCGGGCAGTCGGCAAGCCATGCCTATCCCGGCGTGTTGGAGTGGACGACGTTACTGGCCGCCGCGCTTTGGGCCGCCGGATTTCTGACGCTTTCGCTGGGCGCTCTCCTCTTGCCGGATGGCTTTGGCAGCGACCCGGCAACGCCGTCACGACCCGGCAGCGCGCGCCGAAAATCGTCGACACAGGCGCCCTCGTCGTCCTCTTCGGCGCCAGCATCCTCGTGGACTGTTGCAGACGCTGAACGACGTCTCAGCGCCCGGCCCGGCGCCGATGCGCCTCAAAGCCCGTCGCGTCCCTCTGCCCCCCCGGCAGCGTCTCCCAACGTCGGCATTCGCGAAATGCTCAACGACCTCAAACGCGAGAACATCTCGCTGCAAGCGCGTCAGCAGGAGATGAAGAAAACCATCGGACAGTATTTTTCTCCCAATGTGTTGGCGTATATGGAGAAACACCGGCATACGTTTGAGAACATTCAGAATCAGCGCTGCCAGGTCAGCGTGCTGTTTTGCGATATCCGCGGCTTCACGGGATTCTCTCAAAGCCACTCGCCCGAAGAGGTCCGCGCCTACCTGAGCGAATATTTCAATCTGGCCAACGATATCATTCTCAATGCGCATCAGGGGTCGATTAACAAGCTGATGGGCGATGGCATCATGGCCTATTGGGGTTTTCCTGTGCCGACCACAGACCATGCGCTGCTGGCAACGCAAGCGGCCCTAGGCATTCTGCGCGAGCTGGATATGCGCAATCAATGCCTGAAGCCGGGACAATCTCCCATGACGGTGGGGCTGGGCGTCTGCTCGGGAGAAGCGCTGATTGGAAACGTCGGTTCGTCGGATTTCAAGGACTTTACGCTGATCGGCAACCCCGTCAACCTCGCCTCGCGACTGGAGGGCATGAATAAAGACCTGCACACCCAACTCCTGATTTCGGAATCCACTTATCAAGGATTACGGGGGCGTTTGCCTTGTGTAGACAAGGGCGTGGTGACGGTTCGCGGATGGGACGGTCCCTTACGCGTCTATGAGCCCAAGCGCTGAAGGCCGGATCTGGCGGGTTTCAGCCGAATCCGTTACAATAGAGGCCTCGCCCGTTCAGTCACGCCGCAGGAGGGTTCCCCGTGACGCTTGCGCATCCGTTAAACGAGATTAGCGAACAGCTCGAAAAAGCCTTTCTGGCGATCGAGTCGATGCCGTTGCCTGAGCATCTGGGGCCGGTGAATCTGGATGAGGACGGCTCGCATACGTGGTTTCCAAATCTGGAAATCGACGAAACGCCTGACGAGTATGTAGTCTCGGTCGAATTACGCGGCCTCGACCCGGATGAGCTGTCTGTGGAGGTTCAGGGGGCGTCGTTGATTCTGGCCACGCGCCATGCGGGCCGCGATGATCTCGATGACGCGCTGGATAACGATCAACCGCTCTATGACGAAGAAGCGCGCGATGAGGCCAATCCTGAAGAAGAGGATTTTGGCGAATGCGTCTGTGAAACCACGTTGCCCGCCAGCGTGGATGTGGATCGCGCGGTCGTTGTCTGTGAAGACGGCCTGTTGAAGGTGACGCTGCCGAAACTGACGCGATAAGCGGGCGTCTCTCGCGGCAAAGCTTGTTATATAATCGCCTTCAGCCCTCCCGACTGATTTGCTATCCCCTGATCTCGTATTGGACCCGCTTGTTCTCATGAAACGCCTCACCCCGCTGTTACTCTTGCTGCTGTTGGCAGGGGGGCTGATAATCGGCGTTTCTTATCTGCGCGCGCCGCGCCAGACGTCGTTATCGACCGCGACCCCGCGCGCCCTGACGGTCACCGCCAGTATTCAGCCGATGGCGGCCCTGTTGCGCGAAATCGGCGGCGAGCGGATTGCTGTCGAAGCGTTGCTGCGTCCCGGCGATTCTCCCCATACCCATGAACCCTCGCCGCAGGCCGTGGCGCGCGTTGCGCAAAGCGCCGCCCTCTTCTACGTCTCGCCTGCGCTGGATGGGTGGGCTGCGCGATTGCCCGCGCGCCAGCGAATTGCGCTGCTGCCGCTGCTGCCGCCGTCGGCGCGCCTGGACGACGACCCCCATTTCTGGATGGATCCGCTGGCGGCGGCTGCCATGGCGCATCCGCTTGCGCAGACGCTCTCGCGGCTGGATCCGGCGGGGACGGCGGCCTATCACGCCAACGCGCAACAGTTTGGGTCGCGCATGCAGGCCTTGCACCGCGAATTAAGCCAGACGCTGGCGGCGACGCGGGGGCGGGGGGTGGTTTTGTATCATCCGGGGCTGCGCTATCTGCTGCGGCGATATGACATTCGGTGTCTGGGAATTCTGGAGCGCTCGCCTGGCATGGAGCCCAGCCCGCGCGATCTGGCGCAGCTTCGCGATGCGCTTTCGCGCCAGACGCCGCGCGCGTTACTCGCTTCGCCCGAACTCTCTGAGCAGGCGGCTCAGGCGACGGCCGACGCGCTGGATGCGCGCGTGGTCTGGGTGGATGAATTAGGCGCGACGCCTGAACGTCAGACGTTGACGGCGCTGCTGCGGTATAACGCGCGCGCGCTCGCGGGGGCGTTTGGACCATGACGCCTGCTGCGCTCGAGATATCGGGGTTATCGTTGCGCTATGAGGCCGTGACGGCGTTATCGCAAGTCACGCTTACGCTGCCTCAGGGGGCGTTTCTGGCGCTGCTGGGTCCCAACGGAGCCGGGAAATCCAGCTTTTTACGGTTGATATTAGGCTTATTGACGCCCAGCGAGGGCGTTATTCAGATTTTCGGCGAATCGCCCGCGCGCCGCCCTGCCCATTGGGTCGGATACGTGCCGCAGATTAAAACGCTCGATCGCAGTTTCCCCGGTTTGGCGCGCGAACTGGTGGCCACTGGGGCGCATCCGCGTTGGCCGTGGCAATTTTCGCCCTCGCAGTCGCAAGGGGCGCTGGCGGCTTTAGATCAGGTCGGAGCGGCGCATCTGGCGGATCGGCCGCTGGCGGCCCTGTCCGGCGGCGAATTGCAACGGGTGTACCTGGCGCGCTGTCTGGCTCGAAACCCCAAACTCATTGTGCTGGACGAGCCCGCCACCGGCATTGACGCCACGCTGGCCGATGATTTGTACCGCATTCTGGAAGCCTGCCAACGTCGCACCGGCGCGACGATTTTGATGGCGACCCACGATCTCGAAGTGGCGCATCACCATGCGAGCCACGCGCTGCTATTGAATATTCGGATGATGGGCTTTGGTCCGCCGGGCGATGCGCTCAGAATCGATCGCCTTGAGAAGGCTTTTGGCCATGGCGGCCATGGGCATCACGGGCATGGCGGGCCTGAGAGCGCGCCGCCCTGCTGCGATCATCAAAGCGGGCATCCGGGAAGCGCCGCGCGATGACGTTGCCGCTGGACGCGTTTACGCTGCCTTTTATGCAGCGCGCGCTGGGAGCCGGCGTTTTGGTCTGCGCCCTGGCGTCTGCGCTGGGCGTCTTTGTGGTTCAGCGCCGCTGGAGTTTTCTGGGCGATGGGCTTGCGCATGCGGCGTTTGGCGGCGCGGCGCTGGGCCTGCTGCTGGGCGCGCCGCCGCTGCTGGTCGCAACCCCCTTTACGCTGGCCATCGCGCACGGGGTTGCCTTCATTAGCGCGCGTTCGCGTTTGGCGACCGATACGGCCATTGGCATCCTGTTCGCCTGCTCGATGGCGCTGGGGATTATTTTCCTCTCGCTGCGTCAGGCCGCTACTGCCGACGCGTTTACGTATCTATTCGGCTCCATTCTCGCCGTGACGCCGCTCGATCTGGCGTTGACAGGCGTTCTGGCGCTGACCACAGCCTGTTTAATTCCATCTTACTGGGGACGGTGGGCCTATGCGACGTTTGATCGCGATCAGGCGCTGGCCGACCGTCTGAACGTCGTGCGCGATGACGCCGTTCTGATGACGCTGCTGGCGCTGACCGTCGTCTGCGCCATTAAGACCGTTGGCGCTGTTTTAATTACCGCTTTCCTCACCATTCCTCCTGCCACAGCCCGCCTGTTGGCGACTACATTTGCGCGGATGACGCTTTATTCGGCGTTAATCGGTCTTGCGACTACGATTGCAGGCTTGTGGCTGTCGTATCCGCTGGATCTACCTTCTGGCCCCGTGATTATTCTGTTGCAGGCGGCGGCGTTTTTCGTTGCGCTGACGCTGCGCCGCCGCTCATTTTAACGGTCTGTCAACAATTTGGCTTGAGGGGGTTTGATGTGGACGTCAGCGATCTCTGATTGTTCGGAGGTCGTTTGCAAGGACCTGATCACCGCGAGGGGACAGAAACCGTGAGCCGTATAATCGCCCGATGAGCGCTATGACGCCCTGGCAGACGACGCCTTATCCTGTTTACGCGTCGCCTTCTCCCGTCGCAGGCCCACTTCCTGCGGCGCCGCCGCCTGCCGTGGCCCAATGGAAACGCTTGAATGAGCTCGCGGGCAATTCCGGCTTATTCGACGCCTTTGAAATCAATCGTACGCAGCCCAATATCGAAACGTCGGGCCTCACCAGCCTGCGTCAGCAGCTCTTTCGGCCAATGGAGAGCGCGCGTCTGGGCAATCAGCTTGCCGCCAGCGGCGAAACGTTCGCGCAACGCGTGGTAATGCTGCGCGCGATTCGCGAATCGCTGAAGGGCGACGGACGCCAGCAACTCGACGCACTGCTTCAGAACGGCCGTTTGTGCGACGTGCGGTCGGAGAATGGGCATTCCACGCTCTATCAGCTGTACGCTATTCTGACAACTCCACGGCAGCAGGGCTTTAAAAACCGCCATATCCTGCGCGAAACGCTGGCGATTCTGGCCTCACCGCAAGCCATTACCCAGAAAATTACGCCACTGACCGCCGATAGCGCTGATGAACTCCTGAAGCTTCATAACCAGGAGCCCCTGTTGAACCGCGAGCGCGTTTTCCCCGCGCAGGGACCGATTACGCGCCGCGATGTCGAGGTGGAATTCAGTAATGCCTGCGTCCCGTCCAGCGTCATGTTTTACATGGCCGATAAAAACCCCAGCGAGTTCGCGCGCCAGATTAACGAGCTGACCAGCCCGATGAGCGCCTTTCTGCGAACGGTTCCCCTGAGCGCAATTTCGCCGCAGAATCCATCGCAGGCGTACCGTATTCTCGATGAAAACTACGTTACCTACTACAAAACCGCCCCCGATCGCGTGACGGTCCGCGTCTCGCTTCCGCCGGAAGGCGTGGCGCGCGCGGTCAATGACAGCCAGCGCGAACGTCATTTCAAGACGCGCTCGGGCGTGGAAACCGCCTATCAATCGGCTCTGGCGTTCGTTTCCACGCAACGGACCTACGACGCCGCCCTCGATCAGTCGGCCGATTACGCTGGCGGCCCCATGTTGCAGGGGCTGAATGCGGCGCAGAAAGACCTGATGGAAACCCTCATCAAGGGCGGCGGCGGCGTCAAATCCGTCAACCTGATGATTACTGCCGCTTCGCAGACGCCGCGATCGCCCCAAGACGTCGGACAGCCATTCTTATACGGCTACACCCGCTCTTTTGAGCAAACCCAGCGCGATATTATGCAGGCGCTGGATATGGGCGAATACGTCATTATCGGCTTTGTTCCGGTTAGCGCTGGCGGCATGATTCTGCCCGGTCACGAAATTACGCTGGCAGGCTATGAACAGGACGCAAAAACCGGCGACGTGCGCTTTATCGTCTTTGATAGCGATGATAATAATCCGCAAAAAGTGGTGAAAGCGGCGCGCGACCTGATTCCGCGCATTCACCATGCGGGCATGCCGATGGCCATCGCCCGGCGAATTGAGGCGGAAATGAAGCAATCGCCCGGGTATTTCCGCCCCAACGCCGAAGATGGCGCCCGATTCAAGCCGGTCAGCGTGTCGAACGATCCCCTGCCGCCGGATGCGATGACGCAAATCCTGCCGCAAGACGCGCCTTCGTTTTCGCCTTTTGCGCCGGGCTCTCCCGTCATGCCGCCGTGGGCGGCCGCAACGCCGTCGCTTGCGTGGCCGTCGGCTTAAGACCCGGTTTTTTCTTCGCAGAGGAGATCGTCGCGCGTCAGAAAAGGACGTCCCTGACGATCCACAATGTCTTTTAAAGGCGCATAGGCAATCGCGTCGTAGGCATGTAAATCGACCTTAAACGGCAGTCGGCTTTCAATAAAAAGCGTCGTCAGTCGCGCAAGCAGCGCCTCATCCACATGGCCGCGCAAAGACAAGTCGATATCCGAAGAAGCGCGATAGGTTCCTGTCGCGCGTGAGCCAAAAATATCGACCCGCGCAATGCGATTGACGTAAGGCGCTAAAATTTGGCGCATCAGGGCCACCTGCGCATCGCTGAGTCCGTGGAAGCCCTTTTCTACAGAAGCATCGCTGGCCGTCATACGTCGCTCGTCATAAGTCGATAGAGGGATCGGCAGGTCGTAACCGCAGGTAAAGCGCTTCGATCGCATCCAGATAACGGAGGCGAATCGCCTCAATGACCGCCTCAAACTGGCGGCGATCGTAAGTATGCGCCATACGATTACGCGCGTCCAGCGCATCCATCCACAGCTCACCATCGGTGAGGATCCGGGCGGCGAAAGCTTCCCGGATAACGGCCCGCGGCGTCACCTGCGTCAGTGCGACGTTTTGGCTCTCGAGATAGTCTTTCAGCGTTTTCCAGGCCAGCTCAATGGTAAACTCGAAACGCTGAATGAGGCCCTCTTTCTCCAGTTGCGTCAGGTCGCGCGCCGCCGCCAGCGTGATTGCTTCGCGCAACAACCCGTAGGCCCGCTCGAAATTATCAAACCGGTATTGCCAACGCGCTTTTTCGGTCTTTGACACCCGAAACGCCCTCAGAAAATGCTAAATCTTGCGGTAAAAGCCAAAACCGGAAGATTTATAGCGAGTCAGCTCATACTGAAGCGCGTCGGTTTCTTCGGATTTTTCCTTGAGCTTTTGCCGCAGGGCGTCATTTTCGCTCTTGCAGCGAATCAGCTCGACGACAACTTCGTCCAGACCTGTCAGCTTGTCGTCGAGCAGGCGCGACATATCGCGCAAAATGCCTTCTTTAGCCGTGCTAACGGCTTCTACGACAACGGCGAGGCTTTCTTTACCGATACTGCGCAGCGTCATGGCTTCCGCCCCACCGGCAGCAGCGGGGGCAGGGGCGCGCATCTGGGTCGCAGGCGTCGGCGGCGAAGGCATGGACGCGCCAGCGTCCTGCGCATGTTGGGCAGAGGCTTGCGACATGGCGAAATATCGTACGATTGTCTGGAGATCTTCTCCCCGGCGGCGCATATCCAACGCCTTGCGCAAGACCTCGGTGTCTCGGTGCGAAAAGATGACGCGATTGGTTTCATCAGATTTAGGGGCGAGCGACAACGCTTTGACCAGCGCCATCAGCTCAGACTCTTCCACGTTCAGCATCTGGCGAACATAGGTGAGGGTATAGGGGAATTCTTCGGTAGAAAGCGAGGTCATGATCGTCTCTGTCTCCTGCCGCAAAAGCGAAGTCTCTGAACTCTCTGACGTAAAGCGGGCGAGCGAGGCCCTCTGACGCCTTCAGTAACGGGTCTTCTCCTCGCATCGTAACATAAGAAGCGCTTTGGGCGCGAGTTTGTTAATCTTGCGTTACGAAAGTGGGGCGTTTGGGGGAATTCTGGCCATCCGCGAGGCGCCATCGGGCGGGCCCCCGCCAAACGATGGTATGATAGGAGGGCCTGAGCGCCGCGCAAACGGCATGGACGAATGGAAGGTTTCAAAAAACGACAGCCATGAAAGACTCTCACAAGACCGGCTTCTGGATTCTCGCGCTGCTGATTATCGTCGCCGTTCTGATGTCGACGATTCTGTTTTCGCCGGAAAGCGGCTCGAAAAACATCTCATTCTCAGAATTTCTCCAGAAGATTGATCGCGGCGAAATCGCTTCTGTCGTGATTGAAGGCGCCGAAGCCAAGGCCACGCCCGTCAAGAAGCAGGGCGAAAAGGCGGCGTTTTCGATGTATCGCTCACAGTTGCCTCAAGAGGGCGCAGTGGCGATTCTGACGCCTAAAATGATCGAGAAGAACGTCAACTTCAAATTTGAGCAGCCCCATGCCTCCGGTTTCTGGGTGCAATTGCTGACGATGCTGGCGTTGCCCGCGCTGCTCGTTATTTTTCTGATGTTTATGCTGCGAAACGCCCAGAATGGCGGCGGGCAAGCCATGGCCTTCGGTAAAAGCAAGGCCAAGATGACGCTCGACAGCAAGGTCAAAGTCACGTTTGACGACGTGGCCGGCATTGACGAAGCCAAAGAGGAACTCGAGGAAGTCGTTGATTTCCTGAAGAATCCCGAGCGCTACCAGAAACTCGGCGCGCGCGTGCCGAAAGGCGTGCTGCTGGTGGGATCGCCCGGAACCGGCAAGACCCTGCTGGCCAAGGCCGTCGCTGGCGAAGCCGGCGTACCGTTTTTCAGTATCAGCGGGTCTGACTTTGTGGAAATGTTCGTCGGCGTCGGCGCCAGCCGTGTGCGCGATCTGTTTGAGCAGGCTAAAAAACACGCCCCCTGTATCGTGTTCGTCGACGAAATTGACGCCGTCGGCCGTCAGCGCGGCGCCGGGATGGGCGGCGGGCACGATGAACGCGAACAGACCCTGAACCAATTGCTGGTGGAAATGGACGGCTTTGACGCCAATACAGGGATTATTATTCTGGCCGCCACCAACCGCCCTGATATTCTGGATAACGCCTTGCTACGCCCCGGTCGATTCGATCGCCAAATCGTGCTGGATCGTCCCGACGTCAAAGGCCGCGAGCAGATCCTGCGCGTTCACGCCAAGGGCAAGCCGCTGGCCAAAGACGTCGATTTGAAGATTCTCGCCAAACGCACGCCGGGTTTTACGGGCGCGGATCTGGCCAACCTGCTGAACGAAGGCTCGCTTCTGGCGGCGCGACGCAATAAAGAGGTCGTGGAGATGGATGACATCGAGTCCTCCATTGAGCGCGTCATTGCCGGAACCGAGAAGAAATCGCGCATTATTACCGAGAAAGACAAAGAAATTACGGCTTACCATGAAGTGGGCCATGCGCTGATCGCCCTGCTGACGCCCAACTGTACGCCGCTGCGCAAGGTCAGCATTATTCCGCGCGGGATGGCACTGGGCTTGACCTGGACGATGCCCGATGACGATCAGACCCACACCTCCAAAAGCCACTTGATGGCGGATATCGCCATGGCGCTTGGCGGTCGGGCGGCGGAACGGCTGGTCTACGGTGAGTTTTACACCGGCGCCGCAGACGATCTCAAGCGCGTCACCCGGGTTGCCAAGCGACTGGTCACTCAATTCGGGATGAGCGAAACGCTGGGGCCAATCGTGTTTGGTAATCATAACGAGCATGTGTTTATGGGCCGGGATTTCGGCTCAGAGCGCGACTACGGCGAAGAAGTCGCTGCGGCGATCGACCGCGAAATCAAAACCATTATTGAAACCCAGTTCGCTTACGCGCAAAAACTGCTGGAAGAGAATCGCGACGTGATGAACGCCGTGGTAAAAGCGCTGCTGGAGCGCGAAACCATGGATGAATCCGAAGTGCAGGAAATCTGCGATCGCGTGAAAGCTTCGCGTGACGGAGCCACCGGGGGCCACGGCCGTACGGATCTCGAAATGGCCGCCATGACGACGGCGGATTCGCCGATTGTCTCAGCCGGATAACGCTTGCGGCGACCTCTCCAAAAAGAAAAAGCCTGTCTTGCGACAAGCTTGCTGAGAGAGAAGAGAGCATTTGTTGTTGTTAAAACTGGCGCCCGCACGGGCTTTGGCCAAAGGCCATGCCTTGTAAAAAGGCGAGAATCTGTTCGAAGCCCGCGAGATCGCTAGCAGGCGCTCCTGCAAGCGTCGGCTGGCAAGAAGGAAAGAGAGGCGCGCACGCAGGAGGCGGGCTGATAGGCGGCAGATACGAATAAGTCGCTGGATAGGGCATCGGCGCTGGCGCAACAGAATTGCTGAGGCTGAATCCCGCCGGATTGGCCTGAAACTGGGTGGTGAAGCCGGGGGCGCGCAACGTGGCGCTTGGCAGCGCGGGCTGGCTCCAATAAGGCGTTTGCATCGACATGACGATGACCCTTTCCCCCGTTGTCGCACGTCGGCGAAGCGCTTGCTTCCAGGCGGCAGGCTTCTGAGGCTTATCGCCCCCGACAATACGACCCCTCGACACGCTCTTGTTTCAGACACCACTGTGACTTTCCGTACTTGAATAAAAACAATCGCATGCGCGGGATTGCGCAGGTTTAGATTTTCTTAGGCTTGCGTCGTCCGCCCCCGTCTCCGCAGATGTGAGTTTAAGAGGCAGGCGTCTCCTGTGGCGCGAGCGCGTCTGACGTCTTCTGCGTTAACTCATGGCGCAGGCGCAGATCCTGGTATAACAGCGTGAAGAGAAACGTCCCCCACGGCAACGAGAGCAGCGTCACCGCCAGCCCGAGGGTCAAATGGACCCCGCCGCGCGCAATATCAGAGCGAGAGGCGTCCATCAGGCCGTACAGCCAGTCATAAAGCGCGCCAAGGGAAGCAGACGCGCCCCACTGCGCCAGTTGCGCAGGCGAATACGCGTCCAGCATCCGCGTGACAAATAATGCGCTCGCCGGAAGCAGCGCGCGCGTCAGTCCGGTGACGTCGCTGAGCGCGCAGATGATGGCCGGCGCCAGTAGACTCGTCACCAGCGTCCACGCTGTCATGGCAAGCGTCAGCCGTCCCATCTGGCCGCGCGCCAGCGTCAGGCATCGCCGCAGCGTATCCCGCGCGCGCAGATGATGCGGCTCCAGCGCCGCGACCTGAAATGCCGTCGAACACGCGATATAAAAGACCGTGGCGGCCCCCAGCGCCGCCAGGGCAAGACCCATTCCGCTCAGCAACAGGACGACCCGCAGCAGGACCGATGGCATCCACACGCTCAGCGCCAGCGTGACCAGATAGATGCCAAGCGCGGGAAGCCAGATGCCGCCCAGAAGAATACCCAGCAAACGGGAATACGCGCGCGCCCGGGCGTCAATGGCGCGTGAAGCCGCCTTGAAATCAGGGGGAGCGTTCGCCAGAACCTGCGCTGCGTTAGTGGACAACGAGGCCATCAGCGCCAGATAGCGCCACACTCCCACGCAAAAGAGCGCCAATCCCGGCAGAGGACTTGCCAGCACCAGCGCCATAGCGCTCAGCGTCTGACCGTTCTGCGTTAGGGGGAGCGCCGCTTCCAGGACGTAAAACGGCATCAGCGCGCAATACAGTAGACCGCCCAGCTTATAAGCCGTCGGGGCGAGAACGGGCAGCGTAAAACGCGCCCCCCACTGGCCGTAGAGTTGAAAGCTACGCGCCAGTAAGCGCCAAAACGACTGAGGCGCCGCCGCTCCCGGCAAGGCCATCGTCTCTATCGCGTCGCCGCGCAGGAAGAAAGGTTTTCGATGCGCTGCGCGACGTCTTCTTCAAATCGATCGCGCATGACCGGATCCGGGCTCTCGCCATACAGGCGCAAAATAGGCTCGGTGCCGCTGGGACGCACCAACACCCAGTCTGAAGGGCCAAAGACCAGCTTGATCCCGTCGCGGGTAATGATGTTTTGAACCGGGCGCCCTGCAAATGCCTCGCCGGGCTTAATCGCGCCCATCGCCGCCATGAGACCCGCTTTTTGCGCGTCATCCAGATGCAGATTGGTATTGATGCCAAACAGGCGAATCCCGGCTTCTGCGACCAGATCGTCATAAATAGCGCTAAGCGGCTTGTTTTCAACCGCCCGCATTTCGGCAATAAGCAGATCGCCCAGAATGCCGTCTTTTTCGGGAATATGTCCCAGAACGCTCAGCCCGCCGGACTCTTCGCCGCCGACAATGACGGCTTCGTTTCGCATCACCTCGCCAATGTGCTTAAAGCCCACCTTGGTCTCATGGACAGTGACGTTGAGTTTTTGCGCCAGCGCGTCCATCAGGGTCGATGTCGCAATTGTCCGCGCGACGCTGCCGCGAAAGCCCCGGCGGTGGTACAGGTAGCGAAACAGCAGCGGCAGCACGATATCAGCGCCCAGAAACCGTCCCGTTTCATCGACAACGCCAAAGCGATCAGCGTCGCCGTCGTTGGCCAGGCCCAGGTCATAGCCTTCGGCGGGTACGCGCGCCAGCAACTCGGGCAGACACTCGGCCTTGGGTTCAGGCAACTGCCCGCCAAAGCGCGCATCAAACGTGTTGTGAATCATATCCAGCGTCAGGCCGGTTTTTTCGCGGTAGATACGATCCAGATAGCCTTGCCCCGCGCCGTACATCGGGTCGTAGAGGATTTTAAGAGGGCGCGTCTTGAACGTATCGAACTGAACGGCCTGAGAAAGCAGCGTCACATAACGCTCATACGGGTTAAACGTCTCAATCGAACCGGTCTGAGCCAGCGGCGCAGGCAATCCGGACTGTTCCAATTCGCGCACCGTTGCGACGATGGCATCCGTAATATCCTGAGTAGCGGGCCCCGCGTACTCGGGAATGAACTTGACGCCCATATATTCCGGCGGGTTATGGCTGGCGGTAAACATCAAGGCTCCCGCGCTCTCGTAGGCCTTGGCGGCGTAGGCCACAATAGGCGTTGGGGTGTAGCCTTGCGTCATCAAGACCTTAAAGCCTTGCGCCTTAAGCGTTTCGGCGGCGCATTGGGCAAAGCGGTCGGCCAGAAAACGACAGTCAAATCCCACGACGACCGGGCGCGTGGTTCCGTATTGGGCGCGCATGTACCGCGCCGCCGCATGCGTGACCAGGCGCACGTTATCAAAGGTAAACGCATCGGCAATGACGGCCCGCCAGCCGTCAGTTCCAAAATGAATCGCTGATGGGAGCGTCGGAGTTACGCTTGCGCTCATGATGCCTCTTTCCTGCCAATGTCCTGCACGAGAAACCTGTTTCCATTAAACCAGAGGCGCGCGCCGAGGGAAAGCGGGCAATCGCTCACATGCAAGGCTGTATGAGAAGACGTCTGTCGCAGGGATTAGGTGGTGTCGTCCAGGGCCAAAACACCCTGAACAGGCCTTTGCGCTATCATTAAATCCAGAGAGACTGCCGCGACAGGAGGTTTTCGCCATGACCCAAGACGCAACGCCATCGACTCGCATTCGCGTGCTGGAAGCCGCTTTCATCGCGTATCCGGCCAGCGATCTGGCCCGCGCGCGCCAGTTTTACGAAACGGTTCTCAACCTCAGAATGACGATGTTCAGCGAAGAACTTCGATGGGTCGAATACGATCTGGGCGCTGGCGTGACGCTGGGCGTCGGACAATATGAGGGCTGGCTCCCGTGTGAGAAAGGGCCGATGGTCGCGCTGGAAGTCGACGACTTCGATCAAAGCATTGCGGCGTTACGCCAGACTCAAACGCATTTCCATATGGAGCCGGTCGACACGCCTGTATGCCGCTTTGCCATCATTCACGACCCGGAAGGCAACGCGCTGATGATTCACAAGCGTAAATAAACCGCGCCAGCCCCGCTAAACGATGGTGCCGCCGTCAATAATCACAACTTCGCCGTTCATATACGTATTGCGATCGCACACCAGAAAGACGGCAAATTCGGCGAGCTCCCGCGCCGCGCCCATCCGGCCCTTGGCGCACCAGCTCTGGTACAGATTGCGGAACGATTCCGGCAGCGAATTGCCCAGATCCGTATCCAGAATGCCCGCAGCGATGCAATTGACGTTGACGCCAAACGGCGCGGCTTCGCGCGACAGGCATTTGGTAAAGCCGATAGAGGCAGCCTTGGCGGTGGCGTAGTGCACCGACGTGGGCAAGGCGCGAACCGCGCCAATGGAGCTGATGTTGAGGATGGAGCCTGCGCGCTGGCGCATCATCTGCTTGAGGACCGGCTTGGTGACGTAATACAGTCCGTTGACGTTGACGTTGATAATCTCAAGCCAGGCCTGCTCGGTGGTGGTGACGAAGTTATCGCCGCGATTGAGAGCGGCGTTGTTGACCAGAATGTCAATGCGGCCAAATTGCGCGGTGACATCGCGAATCATGTCCTGTATGGCCGGCCGATCCGTCACCGAGGCGCGGTATTTGAGAGCGCAACGGCCATTGGCTTCAATGGCTTCCACGGTGCTTGCCGCCCCTTCGTCGCATTGGGCGTAATTAAAGGCGACATCGGCCCCCTCGCGCGAAAAAACCTCGCAGAGGGCTTTTCCCAGCCCGCGAGAGCCGCCGGTTATCAGCGCTTTTTTGCCCTGAAGCAGTCGCGTCGGCGCAGCCTCGCCGTCGGGTAGGGCATGCGGCTGGGGGGCAAGGGGTTGTGTGGTCAAAATCAGCGTCCTGAGGCTAAATCCGATAAAAAAGCCGCTATAACGCGGTCAGAATCTCGCTGGCAATACGGTCGGAAGCGCCCAAAATAGCGCAGCGCCCTGCCGCTTGGCGCATCATATCACACTGTCGAGGAGAATCAAGGAGCGATTTAATCAGCGGGGCCGCATCCTGCGGGGATTTCAGAAGGATTCCTGCGCCTGCCCGCTGGATATATTCGGCGGCGGCCTGCTCTTGCGGCATGGGCGGCGTCACGGCGTCGGCCAGAACAGGCAGGCGGCAAGCCAATGCCTCAAACGTCGTTAAACCGCCGGGCTTGGAGATCATCACGTCAGAGGCGTTCATCACCGCCTCAATGGCGTCCGTATAGCCCAGCACCTGGGTTGGGAAATGTGCGCGCGCCGATAGCTTTTCCACGCGACGAATGAGTCCCTGATTCCGCCCGGCGAGAAAAACAGCCTGGATATCCAGAGGCGCGCTCGCCAACGCTTCATAGATGCGCGGAATATTGCCGCCTCCGACCCAGCCGGCATTCAGAAACACCGTGAACTTATCCGGGTGCAGGCCCAATTGCTCTCGCAAACGGCGGCGATCCGCCTCTTCCACCGGATGAAAACGGGAATGGACGGGCAAACCCGCAATGCGAATCTTGTCAGAGTCCACGCCGTAGCGCTCCAGTTGGCTGGCGGCGGCGTCGGTCGCGACAAAATAACGGCTGACGTCCTTGCAGGCCCACCCTTTCCAGAAGCCCCCGCACGGATCCGTGACCACGCTGACCAGGGGGATGCGCCCTAACAGGCCCGTCTTTTTCAGCAGGTACGCAAAAAAGTGCTGCGTCATGGGATGGACAGACACGGCCACATTGGGCGTGAAGCGCTCCAGAAGTCGCCCGCCATAGCGCAACGCGCCCAGCAGCATCAGACGCGATTCGTTGGGACGGCAATGATTGACAAAGCCGTAGTAATACTTCATCCAGTCCTGATGATGGCGCAGCAAGTAGTTATAGACGTCGGCCAGACGGCGCGACATCACATGGGCCTCTTCCAGCACTTGCGTGATTTTTACCAGGACTTCGCCGGGACGCAATTGCAGCAGACTGCTTTCCAGCGCCGCCGCTGCGCTGCGATGCCCGCCGCCCGTATTCGAGCTGAGGATCAAAATATTTTGCGTCGCCGCCATAGTGCGCGAACCCTATCCCCAGAGTAGCGTGAGAGATAATGCGGGGTAAAAGACAGGAGAATTGGCGTTAGAAACCTAGTCACAGCATGCCATAAAAACGCGTCAAGAACCAGCGGCCTTGATTAATCAGGATTGATTGGGGGTCGGGCGCGCGCGTTGAGCGTGCTCTGCGCTTGCCGCAGACGGCGCTTGCGACAGCGCTTGCTGTAGTTCCTGAAACAGCAGCGGCGCTTGCGGCGATTTTGTCGCCTGCGCCCACTGCGCAAAGGCTTCGAGAGCCGAATGATCGCAGGCAATCAGCGCCGATGGCGGCGTCGGCGCTTCGCTCAGCAGCGATTCAAACGCCTGCGCGTCGGGACCTTCTTTCAGCAGACCTTTTTCGCAGCCGATGGCCACTACGCTGGTGAGCATCTGGCGACGCCAGCGCGTGGCGAGCTTGGCGGGCGCGCCACTCATCCGGGCAATGGCAGGAGTTACGCGATTGACCAGCAATCGCATCGCGGATTCCATCTCGAGGCGATCGACTGGCCGCGAGGAGCGCGTCTCCAGCGAAACGGCGAAGCCCTTATCCGACAAAACCGACTGGATAGTCAGTTGAGAGGCGGACGAGCCGCCCGCTACGCGCAGCGCGGCTATCTGCGCCGCGCTGGAATCTACCAGCGGGAGATCAAAAATGCCGCGTACGAATTTTTCCTGCACCTGACGCCGTTGAGAAGCGTCCAGCTGGGTGACGTTCTTGAGCGTCAAGGCAAGCCGGTCTTGAAAAGCCGAGAACCAGCGCCCTTCTGCGCTCAGGACGAAGCAGGGCGTCAAGGCGTCTACCGGGTTGGGGCGTGTGAGCAAGTAGCCCAAGGCGGCCAGCTTGTCGAAGTAATCGGCAAATTCCTCGAAAAACTCGCTGCGGTGCGGCGTCTGGGCCGTCACGACAATGACTTGCGGGAGCCTGCCGCGAAAAAAGGCGTCTGAGAATCCATTGAACCAGCGGTTTTCAACATTCACACGCTCGCCACTGCCTGCTGCTTTCGCCAAAGGCCACTCCGGCGCTATTTTGAGCGCCTGAGCGCTGGCGTCGTCCTTGAAGCACATCAGCGCGTCGCAGCGATCCTCGCGCATCAACGTGACGGCGAGCCCTGATGCGGGGCAAAACCCAACCATGCCTGCCTGCGTACGTTGCTGAGGCAGTTCCGGCTGATTTTTCTTCGCCAGGCGCGGACTCAAAACCGAGCACTCCTTCGCGTTCAACGCAGCCCCGACCGGCGGCAATCGATCGACCCATTCCCTGCGCGCTTCTGCATTGATTATATCCCAATGCGCTTAAGAAGAGGCCCGTCCTTTGCGGGCGCGATCCATTTCGCGCTGATGCTGGCGCTCGGTGAGGGCTTCTCGCTTGTCATACAGTTTTTTGCCGCGACACAGGCCGACTTCTACCTTCACCCAACAGCGGTCGAAAACCAGTTTAAGCGGAATCAGCGTCAGACCCGTCTGCTTGGTTTTACCGACCAGCTTGCGGATTTCAGCGCGCGTCATCAGCAGCTTGCGGACGCGATCGGGGGCGTGGTTATAGTGCGTGCCCTTGTCGTACGGGCTGACATGCATCCCGTATAAAAACACCTCGCTGTTTTCAATCCGCGCAAAGCCTTCGTTGAGCGAAACCTGGCCGTTTCGGATCGATTTTATCTCGGTACCCGTCAGAATAATGCCTGCTGTATAGGTTTCTTCCACATGATAGTCGTGATACGCCTTCTTATTAGAGGCGATCACACGGGGTGGAGAAGGTTTCGCGTTGGCGGGGCGAGCGGTCATAACGGGCAGGCTTTCGGGTCGGGCGCAGCGGCGATGCTGCAAGAGGCGATGCCATCAGTGTAACAGGCCGTCGCCCTCGCATGCTAGACTCCCCTTCTGCAGAAGATGGGGGATTTTGGGACGCGGCAGTCCACTATAATAGGAGCATTCTGCGATCGAAAGGGCTGGCGGAGACGCATGATCAAGTTGCGGGCCATGGGTCTGGGCGACGTGGGGCAGGTGATTGCCCTGCTCGGCGCCTTTCGCGACGAGGTGCCGCGTTATCGTCTGTTTTTAACGCTGCGTCATCTGTTTGCGCCGCTGCAGGCGTTGAGCATGGCCTTGCCGCCGACCTGGCAATTCACCCCTGCGATTTTTACGGCAGCTTCCAACGGCCGGGTGCTGGCGGTATTGGGATTGTCCAAGGACCCAGACTGGACGACGCGCTGGAAAATCGATCAGCTCTTGCTGGCGCCGGATGTCTCGACTTATGACGTCGCTTCACAGCTGGCGCATTACGCGCTCAATCGTTACGGCGCAGAAGGCGTTCAGACCTTCATTGCGCTGACGCACCCTCGCTACGAGCAAGCGCTGGCGCTGCTAAAAGCCTGCGGGTTTCGTCCACTGGCCCAGCAATGGACGTATCATCACGCTTCTCCCGGTCAATGCGAGCGTCCTGCGATTTTTATCGCCGGTTTGCGAGAGGCGACCTGCGCTGACGCCAAAGGCTTGAAGACGCTCAGCGATCAGACGCTCCCGGTGGAAAAGCGCTTGTATATGGAGCGCAGCGCCAGAGCCTTCTCGCGATCCTTTGCGCATGCGACGCTGGACACCCTGCGCGGACGCTTTTTTAAACGCTGGGTCGTGGCCGACGCCGCCCGGGATCTCCTGTTGGGCAGCGTCTCTGTTGCCAGCGCCGATCTTCAAACCTATGACATCTCCTGGATGGTCAGCTCTGGCTGGCCGGAGGGTGATGCCGAATTGCTTGAGTTTGCGCTGCATCACGTAAGCGAACAGACGCGAAAAGCGACTGTTCGCGTGACGGCGTATTCTTTTCAGAAAGAGCGGCTGGCGATGCTGCAAGCCAAAGGGTTTGAGCGCGGAGAGGAAACGCAATTGCTCGTGCGTGATTTCTGGACGCCCTTACAGGACAAGCCGCGCCGGGGCGCTTCCCCCATTCTGCTCTTTAGTCGAAAAACCTCGACAGCCTGCGGGTCGCCTTTATCTGACGCGACCCAACAGTAGGAATGCGGCGAGATTTTTAGACGCACAGGCGCAAGCGCGGCCCGCGCGGAGCGAAGCGAATTTCAAACGCCGGATGATAGGCTTGCTTGCAGCGTACCCAAACGATCGTACCACTAAGCGCTGCCAGCTATCGACTCGCTGACTCTTTTCTCCGGGTTGAAGACGCGCTTACGCGCCGCCAACGTTGAGCCGCCTTACGGAAGGCCCCCACGTCCGGGCCACGCTTGCGTTATGCGTACTGAATTTTCCCTGATGAACCACGCGCGACGATAAAGGCGAATCGCGCCGGGCCGTCTGGCCCTGTCTCTCTTGCGGACAAGTAGGGTATCGACGCAATGGCGTCAAACTGGAGGGTTGCGCAGGTCTTTGTTACGGAATTACGCCGAAGATTTACAATCCGGCGAAGGTCGGCGCTATGATAGAGTCAAACGCCCTCACGTCGAACGGCAGGAATCCGCGATGTCCCCGATGCCTCCCTCTGGTTTTTGGTCCGCGTCTCGCGTCTGCGCGCTGGCGTCGGCGCTGACGCTCCTGACGCCCTTCTGGGCCGGGTGCGACGGCCCGCCTCAACCCGCGCGTCTCACGACCGAGCTGCCGCCGGATATTCCGCCCCCTCCGCCTATTTCCACCAAGCGCAGCGCGTTGCAGCCGGAAGCCGAAATGTTGCGCAGGCGCGAAGTTGAGAAAGACCGTTATTTAGCGTTTCGTGAGGCTTTTTTATATGCGCGCGACCGGCAGTTAATTCCCGCCGACGCGACGCCGGATTCGTCCGCCTTTCAGCAGCCGGTGTCGCGATCGGAGCTGGCGCAATGGCTGGTTAAGTTCGCCGGCGTGGCTGTTGAGGACGACCCGCAGATTGCTCTTGCCGACTTGCCGCCGGAGCGCCCCGATGCGGGCCCCGCAGAAATTGTGGTGCGTCGCGGCTGGATGTCGACGGATGCTTTTCAGGGCGAACGGATTTTTCATCCCGATGCGCCTATCACGCGAGAAGGGCTGTGCGATTTGGCCGTGCGTTTGAAAGGCGAAGCCCCGGCGCTTTCGAAGATACGATCCGCCGTTAACGATCAATTGCGACCTGACACTGCCAAGGAATCGGGCGAGAATTTTGAGAATTTTCGCGATCTGGCGGCTATTTCGCCGGAATTTCGCTCGGCGGTGGCGTGGGCGTATGCCCATAATCTCATTGAAACCGTGTTTAACCTGTCCCCGACTGATTTAACCGCGCGCGAAGGCTTCTCCCCGCGCCAAGCCGTGACGCGACAGCAAGCCTTGACGTTTCTGGCGCGTTACGTTCTGCCGCCCAAACCGGCGAATGCGCCCGATCCAGCGGCCTCAACAACCGGCTCGCCTCCCTGAGTCGGCCAACGCCATGGCAAAATGCCCGGATCCGAGTACCCTCTTAACAGCGTCTCCTCTGCCCGATGGATGGTCAGTCGCACGCATGGGCGCTATGCTGGGGCAGGAGAGAGAACGAGGTGGAATTAACCCCCATGGCCGCCGTCGCTGTGACGCCCTCGCATTGCATGCCCCGCGATCTGCCGCTGGCGCAGGTCGTGGATCGCTGCCATGCGACCACCGGCGCGCTGCGTCAGGCCTTGCAAACGTTCTGGGGCGTGGGAACGACGGTTCGGCTGGTAGCGGTTAGCCAGCACAATTTATATTTTTGGCGCGCCGATGATTTTTTCGTCACCCAGCTTTCTTTGGGAGAGGCGCCGGAAGACGTCACGCAGTTGCGGCTTTGTGAAACCGGTTGTCAGGGTCTGCTCGACACGACCTTGGGGCTGCGCGACGCCCCTGGCGACGCGGGATCGTTCTCGCTGAATCGCGTCAGCGCGTTGGAAAGCCAGATTCTGACCGGGTTTTGCAAGGAAGCCTTTGACGCGCTCAGCCCTGCGCTTATTCGGCGTAAGCGATCGCGGCGTCTTCAGCCCGGGTGGCTGCACGTGTGCTGGGCTTTTCGGCTAGCGCGGCCTGTCGGCGCGCGCGCAGGCGACGAGACGCTTGGCAAGCTCATTCTCACCATTCCGCGACAGGCGTTCTTATTGGCCAAAGACGATGTCGCGGCCAGCGCCCCCCCGCCCACGCGCGCGCCGCTGGAAGATTCTTTTTTTTTACACGTGCGCCAAACCGTTCGCCTCTGGGTGGGACGCACGCGCTTATCGTTACAGGATCTCGAACAGCTCGAAGCCGGCGATCTCGTTGTTCTCAGCGATAGCCGCGCCGATCGCCTGGCCTATCAAGAGCCCGGCAGCGACAGACGTTTTCCTTTTGGCGCGCGACTCACTCGCCTCGCCGGACTCGCCCTTCATAACGCACAGGAATCGAGAGTAATGGAGTCTTCGCCCCCCCTTCCCCATCCGTCTCAGATTGGCCGCGCGTCCAAGGCGCGCGAACAACTCTGGAGCAATCTGCCCATTGAGGTTCACGCGGAATTCGCGCCGGTACGCCTGCCCCTTCGCCAGGTCAAGCAAATGACCGAAGGTCTGATTGTCGAGGTCGGAGACCTGACCGCCAATCGCATCCGCCTGCATGTGGAAGGCAAGACGGTTGCCGTCGGCGAGCTGGTCATCGTCGGCGATCGCTTTGGCGTGCGCATCAGCCGCGTCGGAGAAGAGACGCTGGAAGCCCCTGCGGAAGAAACGACGCTTCATTTACCGGCGGCGCCGTCTGCCGTCTCTCCCGCGCAGAAGCCCGTCGCCCGAGAAACGGAACCTCCTGCTCCGCCTGTTGCCGAAACGGGCGATAGCGACGCCTTCGACAATTGGGTAGAATCGGAGGACGATAGTTGGCTTGCCGACGACGATGACTTTGACGAGGAGGACGCCTAAGCCTGATGGTCGCCTCAGTATTTGCGGACCCCGCCCAGACCGCCGGATTATTCTGGCGCTATATGGGCGCTGTGGCCTTGTATACAGGCGTACTCATCGTGCTGATTCTGGCGGCGGCCAGTTGGTTGCGCCGACATCCGCGGTGGTTGCAGGCGTTAAACGCGCGGACGTCGTCGCATTTTTCCCATGCGCGCGGACCCGCCTCGCCGTTACCCGGCGGCGGCGGCTGGCGAACCTGGATGAAATTTCCAAAAACCCGTATGCCCTCGTCCATTGAGGTCAATGCGGCGACCGCCATGCAGGGGGACGGCGCAACGGCGCCGCTGGTTCTGGAATCCGCTCTAATGCTGGAAGCCGGACGAACCGCGTATGTGGCGCGCGTGGGTCGCGAGCGTTTTCTGCTGGCGTGCAGCGAGCTGGGCGTGACGCTGCTGTCGCCGCTGGAGCCGGCGCCGCAGACAGGCGAAACAGCTCAGATCGCTAAGAAGATTGAAACGCCTGAGCAGGTTGTTACTGTTGCCGCTGATGCGTCCCTTACGGGCATGGCGCTGCGCCTGTGTCAGCGTCTACGCGCTGGACGCCCCGCGAATCCGCCGTCAGCCGCCTCCCGACAACAGGAGACGCCTTAATGCCCGCTTTCCTGCAAACGCTGGATCCGGCCCTTCAGCTGATCGTGCTGATGGCGGCGCTCAGCCTGCTGCCTTTTGTCATCGTGAGTATGACCAGCTTTTTACGTTACATCATCGTGCTGTCGATTCTCAAAACGGCGCTGGGCACCCAGCAGGTGCCGCCGTCGATGGTGCTGGTGGGCATCGCGCTGGTGTTGACGTGCTACACGATGGCGCCAGTCTTTGGCGAGATGTATGAAAAAATTTCGCCCGATATGAAAAAGGGCGCCAATATGGTCACCCTGCTCGTCGACGGGTCCGAGCCCCTGAAAGAATTCATGATGCGCCAGACGCGCCAGGACGACATCGCGTTTTTTCTGCAGATGACGCGCAATAAAATGCCGGAATCGCCCAAGGAACTTACCATCTGGGAAGTCGCGCCCGCTTTCATGATTAGCGAGCTGCGCACCTCGTTTGAGATCGGCTTTATTATCTTTATCCCCTTTATTGTGCTGGATTTGGTCGTGGCCAATATTCTGCTTGCCTTGGGGATGTTTATGCTATCGCCGACGATTATTTCGCTGCCGTTTAAAATTCTGGTATTTGTCGCCGTGGACGGCTGGAGCCTGGTGATTAACGGGCTGGTGAAAAGCTTTAATTAACCGCAACGCGAGAGGCGTCTCACCGCCATGGAACTGATGATGGAGCACCTGGGCAAGGGGATGTATCTCATCCTGCTGCTATCGCTGCCAGCGGTGCTGCTGGCCGCAGGCATCGGTCTGATTGTCGGCATCCTGCAAGCGGTCACGCAGGTGCAGGAGCAGACGATTTCAGCGGCGCCCAAGATTTTGCTGGTTTTTCTGCTGGTTATTTTTGGCGGTGGGCTGATGATGACGCTGTTAACCAATTACGTGCGCGAGTCCGCCACGCTGGCCTTTGAAGAAATTCCCCACGCCGAACGGATGCTCATGCCCCCCAAACCGCGCGATCCTCGTCGACAGCGCATCGAAGCCTTCTATCAGCGGCAGTTGCGTGGAGAGCCTCAGCCCAAAATCGACGCCTTAATGAAATCGCCTGCCGCCGATGGCGAAAAACAGGCTTCTGGCGGCGCCGTTCAAACAGGCGTCAAGCCGCAACCCAAGCTCAGCGTCAGCGAGCAGATGACGCTTCGCCAGGCTCAAGGCCCGCCACGTTAAGACGCGCAAGAGGGAATCGCCCGGATGGCTGTCGCCGCCAGTTTTGACCTGATGATGCAAGGCATGACCCGCCTGCTGGCCCAGCATGGCGCTTCGCTCGATCATGGCCTGCTCGTCTTTGCCCGGGTGCTGGCCTTTCTCGTGATGGCCCCCGTCTTCAACCGGCGCGATATCCCCTTTAACGTCAAGCTCTCGTTCGGCGTGATGTTGACCTGTATGCTGCTCTGGATTATCCCGATTGATACGGCGCATTCGCCGATGCAATGGGCGCAAAAGGGCAACATGGGGCCATTTGTGTTGTTGCTGGCCGTCAACGCCACCGTCGGCGCTTTACTGGGCTTCATTGCCGATATGATTTTACGCGCCGTCTATGCGGCTGGCAGCTTAATGAACAACCAGATAGGCCTGTCGTCGGCCATGATTTTTGATCCGTCCAGTCGCGCGCAAGTGATGCTACTGGAGCGGCTGTTCGGCTTTCTGGCGACGTTGGGCTTTCTGTATATCGGCGGGGCCTACTGGTTGATTCTGGCGCTGAAGCGCTCGTTTGACGTTTTTCCGTTGCTGGCCATGAATCCAGATATTGTCGGGCGGATTAATCTGGAATATCTGGTCACGGTGTCGGGCAACGTGCTGCACATCGGCACGATTCTGGCTGCGCCGATTCTGGTGGTGACGCTGGCCATTGACGTCATTTTGGGGATCGTTAACCGCACCGCCCAGCAGATTCCGGTATTTCAACTGAGTTTTGCGCTCAAGCCCTGTATCGGGGTCGCCGTGTTTCTGGCCACGCTGCCGTTGTTTATGCAGGCGATGATGAACTTCCTGATGGAGTACGCCTCGTTTTTCTAATGTCAGATGCTACCGCTTGGGCTATCATCCGGTCATGACTGCTGAAAACCTGCCGCCGTTCTGCCTTGCAGGCGCGCCCTCGCCCCACGCAATCGGCGAGACGATTGTCACGTGGACAACGCCCGAAGAAATGGCGCAGGGCTGGGAGGTCGTCTGCCAGATGTATCCAGACATGTCGCTCGAAACCTATCAGCAAAGACTCGCAGAAGCGCTCAAGCGCGGGTATCGCCAGTTCGCCTGTCTGTCTTCACAGGGGCGATGCCTGGGGGTTGCCGGGCTGTGGTTGTTTACGCGCGTCTGGTGCGGGCTACAGGCCGATATTGATACCCTTGTCGTTGACCGTAACGCCAGAAGCGCCGGTATTGGGAAGCGGCTTCTGGCCGCCTGTCTTGAGGAGGCGCGCACGCATGGGGCGCGCGTGGCGACGCTCGACACGTATGTGGAGAACATCGATTCCCATCGCTTTTACCATCGAGAAGGCTTTGCGATTCGCGGTTACCATTTTGTGAAGGGTCTCGAAACAGCCGACTCCATCAACTGTCACGGACGATCCTCCTAAAAACAGGTGACGGAACATAAGCCTTTTGTAACGATCTTTGGGAATCCTCATCAAGTTTTTGAATTTGCGAACGATAGGATTTCTATCGGCGCTCAGCCCCCAGCCCTCTGCGCCGACGAGCCATCGCAATTCGTGCTGGCGAGGTCCCGTACTTGGCCCCTAAGGTCGTTCGTTTTCGAGTCTTGCTCCCCCTCGGAATGTTATCTTTCGGAAAGAGAACTTTGGAGAAGCGTTATTCGGCGCGCGAGCGCGTTTAGAAGTCTTACCAAGCCCCTCTCAACTGCAATTTACCGCCGTCCCGCATCTCCCTGTCGGACGGCGCTTTTATAGGGCCTCATCGTCTTGACGCCCATCGGCAGACGCAACCTGGAATCGACGAATAAAATCTGAAGATACCCTTAAATCTGTCGCCAGACTGACACAAAGCAGAATGCAATCGCGTTTATGCAATCACAAGGACGCACACAGAAAACCTCCCGGATAAAATGCCGCAACAGGGCGGGACATAGGCTTTTTTAGAAAATTTTTCACACGCTCGCTTTGATACCTCCTCTCCTCCTCCTCTGGAAATCCCGCACGCGCACGCTGACGCGCCCCGTTTTAGAGGGGCGCGAACGCTAACAGGCGACTGAGTATGGTTCCTGCCCCAAATGCAAGCAGCCATGATCCACCCAGGATCATGGCCGCTTCGCGTATGCCGCGCTCTTTCCAGAAAATCGCGGCAGAGGCGATGCAGGGCACAAAAAGCGTAATGACGATCAGGGCGGTCAAAATCTGAGCGGCGCTCATGTGATCCGCCAGCGTCAATAGCCCGGCGGCGCCGAAATCTCGCCGCACCAGACCCATGACGAACACGCGGGCCGTTTCCGGCGGTAGGCGTAAGGCTTGCACCGTGAGCGGGGCAAGCCATTGCTGAATCCAGGCCAGCGCGCCCGAGGTTTGTAATATAGCCACCACCGCCGAACCCAGGACAAATAAAGGCGCGGCTTCCAGCATGAAGGCCTTGGTACGCGTCCATGTTTTTCGCGCGACGTTTTGGACAGAGGGCAATCGCATGGGCGGCAAGTCCAGCATCAGCGCCGAGGATCGCCCCGGCAGCAGGCGATTGAGAATGGTTCCCAGCAGGGTGAAAATGAAAAACAGCGTCGCCAGATAGATTAACCAGCCCTTCAGGCCGCCTGCCATGGCCATCAGCGTCATAATGACCGCGAGTTGAGCCGAGCACGGTACCGTAATGGCCAGCAGCGTAGAGGCAATCGTCCGTTCACGCTGAGACGTCAGCGCGCGCGTGGAGACTGTGGCCATCGTCACGCAGCCAAAGCCCAGAATCATCGGAATCACCGCGCGGCCGTTGAGCCCCAGACGACTGAGCATGCTGTCTGACAGCACGGCGATGCGCGGCAGATAGCCGCAATCTTCCAGCAGCGAAATATACACGTAGAACGCCAGCACCAGCGGGAACAACACGCCCACGATGTATTGCAGACTCATTGTCAGAACGCCGAATTCTCCCGCCAGCAACTCATAGGGCCAGCTCGACGGCGCAAACAGCGAGCCAACCGCTTGTTGAATCAACGGGCTGACGACTCCCAGCATCAGCGTGCCTTCGGTCAAGCCGACTAAATCGCCCGCGACCCAGACGCCGACAACTTGATACAGAGCCAGCAAGGCGATCGCCAGCGACAGCGCTCCCGGCAGCGGGCGCATCAGCCAATCGCCCAAACGACGTGAGGCGCGTTGCGCGCGAGTGGTTTCCAGTCCCGGATCCAGGCTTAGAACGCGCGAAACAATGGCATTGACGTATTGCCGTCGCAGCCCATACAGGTGCAGTCGCTGCGCCGGATTGGCCTCCAGTTCGGCAATCTGCGATGACGCAGGCGCATCGGGCGTTACGGCGCCGAGGCGGGCCTCACCTAGACGGGCAGCGACGCTATCGACGCCTTCTCCCTGAATTGCCACGCACGGGATCACCGGCACGCCGAGCAGGCGCGACAGCGCGCCAACATCAATGCGCATGCCGCGCTGGGCGGCTTCATCCATCTGATTCAGCGCAACCAGAAGCGGCTTGCCGTAATCAATGAGTTGCTGGGTCAGAAACAAATCGCGCTCAAGATTCAACGCGCTGACGACGTTAATGACCGCATCCGCCGCCAGAATCGCCTGTTCGGCGACGGTCTCCTCTTCGCTGAAACCCGACAGACCGTACACGCCCGGCGTATCTTGCAAGGCGACGTCTTCGCCCGCCAGATGCGCACGGCCATGGGGAATATCAACTGTCGTACCGGGGAAATTAGAGACGTTGACGTACTGCCCGGTAAAGGCGTTAAAGAAAACGGACTTGCCCACATTGGGATTGCCCGCTAAAACTACGGTTTTGAGGCCTTCTAGAGGTACAGCGCTGTCGGTAGCGGCGGCGTCAAGGGCGGGCGGATCGGTAGATGCCGTCAGATGAAGGCCCGTCAAGGCCTCGCGAGCAGAGGCGCTCGTTAAGGCATCCGCTGCGTTCATAGGATCCCTGTCACGCGAAACGCGATCATACGGCCAAGGCCGGGCACGGATCGCTGACCTGAATCCCTTTGCAGATGTCGCGACCCAGCGCGATTTCTTGCCCGCCACGGCGCAGAACAGAGGGTCCGCCCGGCAGGCGCGAAGAAAGCGTCACGCGCTGACCGGCCTGAATCCCCAGACGAAGCGCCATGAGCGCAATAGTGGGATCCTCAATCGTCGCGATGTCAAAATCGGCGCCGACGCGCGCCTGTTCCAGGGAAATCGGCATGGCGGTTCCTGCTTCAGGGGCTTACTTGAGAATTATTATCAAAAAAGCGATGCGCTTCAATGACTAAAATCAAGTTCACGGCTTTTTCTGCGTAAATTTTACGCGCTGCGTAAAGAAGCGTCGCGCGCGCAGCCAAAACTACTACCCATGTCTTAGCGATTGATGGTATAACGTCGTTCACCCTGAATCGTATGACACGGAGAGATGGACGCGCGTGATGAGTCTATTTGAGACCTCGGCGGGCGAGTTCGAACCCAAGCCGCCTGAAAATGCGCCTTCTGCGCCCCCCGCCGCCGAAAGCGCCGCGCAATGGCGTGAGATGGAAGAAGAACGTCGCACCCTGCGCGAAACGGTCGACTTGCTGCAACGCCAGAAGCAGGAGCTGAAGGCAATGTTGCTTCAGCGAGAAAGTACCGATCGCGAGCGAAAGAATGCCCTGTTCGCCCTGCAAACCCAACTGGCGACCCAGCAGCGTCAACTTGCGGCGCTCGCGCACCAGGCGCGATCGTCTCGTCTGATGAAAGAAAAGGCCCTTGCCATGACCCAACCCATTAAATACCCTCTCGAGTGCGTCACCTGGACCAGCGCCCCGAGCGTCGTCGGTCACTGGCGTTCGCTGGCGGCCAAGCCTGAGTTGCTGGTGACGGTCTCCTGCGGCTTTATCACCTACGAAGACGACAGCGTCGTTCAGGTCACGCCGCATGTGATGCTGGCTGAAAATCAGGGTTGTGGCGACATCCAGATCCCCAAAGCCGCCATTCGCGCGCGGGTAGAAATGGATCTCATTGGCGATGACGGCGCAGGCCCCGTCCCTGAAGATGCGCTCGCGTCGTCCTGAGGTCGACGTAGACTTCAGAGTTTAAATTTCGCGTTGAACGCCTTCGGTGTCCAGGCCCAACGGTAAAATACGCAGATTTTCGCCACGGTCGCGCTGGTACGCCTGTAATGCCGCTGTCAGCGCAGATTCGGCGTTTTTGGGATAGAACGCGAGCAACGACGAGCCCGATCCGCTGATCACCACCCCAAAGGCGCCCGCTTGCCGGGCCAGCGCGCGGACGGGTTCAAAATCGCGAATCAAGGGCCCTCGATACGGCTGATGCAGACGGTCTGACAAACTATCGGCGAAGGCCTCCGGGTCGGCGCGCATCAGACTGTAAACGAACACGCTGGATTTGCGCAGATTAAAGACCGCATCTTCGCGCGAATAGCTTTCAGGCAGCGCTTGGCGGCCGTCCTCGGTCAACAGACGATCGGAGGGCGCAATGGCCATCAAACCCCACTCGTCCGGCCACGGCAGCGAATAGCAACGCATCCGCCCGGCAGAGCCATCGCACAGGGTCACGCCGCCTAACAGCGCCGGGGCCACGTTATCAGGATGCCCTTCCAGTTCGCTGGCCAGACGCAGCAAGTCGCAGCGCGACGCGGATTCGCCGCTGAGTTCGAGTCCTGCCGCCAGCGCCGCCACAATCGCCGTCGAACTGCTTCCCAAACCGCGCGCCAGTGGGATGTGAGCGGTAATTTCCAGTGTTACGGGCGGACGTGAGCGCCCCCACTCCGCATAAAGTCGATCCAGCGCCTGAAACGCCAGATTGTCTTGCGGCGCGACACTTAAACCCTTGGTGTTGACGGTGGACGCGTCACTGACGACGACCGCGTCCCGTTCGGCCAGCGTGAAGGCGAAATGATTATACAGGGTCAAGGCCAGGCCAAAGCTATCAAAGCCGGGGCCCAGATTGGCGCTGGTGGCTGGGGCGCGAAAACGAAGCGTCACGGAACGAACGGGCTCCTGAAAAGAAGGGCTGGAAGCGGCTTGAGCCTTGGCGCTAATCGTTTTTAGGCGCAGCAGGCGCGGGCCCGGCGGCAGGTTCGACGATCGACAGGACCATTGGCTTTGAGAAGAGGCTCCGCGCCACGCGCTGGATATCTGCGGGCGTGACGCGCTGGATCAGCTGACCATAACGCTGATCAAACTGGTAGCCGACGCCCAGCAGTTCAAACAAGCCCAAGTAATAGGCCTGACGGGCGTTGCTTTCATGATCGAGCAGGAAAGCGCCCATCAGCTTGTCTTTGGCTTGTTGCAACTCGCGGGCGTCTGGCGGAGCGCTTTGCAGGCGCTGAACTTCGCGCTGGAAGCCCGCTAGCGCGCGCGCGCGATTTTTGGGATCCGCGCCGATATACAGCGCCAGACGGCTTTGGTCGCGCAAGCTGGGATAATAGCTCGACACCACGTAGGCCAGCCCCTGTTTTTCGCGCAATTCATGGAAAAGGCGCGAACTCATGCCCATGCCAAGCAAGGCATTCAGCGCCTTCACCGGGGCGTAATCCGGCGAGCTGATCGCGGGAGCGAGCCAGCCTTGGGCTATCCAGGCGGCGGATTGCCGGGGTTTGGCGTCCTGGATGGTTTTATTGGCGGACAGCGTTTCAACCGGCGGCGCCAGCGGTAAGGGGGTCGCAGCGGCAGACGATTTGGCGCCAAAAGCCGCCAGCAGCCACGCGCGAATCGCATCGGGATCGGCGCGGCCGACGACCGTCACTACCAGATTGTCCGGTTGCGCAAGCGCCTCATAAAAGCGGCGGATGTCTTCTGGCTGAATCTCATTCAGACGCGTCTCCACCCGTCGCCCCAGATTCCCATAGGGATGACGGGGATAGAGCGATTGGCCGAGATTTTCCAGCGCCAGCGAGGCGGGCTCGTCGCGGCTGGCCTTCAGCGATTGGGCCAGCGCGTCGCGCTCTTTTGCGAAATCATCTGCGCGGAAGGCCGGATGGGTAAGAACGTCCTGCAGAATCAGCAACAGTTCGCCCAAATCCCCCGCCACGGCGGTTCCCGTCACGTCGAGATAATCTTCCGCCGCCGAAGCGCTGAGAGACATGCCGCGCGATTCGAGTTCGCGGTTCAAGGCTTCGGCCTGACGGGCGCTGGTGCCTTTCTGCAACAGTTGTGCGGTGAGTTGCGCCACGCCGGGAATGCGTTCCGCCGCGCGTCCGCCGCGCATCATTACCTTAACGGCGACCGTATCGGCGTCCGGCTTGTTTTTGAGGATCAGCGTCAGGCCATTCGGCAACTTTTCGCGCAGGATGCTCATCGCACCAGTGGCCGTAGACGCGGACGCCGACGCAGCAGCCGATTTGGAGGCAGGTTGTGAGATGGCAAGGGCGGCGTTGGCAAGCAGCGCTTTCATCCGCGCTTCTTCTGCCGGGGGGGCGCCGAGACTGGCAGCGTCTTTGGGGATCGCCGCCACCCACACCGCACGGTTAAAGTCGAGGTATTGTGCGAGCGCGGCTTGCGCCTCTTCTCGCGTCACGGCCTGAATTCGCTGAACATAATCGGTATAGTCGCTCAGTGAGCCAATGGTGACGTTATAGCCAATCGTGTTGGCTACCCCGTCGGTGGATTCATTCAGAAAGGCGAAGTCTTTCAGCGTCTGGATTTTCGCTTTTTCCAGCTCTTCGTTGGTAATGCCGTTTGCGCGCAATTCCTGGACCATGCGGACGATTTCGGCCTGCGACTGGGCCAGCTTTTCCGGGGCCGTTTCAGCGGCGACATAGAGCAGACCAGCGTAACGCATGGTCCAGTTGCCGCCTTCAATGCTGTTGACGAGATTTTGCCGCTCTTTCAACTCTTTATACAGGCGCGAACTGCGCCCGGAGGCCAGCGCCATCATTGCGACATCGAGTGCGCAGCTTGCCTGGCGGTTTTCAACATCGGGTCCCAAAAACGCCAGCGTGGCATAGGCCTGCGATATATTCGGGTCCGCCAGAACCCGGGTCTGAATGTCCTGCGGTCCGGCCGGTTTTCCCACAGGGGGGGCGCTATAGGCGTTCGGATCGCTTGCAACGGTAGCAGGAGCCGCAGAGACGGAGGCCCCCTTGAAGCCGTTGGCGGGAAAATATTTCTGGACCAGCGCGGCGGCGCGTTGTGGCGAGACGTCGCCCACAATCACGGTATTCATGTGTTGCGGACGGTACCAGTAATGGTAATAGTTGAGGATTCGCGCGCGTGGAACCGACCCGATGCCTTCGCGCGTGCCCAGCGTGTCATAAGCGTACCCATGACCGGCGAACATCAGGCGCGAGAGGGTCATCATCAGCCGACGCTGCGGCTTGTCGTCGTCCATGTTGATTTCTTCCTGAACCACCTTGCGCTCGCGGTCAAGTTCCTGCGGCGGGATGGAGGCGCGTTGCAGCATCGCCGCATGAATGGCGAGCAACGGCTCCAGAAAGCGCGAGGGGGCGCTGATGTAGTAATGCGTAAAGTCATCGCTGGTGGCGGCGTTGAAGCGACCGCCATAAGCCTCGATACGCTGATTGATATCGGCGGCGCTCATGGCGTCGGCGCCTTTAAAAATCAGATGCTCCAGAAAATGAGACACGCCGTTGGTGGCGTCGGTTTCATTCACTGAGCCGGTTTTGACCCAGGTGTCGATCGTCACCACGGGCAAGTCGCGGCTCTCTTTTACGTACAGCGTTTGCCCCGAAGGTAGCTGAAACGTGTGAATACCGTGGTCGGCAGTCGCTGCAGACGCTGGCGCGGGGACGCCAAGGTTTTTCGCAGAAGCGCCTTCTGGCGCGGCGGCGCACGCCAGCCCGTTGAGGGTCATTCCCCCTAATGACAGGGCGAGATAGAGCGCCCCGACGCAACGCCCGATGGCTTGTCCTCTCACGCGCGCAATCTCCTCTCATCGTCTGTGACGCGCCCGCATTATAGTATGATGTCCGCCACGATCACAAACGCCGCGCGCGCGGGTTTTGTTGAATGGCTCCCTTCTGCGCGCAACCGCGATCAATCTGAGACGTTTTGTTCTGATGACGACATCTTCTCTTACGCCCGTCCCCTCCCCCATCGCCCCTGAGGGCGCCGATGCGCTGGCCTTGCCCGTCAAAGCTCAAAAAATCGGCTTTGTGCATCTGGGGTGTCCGAAAAATCTGGTGGACACGGAAACCATGTTAGGCGCTCTCACGCAGGACGGTCATACGATTGTGGCCGACGAGTCGGAGGCGGACGTAGTGCTGGTTAACACCTGCGCCTTTATCGAAAAAGCGCAGGCCGAATCGGTCGAGGCGCTGGCCCAGTTGGCTGAACAAGGCAAAAAACTGCTGATTGCCGGCTGTCTGGCGCAAAAATTCCAGGGCGATCTGCTCACGCTTTTCCCTGAGGCGCAGGCTGTTGTCGGTACGCATCATGTCGGCGATATTGCCCGCATCCTGCGCCAAAGCCAGCAAGGCGAGCGCGTGCTGGCGATTCAGCAGGATCCAGACTATCTCCTGCAGGAAGATCATCAGCGACGTCATATCACCTCGGGCGCGTGGGCATACGTGAAAATTGCCGAAGGCTGCGACTATCGTTGCTCGTTTTGTATTATTCCCTCGTTGCGCGGGGCGTTTCGCAGCCGTCCGCTGCAAAACGTGGTGGAAAATGCCCGCAGTCTGGCACAAAGCGGCGTGCGCGAGATTATTCTGGTCGGGCAAGACGCCACCAGTTACGGCAAAGAATTCGGCCTGACGCTTGCCGATTTGCTGCGTGCGCTCAACACGGTGGACGGCCTCGACTGGATTCGCGTCATGTACGCTTACCCTACGCTGGTCAGCGACGATCTTCTGACCGCCATCGCCGAGTGCGATCGCGTCGTTAAATATCTCGATTGCCCTCTACAGCACAGCCATCCAGACATTTTGCGCCGCATGCGCCGCCCGTCGTTCGATGTAGAGGCCTTTGCGGATCGCGCCCGCGCGCGCATCCCGGGCGTGGCCCTGCGCAGTTCCTTCATCGTCGGATTCCCCGGCGAGACGCAGGCGCATTTCGAGCATCTGCAAGGCGTGTTGCAACGCGCGCGATTTGAGCGCCTGGGCGTCTTTGAATATTCTGACGTGGAGGGGGCCGACAGCCGTGATCTGGACGGTAAGGTCGCCAAAAAAGAAATCGCTGCGCGCCGCCGCACGTTGATGGCCGCGCAACAGGGCATCGCCTATGCGCATAATCAGGCGCTGGTGGGCCAAACGCTTGCGGTGCTGATCGATTCGCAGAATTCGTATGGCCAGCTCATCGGGCGCACGGCCTGGGATGCGCCGGAAGTGGATAACAGCGTCCTGCTTAAAGACCCCGATGGACAGACGCTGCCCGGCGATCTGGTTCAGGCGCGCGTGACATCCGCCGGTCCGTATGATCTCAAGGGCGTGGTGGTTGCCTAAGCTCTTCTGAAATCTGAATTTGCGAGTCTGACTTTCAGCGCATCATTTTGCGCACGTCGCCAATGTGCTGCTCTTCCTGAAAGATATGCTGACGCGCGAATTCCTCGATCAAAACCGACTTGTCTTTCACCAGATCCAGCAGGCGGCGGTAAGCGTAAATGGCTTCGGACTCATGAGCCAGCGCTTCTTCGAGAATACTGCGCGTGTCGTGCTTATGACTTTCCAGCAGCGTGCCAATCTTCAGCGAGGGGTGTCCACCCAGATGCGTAATCAGTTCGCCCGCCTGCTGCGAGTGCAGAAGCGATTCGCTTGCCTGTTGCTGAAGCCAGACTTGCAGCGGCAAACGCTCCATGCCGAATACCATGAACGAATAATGCGTATAGCGCACCACGCCCGCCATTTCGCTCTCCAGAATATGGTTCAGCTGGGCGATAACGGCTTCACAATCGAAATCATACACATCAGACGACGCATGGCAGGACATGAGAGAAATCTCCCCAAATTAACGACAAGGCGAACAGGACGCAGGCTATTCTAGCACGCGCGCAGGCGCGCCGCCCCACATGAATTTACCCAGAAGGGCGCCATAGCGCGCGCCAGTACACGACGGCACGGCGCCTGCCGCTCCGCAGAGCGAGGCCCACGCCAAGAGCGCGAAGGCGAGCGCTTCTTTATAAGCGTTAGGAATCCCGTAATCGGCATGGGTTTTAAGAGCGATGGGACGCCCGAATGCACGGAGGCGACTGTCCAGAAAGCGCATCAACGTCGGATTTTTCGCGCCGCCGCCCCCAATAATCAGCGTGCGGATATCCTCTGCGGGATCAGCGCCCCAGCGCGCCAGAGAGTCGGCAATCGTCTGAGCCGTAAAGGCCGTGAGCGTCGCGATAATATCCGCCGCCGACGCGTCACCGCACGCGCTCAGAGCCGATTCCAGTAACGCCTCATTGAATAAATCGCGCCCGGTGGATTTGGGCGGCGCCGCGTCTAAAAACGCCCGCACCGCTGGATGCGCATTGAGCGCTGATAACAACGATTGACAACACGCCCCGCTGGCTGCGATCGTCCCGTCGCGATCCATCGACGCGTCAAACAGGCGGCGCATCGCCGCGTCAATCAGCAGATTGCCCGGTCCCGTATCGAAAGCGCGAATCGGGCGTCCGGCATTTTTAGGCGGGAGAAGCGTGACATTGCCCACGCCGCCGATATTCTGCATGGCGCAGCCGCTGTCGGGCTGCTGGAAGAGCCAGCGATCCGCCAGCGGGACGAGGGGCGCGCCGTGACCGCCGGCGGCCATATCCGCCTGTCGAAAGTCCGCAATCGTCAGGATAGAGGTGCGCGCCGCGATAATAGCGGGTTCTGCCAGTTGAAGCGTCCCTGACACTGAGGCGCTGCCCGGCGGCATGTGCGCCAGCGTTTGACCGTGCGAGCCAATGACGTCTATATCTTGGGCGCGCAGCCCGCCTGCCGCCATGGCCGCCAGAGCGGCCTGCGCAAAGGCCTCGCCGAGTTCGGCGTTCAGGGCGCAGAATTCGCTGGCGCTGGCCGGCGTATCCTCTAACAGCCGCAGGAGACGCGCGCGCAGGTCGTCTTCAAAAGGGCGCGTCGCTGTCGCGAGAATTTCCCATGACAGCCGACCGTCCTGACCTAAGCAAAAACGCGCCGCGCACGCGTCGATGGCGTCGGCGGACGTGCCCGACATGAGGCCCAAGGCGACCAGGGGCTCGCGTGGATTACGAAACGCGAACAACCCGCCGCTCCATCCATCGCAAAAACCGGATGGCGGGCGGCTCAAACGGCCCCATCAGCGGTTTCACCAGAGCGGTTTGAGCGCCGATGCGCCGACCGCCCCAGATATCGGTCAGCGGGCGATCGCCCACCACGAGCGTTTCATGGGCCGACAAGCCCATTTGCGCGACCGCCGCCGCCAGACTGGCTCCAAACGGTTTGCGCGCATGACCAAATACCGGCATGGACAGCGTTTCCTGGGCCGATTGACAGTAGGCGGCGCGTTTGTTGTTGCTGACGCACGCCAGTTGAAACCCTTCTGCCGCCAACACCGCCAGCCATTGCGAGATATCGGCGTCAAGACGCCCGGAGCGCGGGGCCATCAGGGTATTGTCCAGATCAAAAATCAGACCGCGCACGCCCAGAGCGCGCAGCGTCTCTATCGAGATATCAGTGACGCGCGCGGCGACCAGCGTGGGGATTAACCACATACGCCCGCAGCGTCAGTTTTTCTAAAGATAAGCGAGGCGTTGTGCCCGCCAAAACCGAATGAATTCGACATCACCGCGCGCAGATTATCCACCGGTCGCGGCTGATGCGGCACATAGTCCAGATCGCATTGCGGATCCGGGTGGTCGAGATTGATAGTCGGCGGGGCAATATTATGGCGCATGGCCAGAATGCACAGAATCGCCTCCAGCGCGCCTGCGCCGCCCAGCAGATGGCCGTGCAGGCTCTTGGTGGAACTCACCATCAGGCCTGCCTTGGCGTACTCGCCAAACACGCGTTTAATCGCCAGCGTTTCAGCCACATCGCCCAAGGGCGTGCTGGTCCCGTGCGCATTGATGTACTGAATCGCTTCCGGCGTCAAGCCAGCATCCTGCAGGGCCATGATCATCGCGCGGGCCGCGCCGTCGCCGTCAGGGCATGGCGCCACGATATCGTTGGCGTCAGATGAGCAGCCATAACCCGAGAGTTCGGCGTAGATCTGCGCGCCTCGGGCTTGCGCATGTTCCAGCGTTTCCAGAATCAGGACGCCCGCGCCTTCTGCAATAACAAAGCCGTCACGATCCTTGTCAAACGGACGACTGGCGCGCGTGGGCTCGTCTTCACGCTGGGACAAAGCCCTCGCCGACACAAAACCCGCCACCGCCAGCGCGTAAATGGGCGCTTCGGCGCCACCGGCAATCATCACGTCGGCTTCGCCGCGCTGAAGGGCGCGCAAGGCCTCGCCGATACAATCGGAGCCGGTTGAACACGCCGTAATCACAGCCTTGTTGGGGCCTCTGGCCTTAAAGGCGATGGAGACGCGCCCGGCGCCAGAATCCGGCAGCATCATCGGGACAAAAAACGGGCTTACTTTATGATAACCCTGCTGAATCGCGCGTTTAAGCTGCGATTCCATGGTACCCATGCCGCCCGCGCCACTGCCCAGCACCACGCCCAGCCGTTCGGCGACGATATTATCGCCCACGCGCAGATCGGCGTCCTTAAACGCCAGCGAGGTCGCCGCCATGGCGAATTGCATATAGCGGTCCATGCGGCGGGCTTCTTTTTTGTCCATGTAGTCTTCTGGACAAAAATCCTTGATTTCGCCGCCAATGCGGCACGTCATCTCTTCCGGCAGAATGCTGGAGAGATAGCCGATGCCGCTTTCGCCGCTCATCACCCGCGACCAGATGGCGTCCAGCGAATTACCAATGGGCGTAATCGCGCCCATTCCGGTCACGACGACGCGGGGTTTGCTCAGAGTATCAGGCGCCATATGCAGCCATGGATTCCTGTCGACAACACCGGCGGCACTCCTGCCTCAAACGCCGCCACACCCGAAAAAGAAACAATATCAGCAAGAGACGCTATTTGGAGACGTGCTGCTCGATAAAGCGAACGGCGTCACCTACGGTCTGGATTTTCTCGGCGTCTTCGTCAGGAATTTCCATGCCGAATTCTTCTTCGAAGGCCATAACCAGCTCAACCGTATCCAGCGAATCAGCGCCGAGATCCTGGGTGAAGCTGGCTTCAGATTTCACTTCTTCTTCCGAGCAGCTCAACTGCTCGACGATCACTTTCTTGACGCGATCATATGTAGTGGCGGTGGTACTGCTCATCAGACGGCGTTTAACCTCCAGTGCGATTCATCAAAACGGAAAAGGGATCTGACTCTTGAAAACTTGATGCGGCCAAAGCGAGGCTGGAAAACTGCGATGCGCTGGCATCGCCGATATGCCCTAAACCCGCGCCGTGAAGGCGCTCGCCTGCGCAGACCTTACAAAACGAGTCCGCCATCCACCTGAATGACTTGCCCCGTAATGTAATCCCCAAAGCGTACCAGAAAGAGAACCGCCTTTGCAATATCGTCGGGAGCGCCCAGCCGTCCCAGCGGAATATGCTCGACAATCTGCTCGGCCGGCAGGCCTTCGGTCATATCGGTAGCGATAAACCCTGGCGCAATGGCGTTGACGCGAATATTGCGCGCCCCCAGTTCCTTTGCCGACGCCTTGGTCAGACCAATCAGGCCTGCTTTACTGGCCGCGTAGTTGGCTTGCCCGGCGTTGCCGTAAACGCCGACAACGCTGGAGATATTGACGATCGCCCCGGCGCGGCGCTTCATCATGACTTTGGCCGCCGCCCGCGTGGTGTAAAACGCGCCCGACAGATTGGTTTCGATCACGTGGCGCCAGTCTTCGTCTTTCATTCTCAGGATCAGGCCGTCGCGGGTGACGCCCGCATTATTGATCAGCGCATCCAGACGCCCAAAAGCGTCCACGGTCTGATCTACCAGCAATTGCGCCTCCACCGAATTGGCGGCATCGGCCTGAATCGCCAGGACCCGGCGTCCAAATACCTTGACGCTGGCTTCGAGATCGCTGGCGGCCTGCTTGTTGGCCGCAAAACTAAAGGCGACGTCATAACCGGCTTCAGCCAGCGCCAGCACGCAGGCGCGCCCAATCCCGCGCGATCCGCCGGTGACAATGGCGACAGGAACATCAGACATAAGCAGCGAATCCTTTCGTAAATGGACTATTCGGGCGAGGCCTCGCCCGACGAGGCGGCGCGAAACGATGGTTTCGGCAAATTCTGGGCGTCGAGAAACGCCCGCACGGCGGCCACGTCCAGCTTATCGCCCTGTCCAAGCAACAAGCGGCGATAATCGCGAATCAGGCCAAAAGAATGCGAGTCGCGATTACGCTCCAGAAAGAGGGCGTAACTGGCCAGCGCATCAGCGCGCGGGCGCTGACGCGAATCGGCGAGAACGGCGGGATCCAGCGCGCCCACATAATCCAGCAGAATCCATTCGCGCTCGCAGTCGACGTCGCGACGCCGCACAAAGTGCGGATAGAGCGTCAGAAATTGCTCACGCGCCGTCAGCCGCCGCCGCATCTGGTCCCACGGCACGGCGGGCAAGCCTTCGATTTCCAGTGGCCGATCGATTTCCTCCGCTTGCAAAGCCCAATACGAGCGCCAGGCGGGCCCGGCCAGATCGCCTAAACGGCGGCGCAGGAGTGAAAACCGCGGGATCTGCGCCACAGCGCCGTCTTCCACATGCGCCTCAAAGCCCAAGGGGCGCACCTGCCGACGAATCGCAGACAATTGCGAGGAGCGGTTCAGTGGCTGCGAGACGCCCAGTGCTTCGAGGAGATCGCCGCGCGTCATGGCGCGTTCATAGTATGACTGTAGCCAGACGTCGACAGCATGTTCGCGAAAGGTCAGCGAATCTTGCGGCGTTACGCTTTCGCGCAGAATGCCAATCGACCGGCGAAAGCCGTTTTTCTCGCCAGTGGAGACCGCCTGCAGGCGACGCGTTAGCGCCAGCAGCCGATCCGAAAATGCCGTAGAGGCGTCGACGGCCAGAGGTTTTTCCGCGCGCGCGCAAGGCGTCAACGGCGGCGGTGAGACGACGCAGAGCGTCAGCAGCGTCATCGCCATAACGCCTAACGCCCAGGGTCGTCTCATAGCGGGTTTTAGTGCGATCAAAGCCTCGATCTCCTGTTTTGAATGAAGACAACGCGGAATTCCCGAGACGTCAGGCCACCGGCGCCGAAGCGTTCAGCGCGGAGAGGGTTTCTTCCAGAGATGCCATATCGTATACGTTATACACCCGGACGTCCGGGTAGGTTTTGCGAATCATGCCGGTCAGCACGCGCCCCGGACCGAACTCGATGATGGCATCTACGCCCAGCTCGCCAAGAAGCGCGCGCGTGGTGCGCGACCACAACACCGAGTGATTCACCTGTCGGCCCAGTTTGTCGCGAAACTGCTCGCCGCGCGTGGTGGGTTGAGCGTCTACATTGGCGATCACCGGAATCAGCGTATCGACAAACGATTCGTTGGCTAGAAATGCTGTAAATTCCGCCGCCGCCGCATCCATCAAAGGCGAATGAAATGCGCCGCCCACAGCCAGCGGAATCACGCGCTTGGCGCCTGCTTCTTTAAGGCGCTCGCTTGCTTGCGCAACGCCTTGCGGGGCGCCGGAGATCACGGCCTGATCGGCAGCGTTATAATTGGCGACTGTGACTTCTTCTCGCGGAAATTCAGCCAATGCGCGGTCGACCTGGGCTTCGGGCAATCCGAGAACAGCGGCCATCGCCCCGGGCGGGGCGGCATCCATTAATTGTGCGCGCCGCTGAATCAGTCGGGCGGCGCCCTCCAGCGAAATCGCGCCACTGGCGTATAACGCTCCATATTCTCCCAGGCTATGCCCGGCGGTATAAGCTGGCTTGAGCGCGCATCGTTCACGAAACACCGTCAAGGCCGCCAGCGCTGTGGCCAGAATCGCCGGTTGCGTATAACGGGTGCGGCGCAAGGCGTCTTCGGGGCCCTCAAAGCACACCTGGCTCAGGTCGGCGGACGTAAAACGATTGAAAACCTCAAACACATGGCGCGCCGACTCGCTGGCTTCGGCAAAATCGCGCCCCATGCCCACGCTTTGCGCGCCTTGGCCTGGAAAAATAAAAGCGAATTTAGGCATCGCGACAGACTCTCTCATTGGGTTTCTTGTGACGTGACGTCGAGATGGCGCGTTTTTTTAGGCGCCAGCGCTCACAGGTTGGGCCGGTTCGCTTTGCGCCGTCTGAACCGATTGGGCCGCCTGCGGCCGGCAATCGCTCAGCGTCCAGCGCATCACGCTTGCTCCCCATGCGACGCCGGCGCCAAAGCCGCACAGGGCGACCAACTGGCCGGGTTTGAGCTGGCCTTTGAGAACGGCGTCATTGAGGGCGATGGGAATAGACGCGGCCGACGTATTGCCGACTTCGTCGAGGTTCACGATCAGCTTTTCCGGCGCGATGCCCAGCTTTTCGGACATCGCCTGCATGATGCGAATATTGGCCTGATGCAGCGCCAGATAATCAATATCGTCGATCTTCAGACCGGCGGCGTCCAGAGCGGCCGTGATCGCCGAGGGCACGACGCCCACAGCGAACTTGAACATCTCGCGACCGTTCATCGTCACGTAAGGAGCCACGGTTTGTCGGGGTTCGGCCAGCGGACAGTTTTGCGAATTCAGAAACAGCGTGAGTTCCGGCCCCTTCGTTCCGTCGGTGTACAGCACGTTGGACAGGAAGTTATCCGGCGCGCCCGCTTGCGCCGAAACAATCGCGGCGCCGGCGCCATCAGCAAACAGCACGCAGGTATTGCGATCGCTCCAGTCGACAAAGCGCGAATGAATATCCGCGCCAATCACCAGCGCCATGCGGCGCATGCCGGTGCGTAAAAACTGCTGGGCCGTGGCCAGCGCAAAGACAAAGCCGCTGCAGGCCAGCGCCATATCAAAGCCAAACGCCTGACGCGCGCCGATGGCCGCCTGCACTTGACAGGCCACGCCGGGATAAATCGTGTCGGGCGTCGACGTGGCGACGATAATCAAATCGATGGCCTCAGCGCTGATTCCGGCGCTGGCCAGCGCATCGCGCGCGGCGGCGATCGCCAGATCCGCCACCGTCTGATCGCCAGAAACCACATGGCGCTTGCGAATACCAGTGCGCGTGGTGATCCATTCGTCGGACGTATCGACGAGACGGGCCATATCATCGTTAGTGAGCGCCGTTTCGGGGATACAGGCGCCAATGCCAATCAGGCTCAACCCGATATCCGACGGTGCGCCAATCGTCATGAACAGCCTGCGCTTTCCAGGAGACGTCCTCCCATTTTGCCTAATACGTCGCTCTCGACCGCGTGTTTTGCCACGCGCACGGCGTTAACGATGGCGTTGGCGTTACTCGATCCGTGGGCGATGACGCACACCCCGCGCACGCCCAGCAAAAGCGCGCCGCCGTGTTCATTCGGGTCTACTTTGCCTCTCGCGCTGCGCAGCGCGGGTTTTATCATCATTGCGCCCAGAGACGTCAGCCAGTGAGCGGTCAGTTCCTGTTTGAGATGCGTCATTAACATTTTGCTGACGCCTTCTACGCTTTTCAGCGCGACGTTGCCCACAAACCCGTCGCACACGGCAACGTCGGCGTTGCCGCAGAACAGGTCGTTGCCTTCAATATTGCCAATGAAATTCAGGGCCGGATCCTGCGATAACAGCTCGTAGGCCGCATGGGCCAGCGCGTTGCCCTTGCCCAGCTCTTCGCCGATATTCAGCACGCCGACGCGCGGACGCTCCACGCCGTAGACGTTGTGCATAAACACGCTGCCCATCCGCCCAAACTGCAGGAGCATATGAGGCGCGCAATCGGCGTTGGCGCCCGCGTCCAACAGGAGACACGGCGCAGCCAGAGATGGCAGCACCACGCCAATTGCAGGGCGATCCACGCCTTCAAGGCGTCCCAGCGTCAGAAGCGCCGCCGCCATTGCCGCGCCTGTACTGCCTGCGGCAACCATGGCCTGCGCATTGCCGTTTTTGACGCAGCGCGCGGTGACCGAGATCGAGGCGTCTTTTTTCTTCCGCAGCGACGTGGTGGGCGAGTCGCCCATATCGATGACTTCGCTTGCGGCGACTATTTCAATCGATAAACCGCGCGTGTCGTGTGCCTTGAGGCTTTCTTCGACAATGGCGGGCGGGCCGACCAGAAGCGGCGTAACATGATGCTCTCGGGCGGCAAGAACCGCGCCCCTGACGATCTCAGCAGGGGCGTAATCGCCTCCCATCGCGTCAATAGCGACCCGAATCGGCTGACTGGTCATACTCCCTCGTCGTCAAACGCGCTCGACAATACCGAATGACGCCAACACCGGCGGGTCTTACTCGTTGTCATCCAGTTCGAAAGTTTCCTCGGCCACGGCAAGATCGCGCACGATGCGGTCGCGGTAAAAGCCGCAGGCCCCGCACATAGTATGCGGATGACGAACCGCCCCGCAATTGGGGCATTTGCTGATTTCCGGAATAACGGCTTTCCAGCAGGCGCGACGGTGTCCCTGATCAGAGTGACCCTGGCGCTTCTTGGGAACTGGCATGGTAAAAAATCCTTGTCATGCGGGAGGGGCGCAGCGGAAACGATTCTGGCAAAAAAAAACCGCGTCGGCAAGAGGGGGCTCGCAACGCGCCGATTTGAGCCGAGGCGGCGCGCGATGAAATCCCGTGCGTACGCGTCGATTCTAATCGGGCTCTATCGCCTTGTCACGCGTCTTTTCGGAAACGTTGGCATCTACAGTTCCGGCGGTCTTGGCCCGCGCGCGTTCTATAATAGAATCACCCTCAAAAGGGACCCGATCAAAAGGAGCTGCTTGCCCGGATCATGGCCGACCTGATGGCTGATGGCTTTTACTACTGCGCCCGACTGCTGCTGCGGCAAATAGGGAGCGCGTCTGGCCTGTTGTGCGCTCTGGCTGCGTGCGCCTCTGTGGCGATCGCGCAGTCGCCGCAGCGAAATTTTCAGCCCGGACTCGGGCCTAAAATAGCGCCTATTGCGCTGCCACGCATGGTTGAATTCCTGGAAAATGTCGACAATCCCGCCGAAACCGCGCAAGCGCAAGCTCAGCTCGCCGCCGCGGAAACCCGCCTGTATGGCCGAACCTACCCGCAAGACTTGTTAAAATCCCGGCTGGGGCGAATTGAAAAAACCCTGTTCGGACAACTCAACCCGGCGCCGCGCGCCGCGCGCCTGAAGGCCATTTCCCAACGCCTTCGAGAAAGCCCGTCTCAGGCAGAGCCTCTGGCGAAACGCAACGATGCGCGGCTGATTGCTTATATGGAATCGCGTTTGCTGGGACGTTCGTACGATGCCACGCCAACCCCCGAACGCTTGTCCCAACTGGAAACGTACGTCTTTGGCCGGAGTTTCCCGTATCAGGACGCCTCGGCGCGTTTGAAGCAGCTCTCTTACGCCCTGCCGCTGGCCCCGCGTGAAGTGCGCCTGTCATCAGACGGCGTGGTTACTGCCCGAGCGCATCCCGACTCAGCGGCACCGCCAGACGAGGAAAGCCGCGAACTGCTCGCCGATCCGCCGGTGAGCGTCCCTGTTGCCGCGCAGGCGTCCGGGCAGGCGTCGGAAGCCAGTCAAACCGTTCTGGAGGTGGTGACCATGGCGGCGCCTGCGCTTGGCGCAACAGCCATTACGCCGCCTGCTCCGGTTGAGAAAGCCGTCTGGAAACAGGCGGCTGCGACGCCCTCGCTTTTGGGCCCGGATTACGCTGCGCGGATTTTAAAGCGCCCCAACGGCGCGGCCATGCGTTGGACGACCTTGCCTGTTCGCGTTTATACCGACGCCCCAACCTTACGCGAAACCGCCATGGTTGAAAGCGCGCTGGCGCAATGGCGCTTGTATCTACCCCTGACGCAGACCGTTCAGCCTGAGCGCGCCGATATTATCATTGCCTGGACGCGCACCCCGCAAAGCGCGCTGCATCCCGTCACCCGGCCCATTTTAACCCTGGATCCCGGAGAGCGTATCCGCACCGCGGTTCTCATTGAGATGACAGGAGAAAATCCTTCTGCGCGAGCCGTGGCGCACGAGCTGGGTCATGCGCTTGGTTTATGGGGGCATAGCGACGATCCCGCCGATTTAATGTATCCCGCTTATGGGCTGCGCGTTGACGATATTCCTCTGCCGTGGGACAGCGCGGCCGCCACCCCCGTCCCTCCTCAGTGTGAAAAGTTTCAGCAAGCGCCGGATGGGCCGTCGCCGCGAGACGGCCGCACGCTGCAAGCGCTGTATGCGCGTCCTGCGGATAATCTGGCGCGTTATTCGCCGTACCGCTAGTTTGTTTGGGACGCAGTGGGCTCGTCTATGTCAGGCGTCGTTGAGCCTGTTACGACGCAGGCCCACGCGCGCAAACAGGGCGTCCGCTTCCGGTACGCGCAGCGCCCACGTTAGCGCCAGATACAGCGCGGCCCCTGCCAGCGAGACGACTGCCATCAGCGTCAGATCCGCCCCCGCGCCCTGAAGGCCCCGCGCGATGAGAAAGCGCGTCAACGGGTCTGTCAGCGCCCACAACGCGAGCCCGGTAACGCCCGCCGCGATAGCTAGCTTGCCAAACGATCGCGCCATGGCCGCAACGCCTAATGTCACGCCATGACGGCCCTTGAGCGCAATCGCCAGAACGGTCATATTCAACAGCGTGATCAGCGTGGTCGACAGCGTGATGCCGCCAATGCCGTAGTGCGAGACCAGCGCCGCATTGAGCAGATATTTAACCCCAATCGCCAGAAAGCCAACGAGCATCGGTGTCACAGAATCCTGAAAAGCGTAAAATACGCGCGTTAACGTATCGCGCGCAAAATACGGCAGCATTTGAAATGCCTGAAACACCAGCGCCAGCGTCACCAATCGCGTGTCGCCTGCGTCAAAGCGCCCGTGCTGAAAGGCCACGCGAATCGCCGGCTCGCTCAGCAACAACAGCAAGGTTAAAATGGGCAGGCTGATAAACCACAGCGACACGACGCCCATTCTGAAATCGCGGCGCAGGTCGTCCCAGCGCTGATCCGCCACCGCGCGCGAAAACCGGGGGAACACGGGAACCAGAAACGCTGTTTGAAGCACGCCGATAGGCAATTGCAGCAGGCGATTGCTCAATACAACGGCAGACCAGCCTCCTTCAGCGAGTCGCGCGGCGAAGAGCATATCCACATAGGTCATTAATTGACCAATCGTTACGCCAATCATCATCGGAAACAAGACTTCGCCAATCTGGCGAAGCTCAATTGAGCGCCACGCGGCCAGAGACGGTTTCAGCGTAAACCCAAAGCGCAGAAAATCTGGTAATTGCAGGGCCACCTGAAACACGGCGCCCGCCAGCGTCGCCCACGCCAGCAAATTGCCGTTGGCATGAGCAGGATCTTCCGGAAATGCGATCAGGGCCAGAATCATCGCAACATTGAGCGCCGCAGGAGACAGCGATGGCCAGACATAGCTGTGATACACATTGACCAGCCCGTAAAAGACCCCAATCACCCCGCCCAGAAGCATCACCGGCGCCATGATGCGCAGATGCGTCGCAGCCATGGCGATCATCGCCGGATCTCCGCCGGGCAGCAGCGCGCGCAAGAGCGGCTCAGCGTAGAAAAACACCAGAATCGACAGCAGCGAGAACGCGCCGCCTGTCAGCGTCAGCACTGTACTGGCCAGTTGCCGCGCCAGCGTTGAGGGGCGCTCGCCAGCGTCAATCAGCCGTGAAAAAACTCCCACGATGGCGGTATGGAACGGGCCTCCCAACCCGCCGAGCAACACGATGGCAAACGAGGGAATCTGCACCGCGGCGAAATAGGCGTCCGACGTTATCGACGCGCCATAAGCCTGAAATATCTGCCAGTCGCGCAACGCCCCGAGCAGCTTGGCCAGCACCGTAATTACGGCGATCAGTCCGGCGGCGCGCAGAAGGCTGGGGGCCCGGCGCGCAGGCGCTTCAGGCGCGGCGTCAGGGAGTGGGGGCATAACGGCAGACGAAAATCACCTGGAAGTGCCAGTAAGTCGGAAATGGCAGACGGCGCAACCAGCGCAGCAAGCCTGCTGAGCGCGCCGGATAGCGCATTACCCAGCGATAAATCGGCGGCACGGTCGGGAAAATGCCATGGCGTTCGAGAATCTCAAAGCGATGCCGCGTAATCAGCTGCTGATATTCCAGCGCTGGCCGATCGCCGGGATGATGCGACAGGGCGGCGGTCCGCAGCAGGCGCCCGCGAAACAGCATCTTGAGTCGCGCCGTAAAATGCGCCAGATTGGGAATCGACACAATCAAGAGGCCGCCAGGCTTCATCACACGGGCAATCTCGGCGAGCGCCCTGTCTTGATCGGGATAGAGCAAGTGCTCCAGAACATCCAGACACAGCACCGTGTCGAGCGCCGCGTCCGGGAAAGGCAAATCGGTGAGGCTGCCTTCGCGGACGTACTCGCTGGCGTAGTTTTTATCCACCCCGACAATCTGCCAGCCTTCGCGGCGATAGCGATCCACCAGCACCCCTTCGCCGCACCCGGCATCCAGAATCTGATCGTCCGCAGCGTGATAGCGACGCAACGCCGTATCAATCGCTTCCAGCTTATTCACATAGATAGGATAGTAACTCCAGTTAGGATCGAGGTTGCGGTGAAAATCCCCATGGCGCGCGTACTCGCCCTTGCGAATAACGCGAGGATCTTCAGAAGGCGTTGCAGGAGGCGTCGTATCCACAGTCGAAATCTCGATTAGGCAGAATCTCTTTTGAAGCGCGAATCGGTCCGTCATTCCCATCATCTGGCGAAGGGCGCGACGGCCTTATTGAAGCACAGAAGCGGCGATTCACGCACACGCATCAGCCAAGAGAAAATCCGGCCGTTGCGCGCTATAATAAAACGCACGCAATGCAGGCGCAGGCTTTTTCTAGCGAGGCGCACGCTCATGGTGGATCCGGTTCGGTCGGTTTCGGTTCGCTATTATCCGGCGACGTTTCCGCTGCGCGATGCCCGCGTGGCGGCTTTGGCGCTCGGTCAAACGCCGTCGGCCCCGCCGCCTGCAGCAGAGACGGCGATTTCGCCCTATACGCTGGCGCTGTTTCAGTATGCCGCCAACGCCCTGCGCGCCGATCCCGCGTTTTTGGGCGCAGATCGGGCTCAATTGCCGTTATGGCTGTTGGCGCAAGCCAATTTTGCGCCTGCGCTCGCCGTGCGCGCTTCGGATCTAAGTCAGGCCCCGATGAGTGATCAGACCCGCGCCCTGTTTCAGCGCGCCATTCAATTCTACGATTTGGAGCAGCGCATTTCGCGCGACAAGCTCATGGCATTCTTCGCCGCGTTTGACGCCAACGGCCAGGGCCTGACCTACGACGCCCTGCGCGCGCTGAATCTGGCGACCATGAACCGCGAACAGGCGGAAGTCGCCAAAGCCCTGATGCGCGATAAAGGGTTGTTTCTGACGCTGGCCTCGCTGGATGGCGATCGCGGGGCGCTGTCGCTTCAGGACATCTGGATCGCGTCCGCCGATCAGGATGTGATCGTGTTGAATGCGGATGTTATCAGCCAATTGCGCTCGGCGACGCAGATTCCAGCCTCAATGCCCGATTCGACGCGCGATTTTCGAGAGGTCGCCGGCGCGTTGATGCGTTTGACCGGCCCCGCTGGACATGGCATTTCGCAAGAAGGCCTGCAACGCCTGAATTTGAACGCCGTCACCACGTTGTCGGCGCACGAAAAAGCCTGGGTTGAGCAATTACGCCAGCCCCAGACGCTGGCAACCCTGGCGCCGCTCAATATCGCGCGCGATGAGTTATCGCTGGCGGCGATGCGCGCCTACTGGGCCTTTTATCACCTGCCGGGCGCGCGTTCCGCCGAATCGGGGGCCGCCGCATTAATTCTTCCGCCCGCCAATCTAAGATTGGGGCCGGTGGCGTCGGTCGGCGGCCAGTCTGCCATGGCGGGCGATTTGAGCCAGCCCCATCCCGGGGCGGCGCCCGATCGCGCCGCGCTGCCGATGGGGATCGAGGATCTGACGGCGCTCATGGCTTTTTTACGCTCTCATGGCAGCCTGAGCTACCGCCAATTATTGGAGACAGCGGGAGAAACGCCTGAGCAGACGCATGCCTTGGCGCTTCTGCGCGACCCGGCCCGCTTTCGGGAAATGGCCGCTTTGGACGGGCATGCCGCTTCCCTGTCGATCGGCGACGTAGAAACGCGCGTCCGTCAGCGCGTGAGCGCCGCGCTTACGCCTTCGGGCGAGGCGCCAAACCCTTAGAGGGAGCAGGGGCTGGAGACGTTTTCGCCGTCGGCGCATATCCCTGCGGGGGCGCGGGAGGATATTGCCTCTGCGGCCTGGGCGGATAAGAAGGCTTGGGCATAAGCGAAATCGCGCTCATCAGTCAGACTCCTCAGAGGATCGCCATGGCGTTGATTTCCATCGCTTTAACGGCTGGCGCGCGCCGCCTGGGCGCCGTTTTATCACGGGATTCACGGGACAGGCGCGCGGCGCAGCGGTATTATCGCTGACAAGGGGCGCGCATGGCAAACGGTCCCATGCCGATCATTCTGCGGGCTTGCTCTAATCCCGTGATGAGGGGACGGCGAGGAACGCCGATTCGTATTACAATGGGCCCCATGAGTCCCCCATAACCCGAAAGGGCGTCCAAATGCCCCCGACCGCTATTCATCCCGTCGCTTCCGTCCTGATTATGCTGGGCATGCTCAGCGTGCTGATTATCGCGCACGAACTGGGCCACCTGTGGGTCGCGCGGCGCTGCGGAGTTCGCGTCGAGCGTTTCGGATTCGGGCTGCCAATGGGCCCGACGCTCTGGTCGAAAAAAATCGGGGACATCGAATACTGCCTGCATCTGGCGCTGTTTGGCGGCTATGTCGCCTTTCCTGACGATAATCCGGATTCGCCGATTCCGCCGGATTCGCCGCAACGCTTCGAGAATCGTCCGCTGCCGCAGCGCTTCGCCATTGCCATCGCCGGTATCGCGGTCAATGCGATTCTGGCCTGGCTGATTATGATTTTTGTCGCGATGATGTGGGGCCTGCCCGCCCCGCACGCGCCGGTCGCCATCAAGGAAGTCGTGAGCGCGCACATGCCAGCGGCGCAGGCGGGCCTGCGCCCCGGCGACGTCATTACGGCGGTCGATGGCAAGCCGCTGTCGACACGACGTTACGACGGCAGCTATTTCGTAACGGAAACGATTCGCGCCCACGCCCAAAAACCGCTGACATTCTCGATCCTGAGAGGCGGAAAAAATCCGCCTGTGACGCTCACGATCACGCCCAACGAAAAAGGATTGATCGGTATCCGGATGGAAGGGGGCGGGTCTCAGCGCTATTTAAATCCACTCGCCGCCGCTGGCGAGTCGCTGGCCTTTCTCGGTGATATCACCGTGCGCAATTTTGCGGGTCTGGGCAAGATCTTCAGTGGTAAAGGCAACTGGGACGACGTTGCTGGCCCGGTCGGCATCGTCAAGGCGGGCGGAGAAGCGATCCAGTACACAGGCCTGCAAACCGGCTTTCTGCTGATGGCCATTATCAGCGCCATGCTGGCCGTGATGAATCTTCTGCCCATTCCGGCGCTCGATGGCGGGCATATTCTGTTCCAGGCCATCGAGGCGGTGAAGGGCTCGCCGGTGAGCAAGAAGATCCAGACCGGTTTTACGCAGGCGGGATTTTTCCTGCTGGCGGGGTTAATGGTGTTATTGCTGGGCCATGACCTCTATAAAATTGCGCAGGGCAAATCAGATTTCCGGCGCGAACCGCCGCCTGCGACGCAGACCGCCCCGGTCGGCGCCGCCGCGTCTAAATCCCCAGCAGCAGTTCCGTCAGGGTCCGCGCCAGCGCCAGCCCCATCAAAGCCATCATCAGGCGCTTCAAAACAATAGGCGATACGCGGCTGGTAAGACGCGCGCCCGCCATGCCGCCAAAAAACGCGCCGACGGTCAGTAACATGGCTTCGCGCAGGGGCAGGATATCGGCTTGCCACTTGCCCAATAGGGCTGCCGCCGAAATCATCAGCACGGTCGCCGATCCCGCGCCAATGGCATTGCGCATCGGCAGGCGCAGCAGAATCGTCATAATAGGAATTAAAAACAGCGACCCGCCGATACCCAGCACGCCGGACAACACGCCAACGCCCACCGCGAGCAGGGCTGCTCGTGGAAGCTCCGGCAGGCGCAGCGCATCTCCCACTGACAGGACTAAGGGCGTTTGCTCTCCGTGATGCGCCTTGTTGCGGCCAAACATCGTCATTACGATGGCGATCACGGCAACGAGCAGGTATTTCAGGAAGCGATCATCGAGTTGTCCCGATAACAGGCCGCCCCAGTAGCCGCCGCCCAGCGCCGCCGCGCCCAGAGGCAGGGCGACCCCCCACAGCACCGTCTTACGCCGCGCGTGGGCCCATGAAGAAGACACGCCGCTTGCCACCGCCTGCATGGCGGAAGCCGCCGTCGCCGCCTTGACGCCCAGAGCCGCAAAGCCCATCAGCGGCAGGCCATACATCAACGCAGGAATCATCATCAACCCGCCGCCCACGCCCAGCAGGCCGGACAACACGCCAATCAACGCGCCGAGAATCAGCAGAGCAAGCGGTTCACTCATAAAAACAGGCGAAGGCGAGCGCCAAAGGCCCGCAAAACGATGCGACGCGCGTATTATCGCGCAAACGCATTACAATCTGTAACCAAAATCGGCGGACCGCGCATCTTTTTGACTGGAGGGACCTTGATGCCCTCAAGATTTCGAGCGAGCCCCGGGGAGAGCCTTCAATCATGATCACAACGGGCGCATTCACGCCGCCGCTTGCCTGGCAGAGTGTGAGCGATGCGCCAAGAGCGCTGGGCGCGCCGAGGCCGCGCTTTGGCAAAGACGCCGATTCTGGCGCGGAGGGTATGGATGGCGCTGACAGCCTGAACAAGGTCTTTCCCGATATCGCGGCCCCGTCCGTGTGTGAGGAAGACGTTGAGGCGCAAGCGGCTAAAATCACATTAAAAGACGGTTTCTTTAACGCCGTGGGCCAGTTCGCCCGTTGGCGCTGGATGGCGTGGCAAGCGTCGCGCGGCGAAAAAAAGGCCGATCAGTATCTGCCTCCCTCCGTCAAAACCGCGATTCGTCGCTACAAATGGTCGCAAGCCTATTGGCGCGATAAATGCTTTGGCGCGCCAGGCGCATGCGAGCGGATGATCATCACGCTCAAGGGGCCACCCGCCATCAAGGCTATGCAGGCGCGCGTAGAATCGACGCGTGGAGCCCTTGAAAAACTGCGCGCCATGGATACGTTTTTGCAAAACGTGGTGGGCGATAATATCCTGTCTAAAGGGATTCGCTGGATGGGCCAGCGCGAGATCAGACGCAAAGAGCGCATCATGACGCTCTACGGCCCATTGCTTGATCAAGTGCCCGCCTTGCCCATGCGCGACTATGAACCGGTTCTCAAACGCCTTCAGGCCGTCTTCAATCAAAAACGACCTCAAGACCCCATTCAACAAATCGACAGAACCCTAGGCGTCGGGTCCATCGCCCAAGTGTTTCTGGCCACTACGACGCACGGCGAGCGCGTGGTCATCAAGGCGCGACGTCCGGACGCAGCGCCGCCCGCCATCGAGGCGCTACGCGATTTCCTGTATTATCAGGCGCTCACCCAGGTGAAAGATAAAGCGGCTGCGATGCGCGAAACCAATGCCACCATCCGCGTGCTTCAGGACGAGGTCCAGCTTGAAGGCGAACAGGACAAGGCGCGGCGCGTGGAAAGCTGGCTCCAGAAAAATGGAAGCGATCTGCGCGTACCCACGGTCTTCGCCTCCTGTGAAGACGGTATCGTCCAGTCCTACGCTGGCGAGCGCACCCTCAATCAGGTCGACGCCCAGCAGCCGCAACTCAAGCAGACGCTTCTCAAGCGGATCGCCCCGGATTTGATCATGATGAGCCTGCTCTCCCCCGATAAGTATCTGGATTTCCATGGCGGCAACCTCATTCTGTCGGACGTCGCCGATGAGTCGTCAGCGCCTTCCGCGTCGCTGATTGACTTTGGCCGCATGGCGCGCCTGCATGAGACGCGCCAATCGTCGTGGCTAGCACTGATGCGCGCCGTTTATTCGCAACCTGACTTGAAGTCCGCCGCCTGCGACGATGCGGTCACAGCCGCTCTTTCTCCCCTGCTGGAGAACGGCCAGGCGCAGAAGATGGACGTAGTGAAACGCTACCAACTCCTTCAGTTTGTCTTTGACGACATGCTCGACGCTTGGGTGCAGGCCGCCCAGTGGAGCCATCATTCGCAGGGGCGCGACGAGCCGCTGAAACCGCTGTGTCAGCAAGCCCTGTCACGGGAAGACGCCCGTAATGTCCACGCCAAACTCACCAACCTGATGCGCGGCTACTTTCTGGCCCCGCCCGAAGCGGACGCCGAAAGCGACCCGCAACGCGCACTGGCCGACCCGGCGACGTTTTTAAAGATTTTCGACCAATGCGTCTACGAAAAAACCCAGTGGCGCCAATCCGATTCGCTTTTCAAGCACAACACGACGCTTCCCACGCTGCTGTCGATTGAAAAAGCCCTACCCGGCTTTGATGACGTGCTGCGCGCGGCCATGGCGGGCGATGCGGCTGCCTATCGCCAGCAACTGGACGCGCTGTGTCAGGACCCCGCCAAACGCGCGCGCTGGGCGATGATGACCTGCGTCAATCGACGCATCAACGATCTGGCGACGCGTCTGGCGACTGCCTGGCCGGGAAAAGCCACAAACGCCCAGGAAGCGGCTCATTTCAAACGCAATCTAGGCCATTACCTGCGCCAGACGTTTGGGCTGAACAAGCCTCAGGAGTACTTGCCCGCCGGGCGCGAAAAAATCGCAGCGGCAGCGGCGTCTTAAGCGCGTCCCAGCGCCCACTCCTGAGCCAGCCCGCGATACACCGACACCAGACGCTCAGCGGTCGCCTTCCAGTTGTGGCGTTCAAACACGGCCTCCTGACCGCTGCGCCCCATGCGTTGACGTCGCGAGCGATCGTCGTGCAGCGTCAACACCGCATCCGCCAGCGCGCGCGCGTCGCCTGAGCGATAGGTAAGGCCGCCCTGAGTTTCTGCCAGATAGCGTACCAGCGGCTTGCAGTCAGCGGCGATAATCGGCTTGCCGTACAGATGATAGAGATACGCTTTGTTGGGAAACGTCGCGTCGGTATGTTCATTGGCCAGATGCGGAATCAGGCAGATGTCCGCCGCCTGAATGTATGAGGCGAAAGCCGTTTCATCCAGCCAGCCGGTGAAATCCACGCAGTGGTGCAGGTCCAGGCGATCGATGAGATGATCCAGCCGCTTGCGGTAATCCGGGCGATATTCGCCTGCGGCGACAAACTTCAAGCCATGAATCTGGTCCTTGAGGGTCGCCACAGCCTCCAGAGCGGTCTGGATGCCGCGATGCTCACTGTTGAGATGGCCAACGTAGGTCAGTACAAAATCGTTTTTGTAGTGGCGAATCACCTCAGAGTCTGGCTGCACGGCCAGGAATTTATCAATATCAACGGTATTGGGAATCACCGACACCTTGGGCGCGCGTACGCCCTTGGCGAGCAGGCGGTCGCGCGCTTCTTCGACTACGGTAAGAACGCGATCGGCTTCGCGGCAGACGTAACGCTCAACACGGTCCCATTTTCGGCGCGCGCGCGCCCCGCGTTGCGGCGATTGACGACCTTTGAGCATGGCCATCAGCGCCGGGTAATGTTCGTGGAGATCGGCGACCAGCGGCAAGTCTGCCTGAGACGCCGCCGCCAGCCCCGTGCTGGCCAGACGCAAATCGTGAATATGTAGAATATCTATCTCGTAACGCCGAATAAACCGGCGAATCAGCGTAAACCAGACCGGATCCAGATTCCAGAACGTCTGCGCCGCACGTTTGGCCAGCCCGCGATACGGAAACCGCGTCGGAAACCCAATCAGGGGGACGCGATAAATCACCTGCTCAGGATCCACGCGATGCAGCCGTATTCCTTGATACTCGTCATCTACCGTCCACTCGTCGGCGTCACGCCCATACGCTTCGCCAGGCGCGCGCGCGCACAACAAATGCACCTCAAACCCTGCGCGAATCAACGCCAAGGCTTCACGCTCCACCCTTGCGTCCGGCGGGAAGCGTTGATCGAGCACCATGCCCACCCGCAGCGCCCGACCCGTCCGGGAGGAGCCGTCAGAAGCCGCCGCTGCGCCAGAAGCGGAAGAAGGGGGAATGGGAACAGACATACAGGCGAACCCCCGACAGGTGGATGGCCAAACAGCGGTTGCAAGAGAAATTGGGAAAAACGGGAAAAATCTGGAGAAATCTAAAGACCGAAAATCTCCCGAAAATTCAGCGATGGGCAGTCGTCAGCGCGGCATCATACACGGCGCGCAACGCCTGCATTTGCGTCTCTATCGTAAACCGTTGGGCCGCAGCGCGTCCAGCATTATTTGCCAATGTGCGCCGCAGATCCGGTTCGCGCCAGTAGCGCGCCAACGCCGCCGCCAGCGCGCGAGCGTCACCGCACGGATACAGCAGACCCGTACGCTCGTGTGCAATAATCTCGGGAATTCCACCCGAATCCGCGCCAATGCAAGGCGCGCCGGCGGCCATCGCTTCAATCAGCGCGCGGCCAAAAGGCTCGTCCTTCGACGGCAGCGCCAGCGCGTCGATGCCTGCGTAAAACGGCCGCAGATCGTCCAGCACGCCCAATAGACGCACGCGATCCCCGACTCCCAACGCATCGAGACGCGCGCGGATAAAAGCCTCATAAGGCGCGTCCACGAATTTTCCGGCCACCACCAGCTCAATCGGCGTCGCGTCTCCTAAAATAGCCAGCGCCTCGATTAAATCGCCAAAGCGCTTGCCTGCTGTCAGCCGCCCGACGTAGCCCACGCGTAAGCGCCCTTCTGCGGGCGGCCATAAGGGCGCGACCGGCGTTTGATTCGCCGCCATCGCCACAGCGTTTGGCATCACAACAAGGCGCGCGGTCGCCTCCTGCGAGAACTGCGCCGCCACCGCCTGCGAAATGCATAGAATCCGGGTTGAAAAAGCCTCCACCACGCGCCGAACGCCGTCTGCGCCGAGCGTCGGGCGTAACTTGGGATTATCGCTGACAAACAGCTCGCGAATGTGCCACACATGCGGAATTCCGGCCAATCGCGCGGCCAGCGCGCCTTCCAGCGATACCAGCGAATTGCTGTGAACAACATCCGCCCGATGCGCGCGCAATAAGGCGGCGAGTGCGCGCGCGCGAGGCCATGCGCTGGCTAGAAGCCCTGCTGCGTCTCCCACGCGCTGGAATCCCGAACGTTGATCGTGCTTAAACCACTGCAAGCGCCGGTGCGTCGCCAGCGTCAATCCGGGAATCGACGCCAGTCGCGCCGTGAGCGGACCCGGACGCGCGATCGAGACCACTGGCGCTATGTCAAAATCGCGCGCATGGGCCGCCATTATCGCCAGACTCTGCTGCGAGCCGAACAGATCGCCGTCGTGACAGACGTAAAACGCCCGGATCAGCCGACGCTCAGCGCCCACTACAGCAGCCTGAAACTCTCGCGCGCCGCAGCCAGCGTCGCCGTGATATCGTCGGCGTCGTGCGCAATGGACACAAACAGCGATTCAAACGGCGACGGCGCCAGATAGACGCCACGATCGAGCATCGCATGGAAAAACCGACGGAACCGCTCGCGATCGCAGGCCGTGGCGCTCTCGTAATCGATCACGGGCCCATCGCCGAAAAACAGCGTCAACATCCCGCAGACTGCATTGATTGTCACCGAGACGCCCGCCTGTTGCGCAATTTCGCGCAGGCCGTCAGCCAGACGATGGGTCTTATCGTCAAGATCCGCGTAAAAGCCATGGTCGTTAAGGCGGCGCAAGGTTTCCAGTCCGGCGGTCATCGCCAACGGATTGCCTGACAGCGTACCAGCTTGATACATACGACCCTCAGGCGCAACGCAGGCCATGATGTCGCGGCGTCCGCCGTAGGCGCCCACCGGCATCCCGCCGCCAATGATTTTACCCAGTGTGGTGAGGTCGGGTCGCACGCCGTAGCGCTCCTGCGCCCCGCCGCGCGCCACGCGAAAGCCGCACATCACTTCATCGAAAATCAGCAGCGCGCCATGACGATCGGCCAGCTCGCGGAGCCCCTGCAAAAAGCCCGGCTCTGGCGCGATGCAGCCCATATTACCCGCCACCGGCTCGACCATAATCGCCGCCGCGTCGCCCTCGCAACTGGCCAGCAAGCGCTCGACAGAAGCCAGATCGTTAAAGCGCGCGCTCAGCGTGAGGGCGGCAATGGCTGGCGGCACGCCCGGGCTGGCCGGAATCCCCAGCGTCGCGGCGCCGGATCCTGCCTGCGATAAAAACGAATCGCCATGGCCGTGGTAACAGCCGGCAAAGGTGATAATGCGCGAGCGCCCGGTAAAAGCCCGCGCCAGACGGATGGCGCTCATACAGGCCTCGGTGCCCGAATTCACAAAGCGGATTTTTTCGATGGCGGGCATCATGTCGATGACCTGGTGCGCCAGCGCGGTTTCCAACAGCGTAGGCGCGCCAAAGCTCAGGCCATCTTCCGCCGCCTGCTGAATCCGGCGAATCACGTCAGGGTAAGCGTGCCCCAGAATCGCCGGGCCCCAACTGCCCACGTAGTCAATGTAGCGGTTGCCGTCCTCGTCCCACAGATAGGGCCCCAGCGCGCGCTGCATAAAAACCGGCGCGCCGCCAACGCCTTTAAAGGCTCGCACCGGACTGTTGACCCCGCCGGGCATGACGGCGCAGGCGTCTTCAAATGCGCGTTCAGAAAACGGACGTTGCTGGGCGAGGGTTTCCAACGGGCAAGGCGCTCCTGGGACGTCTGGCGGTCAACGCCCGTCAGTGTACGGCGCCCGCGCGCCGCTCGCAATCTTTCGTCCCGACCGCGCTGGCGCGCCTGCTACGAATAAATCCGTTTCGAATGGCGAGCGTCTTCATGCGCGTGGGGCACGACGCCGACTTTGCTGGCGATGCGGTCTTTGACAAGAGGCGCTGTTGAGTCAGCATTAATCGTCACGAGCCGATCGCCCGGGTTCAACAATTGACGCAGTAGGTTCTTCGCAGTAGTAACCTCCCGTTTGGCAAACAGCCAACGTAAAATGGGATTTTCTGGGGGGCTCAGCACGCCCGACAAGCCCACCAAGCTGGCTTCCTTCCCATGCCCGGATGGGCGGTAGGCATAGAGTTTTTCAGGGCTGTTGCCGGTCCTCATATATACCAGCGAATTGCCGTTAGGTTGTTTGCTCACAGCGATCCTGATTCTTTCTGAATCCAGCAGCGCGTTGAACTCACGGCGCGAGAGCGCGCCAAAGCGTGGGGAGGTGGAGGAGGTGTTCATCACAAAGCATTTCCATAGAAGGGGAACAATTAAGGGGCTGATGAGAATCACCCATGAAAACGCCCTCAAGAGGACGAATTGCCTGCGCGCCGCCACGGCGCTCCTCGTCGCGCGAGCCATTGGGCAAGCGGCCCTAGCGCCGGAGCCAGCATCAGCGCCAGAATGGCCCAGAAAAAACCGGCGTAAGGCGCAAGCGCCTCTCCCGCAAACACCAATAAAGCGTAACGAATCACGCGCCCCGCCGTCAAGGCCGGGAGAATTTCGCGCGGGCGGGCGCCGCGTTTGAGCGCCAGAAAGCGCAGCGGATCCACCGGCAGGGGCAAAGCGTTGGCAAGCAGAATGGCCCACGGCGAGATTTTTGCGCCGTCCGGTTCGTTTTTTGACGGTGACTCTGTCTTATCGGGCGTCCGTTTGGCGCAGAAAGCCCCCAAACTTGGCAGGCGCCTCAAAATAGGCTCCAGCATCAGAAATCCCAGCATGGAGCCCAGTGCGCCGACAAAAATAACCACCCACGGGTGATTGAATTTCCCCATCCACAGGACATACGCCGAGATCGGCAACGGGGCCAAGCCGCCGCCAAACAGCGACATCACGAACAACCCCGCCAACGCCCATGCGAAGGCGACGCTCACGCGCGGGCGCCCAGCCGCATCCAGTCGCCGATTTCGACGCGAGACAGGCCGCGCGCCAGCGGTTCGGTCATCACGCGCCACATGCGTCGCTCAACAAGAATGGCTTCGGCCATAACCTGATCAGAGGGCTTGTCGACATCCATACAGCACTCCGCCCAGGGCATTTCCACGGCGCCCGTAGGGCAGTTGGCCAGGCGCGAAAAATGCCGCGCCAGCTCATGAATATCCATTTGTCGCGACAGGGCGCGAAGCAACGCCAGAGGACCCAACTTAAACAGGCTTTTCCACGGCTTCTTGCGGTTGCGATCCACCCATTCCAGCAGCGTTGCGTCAGCGTCGAAGCGCCGTTTGTCGATATAAATCAGGTTGCCGCCAGAATACGACCCGTTTTTTAAGTGAATATAGCTGCGCTTGGATTGCGGATACTGGCGCCGAACCCGCTCGCGCGCCACCAGAGCCACGCCCATCGTCAGGTCGCGCCGCTGACACTCGGCGATGAAATACGCCAGCATCTCGCTGGTGAGCAACGGGTGATCGCCGGAAATAAATACAACGGCGTCAGCTTGAGCCGCCTCTACCCTTGCCAGCGACCCCAGCAGCGAGCGCACCGCGCCGCCCTCAACCGGTAACGCCGTAAACGGCAGCGGCGAGGCGAGAGAGAGAATCGCCGGATCTTCCGCGCTGATGTACAAGCGTGGCGCAGGCGCACTCAGACCCGCGACGGCTTCGATCACGCGCAACACCATGGGTTTGCCTGCAATGGGCAACAAGACCTTCGAGCTCAGCGCGGTGCCGCCCAAAAGCGCCTGATGGCCTTCGCGCCCGCCCGTAAGAATCACGACAGAAAGTTTCATACGCGCGATTTTAGCACAAGAGAGGTCACGATGAAGAGCTAAAACCGCTCAAGGCCTGAGCGAGGGAATTTGCGACTTTTGTCGCATACTCTGGCGCGCGCACCCGGGCGACATCGCGCGGATGCGTCAGATATCCCAGCTCCAGCAGCACGGCGAGCGTTTGCGTCGGTCGGGTCATGACCAGAGAATCCTCGTAAAGGCCGTCGGCGGCGCACGAGAGGTCAAAAACAAGCGCCTGTTGCAAGTGCGCCGCCAACGCACGCGAAAACGGCTGGTAAAAATACCCGCCAACGCCCTGATGCGTCCCATCCGGCGGTTGGGGCGAGCGTCCGTCAGGTAGGGCATTATGATGCAGGCTGAGACACACGTCGCTGTCTTGCGCCATGGCGGCCCGCGCGGACAGCGAAACGGCGCAGTCGCTTTGGCGCGTCATCGCCACGCGCGTAAACCCAGCATCCTGTAATGCGTCACGCAGCGCCAGCGCCACAGCCAGATTCAGATCCTTCTCTGGCGAGCTGTCCAGCGCCAGCGCCCCCGGTTCATCGCCTCCGTGGCCAGGATCAATCAGCAGGCGCACGTCCTGGATGCGTTCAGGCAGGGTTTTCAAGCGCAGCCAGAGGCCGTCCGCATCGCGCCCCCAATCATACCCGGACAAGGAAGGGCATTCGCACGCGATTTCCAGACAATCGGGCGTAAGCTGCTCCCATCGCAACGCCGTCAAGGCAGGGTGCCGCGCCGGTTGCGGCGCAACATCGCAGGCGGCGACCGTCCGGCTCAGGCGCAGCCGAAGTTGGCGGGCCTGCGCGTCAATCAATGTGGGCCCGTCACCCGCGCCCTCGATCGAAATCTTGACGTCGGTTGGCGATTCGGCGCGCGCGCGCAGCAGGCGTACCGGACGCGCGATAAGCGTTTTTTCGGGCGTGTTTTCCATTGCCGCGAGTTTCATGTCTTCTAATTGAATTTCTTCTAGCGCGTCTGCCCGCGTCCAGCCTGCGCAACCGGCGCCCAGACGCGCGCGATGCCATCGCTCGCCCGCCGTTTCTTCGATCGAGGCGTCAATGGCCAACAGGACGCCACCCGGCTGGGGCGTCAGGCGGCGCGCCTGATGTGAAGGCGCAGTTCTGAGAATCGCCTCTTGTCCGGCCTTCACCCGGGCATAGCGCAGTCGCCCGCCAATCGTCAGCGGATGCGCCAAGGTCAAACGGATGGGGGACTCTCCCTTGCGACTGATGCTCAGGGTCAGCGTCGCGGGTTTCGGCTCAGAGTATTCTCCGGCCTCCCCCGGAATTTCCAGGACGGCTTCGCGCCACCCGGCGGCCGGCAGACGCGGACCCGCCCAGTGTAACGCGCCAAAGCAGTTAATACGCGTATCGACCCACTGACCATCTGGCGTAAGTCTGCCAGCAGGCGAAAGCGTCATTGGCGAAGCCAACAAGCCGGGCGCTGTGAGTTCAATCCTCGCGTCGGGCGATGCCAGCGCGCCCACCCGCAGGTAATCGCCCGGTTGGAGCCAGCAAGGTCCCGCAGGCGTTACCGTCTCTGAATCGATCGTAAGCGGCGACGCGGGCGGAATCGGGCGCGAGTCGCGACGCATCACCGTAAATACGTCCTGCGCCAGCATCTGGCCGTGGGCGTCTTTGGCTGTCAGCGTCAGGCGGTTCTCGCCGGGAGAGACATCCACGCTGTCAGCAAAAAACCCCTCTAAAGACAGAGAGAGCCGCTTCAAGCCCGACTCAGAAGGCGCCATCGGTTCTCGCGCAACTTCCAGCGATGCTGTTTCGGTGGGCGCGCGCCCCAAGACCAGTACGGCGTCTTCGTCGCAGCAGTGCCCGTCGGGCGGATACACGCGCTTCATGCGGCGGCCATTTCTTCGAGAATTCGCGCAACAGAGTGCGCCGGATCGGCGGCTTGGGTCACAGGCCGCCCGACTACCAGATAATCGGCGCCGTTTCTTAAGGCTTGAGCAGGCGTACAAATGCGAGCCTGATCGTCGACCCGCGCCTCAAACGCCGGACGGATGCCGGGCGTCACCAACTGAAAATCCGCGCCGCAGGCCGCGCGCAGCGACGCCGCTTCCTGCGCCGAGCAGACCACGCCGCCCAGGCCTGCGCGTTGCGCCAGTTGCGCCAGATGAACCACCATTGACTCAAGCGCCAAGTCAATTTTGAGATCGCGCGCCAGCGTCTGCGCATCCAGACTGGTGAGCAACGTCACGCCCAGCAACAGCGGCGGCGCGTTGTCTTGCGCCGGGTCTGTTGCTGGGCGCGTCTGGTCGACTTGGCGCGCGCTTTCTGCCGCGGCGCGCATCTGGCGTCCTTGACGCGCGCCTTCTACCGCGGCGCGTATCTGGTGTCCATGACGCGCGCCTTCTACCGCGGCGCGTATCTGGTGTCCATGACGCGCGCCTTCTACCGCGGCGCGCATCATGGCTTCGCCGCCCAGCGCGTGGACATTGAAAAAATCCACTCCCTGCGACGCCAGCGCCTGAGCAGCCATCCCCGCCGTGTTGGGAATATCATGCAGCTTCAGATCGATAAACACGCCGCGCGGGCGCGCTTGTAGGGCGGCAATCTCGCGCGCCAGCGCCATGCCGCCGCGATAGAACAACTCCATACCGACCTTGAATGTTACGCCAAGGCCGCACAGCGTCTGGGCCAGCGCCAGGGCCTGTACCGGGCTCATCATATCCAGAGCGATGATCAGGCGGTGCGACAGGCAAGGGGGAGTTGTCTTCATTTGAGATTCTCCTGGAATTTCCTGCGAGTGGCCCCCATGCGCAGGCGTCTCAGCGGATAAGTCGCCCGGGCCTGCATACTATCTCGTGATGCAGGAGGCAGCCCGTTGCCCATTATCATCTCCGTTGGCTGCTTGCGCGTCAACAAGCGCCTAAACGCGTCCAGCGGCCCCCCCCGACGACCCTGAAGCGCAATTTTGGCCCTTCAGGGCCGTTGGCTCTATCAAGCGCTGTCGCCGCTGTAACAGGGATGTTACGCTCACGGCCGCCCTTAACAACTTCTGCGCGCGCGCCGGTTTGATACGCCCAGTGAGATACGTTCCCAGTAAGACCCATCCCTAGTAAGACCCATCCCATGATCCGCACGACCCTGCGCTCAGATTTCAGATGCTTCAGGAGCAGCCTGTCCCCATGATGTCCGTCTCCGCCGTCTCTAACGCTGCCTCTCCCGCTGGCGCTGTGTCGCGTCTGAGTCCACCTGCGGCGGTCACGCCGTCACGCTTTGGCGGTGACCGCGACGCGTCGCTTCCGCCGAAAAGCTCGCCCACTAAGCCGACGATTCTGCAGCGCCTCACCGCAGGCGTCAAGGCCATGGGCGCCTATTTTACGCCTGCTGACTGGAAGGCGCACCATTATATTTGGCCCGGCTCACTGCCCGGCGACTTGGCGCTGGGAACCGTGAGCGGCCTGTTGCTGTCGATTCCCCTGCTGGGAATTGGTTCGATTGCCACTATTCCCGCCATGGTGGTGACGTTGATTGCTGTTATGCTGACCTCCCGCTTTATGTCCGCCTGCGGCGACCCGACTGCATCCTTTCCCACACCCTCCAGATCCTTCCTTGCCTGAATCTCCCTAACCCCAAGAGGTTTACCCTTCTATGACGATTTCTGCCCTGACGCCTGCCGCCCGTTTCGCCGGATCGATCCCGTCTGCCGCCACGCCGACGCGCTTCGGTCACCAAGAGGATCATGCCCATGTCCACGGCCCCGGATGCGGCCATTCGCATGCTCACGTCGAAGACGTCGCCGCCACGGGGGATTCACTGCCGCCGCAAACCGTGCCGCTGACCCAGCGTCTCAAGAACTTCTTCGCCCTGCCCACCAGTCCCAACGGCAACTGGAAAGGCAACGCCTGGGTGTCAGGCATCGCAGGCGCCGTCCTCGGCTCGCTGGTGTTGCCAGGTCCCGGCACATTGCTGGGCCTGATGATCGGCTGGGGCCTCAGCTTTATATTCGCGCCGACCACGCCGCCGCCGCCGGTAGAAGCCAACGACGCGCCTCTTGATGCGCCGCATGCTGAGGACAAGCCCGCCGCCAGCGACGTCATCGCCTGATTGTCGAGCCATTATGCCAACGCCCGCCCCGGAAATCAGGGCGGGCGTTTTGGATCCAGATTACGCGGAAGCTTAATCCAGAAAGAACGTCGTGACGATCTTATGCTGCTCTTCGGCGTACTCAATCGTCTTGAGCAGCGTGTGACTGTCATGGAACAGCGTCAGAATCAGTTGCTGACAGGCGTCGACAATCTCGCGATTGCACAGCCAGCTGGCGTCGGCCAGCGTCATCATCGCCCAATCCGGGTGCTCAATGATATTCGGCACGCCGATCAGCTGATTCTGCACGTCCGGCGGCTGTTGACCGATGGTCTGCGGCAGCATCACCTTGAGCTTGTCGGGGTTGGCGCGCATCGCGCCGCGAATCGTTGCGGCGTTGGCCCCAGACGATCCGCCGCTGGTGATCAGCGTATTGCCGTCTTTCACCAGCATGTAGGCCAGCGCTTCAATCAGGTTCTGGTGCGGCAGCGGGATGTTACGGCTGCCAATAATGGCGATATTCTTGACCGGCTGGCGAAACGCGCTGAATTCTGCGGCGAGCTGATCTTCGGGATCCGGGTCGTCGGCCCCCTCATCGCGGTTTTGCACGCTGAGAATCTGTCCGGCTTCCGGCAGATCCGGGTCATCGGCGCGGGCCAAAAGGGTTTTCAGGGACAGGGCGCTGAAAGGGGAAAGGGCGGCGGGCCGCAGTGTTTCTATGTCCATAAAGGGCGAGATCCAACACGCTCCAGGCAGACGCTACGCGCTCAAAGCAAACTTCGCAGAGTGGAAACACGCCGCCTTGCGAGAGGAAAGCGTTACATCCGCCAACAAAACCCGGTTGAGCGGATCTATTATAGTACAATTCCGCTGGAGCGCCAGAGGCGGATTGCCCCGCGCCAGCGTCCCGGCCCCGCCGCGTGATGACAAGGCGCCGGGCGCGACGCGAATCCGCAGCGCGCGCAACCTCGCGCAACTTGAGAAGGACGCAAGCAAGGGATGAGAGAACTCGCCGCACCGGAGGCCGCCATGCTCGACAGCCTCAATCTCGACAGTCTGAACCCGAATCAACGCGCCGCCGTCACGCACGAGACCGGCCCCCTGCTGGTGCTTGCGGGCGCAGGCAGCGGAAAGACGCGCGTCTTGACGCATCGTATCGCGCACATGCTTGCGCGCGGGCTCGAATCGCCTCGAATCTTAGCCGTCACTTTTACGAATAAAGCCGCGCGCGAGATGAAAGAGCGCATTAAAAAGCAGGTCGGCGATCAAGCCGCCCGCGACCTGTGGATTGGCACGTTTCACAGCATGTGCAGCCGCATGCTGCGACGCGATCTCTTGCATTATCAAGCGCAGACGGGCCGCACCTGGACCAATAACTTTGTCATTTACGATCAGAGCGACTCTCAAGGGGCCGTCAAGGCTGCTATTCAAGAGCTGAATCTGGATGATAAGGTCTACAATCCTCGCAATATCCGCTTTCTTATCAGCGAACTCAAAAACAAGCTCATTGACGCCTACGATTACGGCTCTTCTGCCAAGGATTTTCGTTCGGAAAAGCTTGCCCAGATTTACGATGCCTACGAGGCGACGCTCTCGCGCAATAATGCGCTGGATTTCGACGATCTGCTGATGATCACCGTCCGCCTGCTTCAGGCGCGCCCCGACGTGCTGGCGCAATATCACGGACAGTTTGAGCATGTGCTGGTCGATGAGTTCCAGGACACCAATGAGGCGCAGTACGAATGGGTGCGCTTGCTGGTAGAAGGCTGCGCCAAAACCGATCGCAGCGTCGTCGCCCAGCGCGAACTCTGGCGCACGCGCAGTCTGACGGTTGTCGGCGACGTCGATCAATCCATTTATAGCTGGCGCGGGGCCAATTTCCGTATTTGCCTTAACTTCCAGAAAGACTTTCCCGACGCGGCGCTGATCAAACTGCAGGAGAATTACCGCTCCACGGCCAATATTCTGGCGGTCGCCAACGCCATTATTGAAAACAACGCCGATCGCATGCCCAAAGAGCTGCAAGCCGTGCGCGGCGAGGGCGCGCAGACCTTCTGTCTGGAATCGCGCGATGAGATGGATGAAGCGCGCTTTGTGGTCGACAAAATCATCGAGATGGCCGATAAAAGCCAGTGTCAGCGCGGTGATTGCGCGATTCTGTACCGGACAAATTCGCAAAGCCGGGCGATGGAAGACGCCTTCATCGCAAAAGGCATCGGCTACACGATGATCGGGGGCCTCAAGTTCTACGAACGCCGCGAAATCAAGGATATTCTGGCCTATCTGACTGTTATTTTTAACGAGCTGGACAGTTACAGCGTCAAACGCGTCCTCAATGTCCCGGCGCGCGGCATCGGCAAGACGTCGCTGGACTACCTCGAAACCGCCGCCCAGCGCGAGGGCCTCGCGTTGTACCCACTGCTTAAGCGCGCTTCAGACGTCCCCGAGATGAAGCCAAAGGCGCTGAAGTCCATTGCGGCTTTCGTGGCCGTTTTAGAGACCCTCAAGGCCGATGCGCAGGAAATGGCGCTGGATGCGCTGATTCTGGCCATCCTTGAAAAAACGGGCCTTTATGAGGCGCTGCGCCTGGAAGACCCCACTGACGCAGAAGGCCGCGTCGCCAACGTCGAAGAATTCGTCAACGTCGCGCGCCGCTTCCTGCAGGAAAATCCCGGCGGCGAGCTGGTGGATTTTCTGACGCAGATGGCCTTGCTCAGCGATATCGACACCGCAGAACCTGCCGAAAACAAGCCTGTCCTGATGACACTGCACGCGGCCAAGGGCCTGGAATACCCCGTGGTGTTTCTGGTCGGGCTGGAAGAAGGCCTGTTTCCGCACGCGCGCGCGCTGGCCGATAAAGACGGCATGGAAGAAGAGCGCCGCCTGATGTATGTCGGCGTCACCCGCGCCGAAGAGCGCCTGTTTATGAGCTTTACGCGTCGGCGCATGGTCTTCGGCGAGTTGCGCTATTCCAAACCAAGCCGCTTTCTGTCGGAAATTCCCACGCATTTGCTGTCGGGCTCTTACAGTCTGGATCGTGACGCCGCCCCCTTGCCGCGCCGCGATGAAACGTCTCGCCCGGCAGGATCCGCATTGGGCCGCGCGGGCGGCAGTTTGAGCCCAGAGGGCGGCTCTCTGTCATCGGCGCGCCCGGCCGTTGCTCGCCCCGGCGGCGGATCGTCGGCGGGCAGTGGTCCGGCGCGGGCCACGCGCAGTTTTCAGGGGACCGCCGGCATTCTGAAAACCGGCCAGCGCGTGCGCCATCCCCGCTTTGGCGATGGCGTCGTCGAGCAGGTGATTGCCACCGGCGAGCGCGCTCTGTATAACATCCAGTTCGACAAAATCGAGGGCAAGAAACTCCTCGATCCGCGCTACGTCAAGCTCGAAGCGCTGTAAGCGCCAATAACAAACGCTATTCTGTGAAAAATCGCCGAATAAACGTTTTATTGCCAAGCGCCTCGGGATCGATTAGGTCCTTCGACAAGGCTTGGCCGTACTCGCCCATGAGCTGATGGCGAAAACGCAGGTTGGGTTCTTGCGCCTGAAGCGTCAGGCGGCGCGGATCATCGTTGACGCGCGGTAATTTCGCCGCCCATTCCCGAATCAGCGCATTGCTATGAGGAAACAGGTCGGCATTGGCCGGATCCAGACGCGTGTCGATAGGGATACGCCGGGCCTGCATTTCTTCGGCTATCGCTTCAAACGAATTGCGGCCGAAGACGTGACGGGCGACCTGATCCGCAAAGGTTTCTTCACTGCCGCGAAGGGAGGCCTTCAGGCCCTCTTCTTCAAGAAGCCCGTCGAGCGAACCTTGCGGATGCTCTGTCGGCTGCGCAGGAGGGGGCGCCGCCGGTCGCAACAGTCCAGCGTCGCGCAAGACGCGCACATGCTCAATATCGGCAAGATAAGCCTGTTGATACGCATGCGATTCATTCAGAGAATCAGCGACGCCTTTTTCAGACGGATTGGACTGATAACCCACGTGGTGCGCCAGCTCATGATACAGGATCCCGCGCGTCACGGCCTCTGGAAACGCGTCAAGATCCATCTCGTCGCCCAGACGCGCGCCGCGCGGCAGCGGAAATGTTTGCGGCATCGCCAGATACGGATAATGGCCCGCGTACGAGAAGCCCCTTGGGAAATAACCGGGCAGCCCCTCCCCAAGCAGAGCCTTCAGCTTGTCAGGAGGCGTATGAAGGGCCGCAGGCGGAACTTGTGAGAGAGTTGTCGATACGCCGATGACCAGCGTGTCCGCCAGAAAGCGCTTCATGCCGGGCCTTAATCCCGCCAGCGCCTGATCCACCGCGTTGCGATGAGACGGCGCCGTCCCCTGCGCCAGATAAACAGGCACGCCCTGAAGCTGCGCGTTTGTATAGCCCGATTGCCGTAACCATTCCAGAGTCGCCATGTCACGGTCTCACCCCATCGAAAAAAGATTATATAAATATAGAAACTGTTGAGTTGAATTTGATGCCATCCGCGCGCGGCCTTACAATGGCAACATGGACCCTGTGAGCGATCGTCTCCCCAATATCAGCCCGCTGCTGAATCCGGGTGTGGATAAACCCGCGCGGCTGCGTCGACTGCTGAACAGCGGCCAGCCTCTGGCGTTGCCGGGAGCCTTTAACGCCATCAGCGCGCAAATTATCGAAGCCGTGGGCTTTGACGCCGTTTACGTCTCGGGCGCAGGCCTCAACAACGGCGTGGCGGGCTACCCGGATATCGGCATGCTGGGACTGGAAGAGATGGCGCAACTGGCCGGATTCATCGCCCGCGCCACCCATTTGCCCGCTATCGCCGACGCCGATACCGGGTTCGGCGAGGCCGCCCAGACCTTTCGCGCCACACAAAGCTATGAGCGCCAAGGGCTGGCAGGATTCCATCTTGAGGATCAGGTGTTCCCAAAGCGTTGCGGCCATCTGGAGGGTAAAACGCTGATACCGGCCGAAGCCATGGCCGAAAAAATCCGCGCGGCGGTCGCCGCCCGTCTCAACCCGGATTTCCTGATTATTGCGCGAACCGACGCGCGCGCCGTCGAGGGGCTGGAGGCGGCTCTTGCGCGGGCGCAAACGTATCTGGCGGCGGGCGCTGACATGATTTTTCCCGAGGCGTTAACCACCCCCGGCGAATTTGAGACCTTTGCTCAAGGCCTGCGCGCCCGTTATCCCGCGGCGTTGCTGCTGGCCAATATGACCGAATTCGGTAAGACGCCCCTGCTGACGCTTTCCGATTTCGCCGCGATCGGGTATAATGCCGTACTATATCCAATGACGGCGTTTCGGGTGATGATGCGCGCGGTGGAAGACGCGATGCGCCAGTTGCGACGCGACGGCGGCCAGGCCGGATTGTTATCGCGCATGACGGATCGCAAGGCGCTTTACGCCCTGCTGCGGTATCCCGCTTACGACGCCTTGGGTCATGGCGACGCGACGACGCGCGACGCGCCCTAAAAACAGCGATCATCAAGAGGTTGGGATCTTGGAGCGCCCATCAGAATGCGCTCTGACAGAGCCGCGCAATGGCGCTCCCTCGATCCATCATCGGCAACTGGGCGCCATTAGCGCGCAGGCATTGAGGTCCCTCTGGCGTAGGAGGCGTTTCTATGGCATTATGGGCATCTGCAAAAAAGGCGTCTGCGGCGACGGCCTCTGATGGGGGGAGCGCTGCGAGCCATGTCGCGTCCGCCTCGCGGATACGCGCGCTTCAACGGGTTTTAGCCGCCTATGCGGCCGATCAGGCGCACGAGCGCCGCCGATTTTATTGTACAGTCCAAACGGAAGGGAAGCTCACGTCCATGTCTACCCAATCTTCTTACAGCCCCGGGCTTGAAGGCGTTATCGCAGGAGAAACAGCCCTGTCGTTTGTCAACCCCGAACGCAGCAGCCTGATGTACCGCGGCTACGATATTCGCGATCTGGCCGAGAAGTCCACTTATGAAGAAGTGGCCTACATGCTGCTTCACGGCCGCCTGCCGCGTCAAAACGAGTACGAGCATTTCTGCGATCAGCTCAAAAAAGGCCGCGAGCCGCGCAAAGAAGTCATCGACTTTATGCGCCTGTTCCCCGCCAACGGCAATATCATGGATCTGGTGCGTTCGGCCGTCTCGGTGCTGGCCCTGTATGACATCGACGTTGACGACAACGCCAAACTCGCCAATCAGCGCAAAGCCATTCGCCTGACCGCCGTCTTCCCGACGCTGGTGGCCTATAGCTACCGCTTGACCCGCGGTCTGTCCATTATCGCCCCGGATCCGGCGCTGGGCCATGGGGCCAACTTCCTGTACATGCTCACCGGCGAGCGCCCGGACGAAAGTACCGAGAAAATCTTTGATATCACCCTCATCGCTTACGCCGATCACGGCTTTAACGCCTCGACGTTTGCCGCGCGCGTGACGGCTTCTACGCTGGCCGATATGCATGCGGCCGTGGTTTCTGCCATCGGCGCTTTAAAAGGACCGCTGCACGGCGGCGCCAATGAGGAAGCGATGAAGATGCTGCTGGAGATCGGCGCGCCGGAAAACGCCGAACAGTACATCCTCAATGCGCTGGCCCACCGCCAGAAAATCATGGGCTTCGGTCACCGCGCTTACAAAAGCGGCGATCCGCGGGCCACGCTGCTCTTTAATCTGGCCAAGCAGCTCTGCGACCAGAAAGGGCAGGAAATCTGGCACCAGATCGCCACGGTGGTGCGCGATACGATGCACCGCGAAAAGAACATCTTCGCCAACGTCGATTTCCCCACGGCCTACCTGTATTACGTGATGGGCCTGCCGATGGAAATCTACACGCCGATCTTCGCGCTGGCGCGCGTGGCGGGCTGGACGGCGCACGTGATCGAGCAACACGATCACAACCGCCTGATTCGTCCCTCGGTGATCTATAACGGCCCGTTGCATCTGGATTATCCCGATATGGACGAGCGCAACGCCCCGGCGGCGGTCGCGGCCGCGCCCTCAGCGTAGGCGACCCTCTTCTCTCCGTCTTCTTCCTGCTGCTGATTCATCTCGCGCCCGTCGATCTGGCGATCGGCGGGTTTGCGTTTGGGTTTAATGCGCCGCTCGGGCGGTCGATTTGCGCAGATAGGCGCCCGTCACGCTCTGCTCGCACGCCTGAAGCCCCGTCAAATCGCCCTGATACACAATCTGGCCGCCTTCTTCGCCGCCATCCGGGCCGAGATCCAGCACGTGGTCCGCATGGGCGATAAAATCGAGATTATGCTCAATGGCGATCACCGAATGGCCATCGTCCAGCAGACGGCGCATGACCGATACGAGCGTCTCGATATCGCTGAGGTGCAGGCCCGTGGTGGGCTCGTCGAACAGAAACAGCAGCGGGTCGCCGACGCTGGCGCGCCCTTCTGCTTTGAGGTACGTCGCAAGCTTCAGACGCTGAGCCTCGCCGCCTGAGAGCGTCGCGGTCGATTGCCCCAGCCGCAGATACCCCAGCCCGATATCCAGCAGGGGCTTGAGCCGGTTGCGAATCGCGGGCGCGGTTTTAAAGAAGGCGATCGCTTCGCTGACAGTCATGCCCAGGACGTCATCAATGGCGCGGCCAAACAAATCGACCGACAGCACGCGGCGCTGATAGCGACGGCCCTGGCACTCGGGACAGCGCATGGTGACATCCGCCATAAACTGCATATCGACGGTGATGACGCCCAGCCCTTCGCATTTTTCGCAGCGCCCGCCGGCGGCGTTAAACGAGAAATCGCCCGGCGTCAGGCCAAGCACCTTGGCTTTGCGCGAGGCGGCAAAGAGCTTGCGAATCTCATCAAACGCCTTCATCAGCGTGACGGGATTGGATCGCATCGAGCGCGCTGGCGGCGATTGATCGGCTAGAATCAGATCCCGAAAACGCGTCAGTCCGCGCAATTCGCGGCAGGCAACGGCGTCCAGCTCCAGCGATTCGCCGCGCTGATGGCGATATCCCGTATACAGCGCGCCCGTAATCAGCGACGACTTGCCCGAGCCCGACACGCCGCTGACGCACACCAGACGATTGAGGGGCAGCCGTACGCTGAGATCGCGCAAATTATGGCCGGTCGCCCCGATGATTTCAATGGCGGGCCCTTCGTCTTCTGGACGCCAGACGCTGGCCGACAACCGCCGGGACTCGCGCGTCTGGCGACGCGTCAGCCATTGACCTGTTTGCGACTGCGCGGCGGCCAGTAAGCCTGGCCAATCGCCTTCATACATGATATAGCCGCCCTCATCGCCGCCGCTGGGGCCCAGATCCAGCAGATGATCCGCCGCGCGCATCACGTCCGGATCATGCTCGACGATGGCCAGCGTATTGCCGTTATCGCGCAGGGCGGTCATCACGGTCAGCAGGCGCTCGGTATCACGCGCGTGCAGGCCGACGGTGGGTTCATCGAGTACGTAAAGCGTATCGGTCAGTGCGCTGCCCAGCGCCGCCGACAGGTGAATCCGCTGGGCTTCGCCGCCCGAGAGCGTCCGCATCTGGCGATCGAGCGTCAGATAGTGCAGCCCGACCGAATCCAGATAGCGCAGGCGATTGACGATCTCGCTCAAGGGACGTTCGGCCGCCTCGCGCTGACGGCTGGAAATACGGGCGGAAAAAGCCTCAAACCACGCCAGTAAGGCCCGAACCGAGCGTTTCGAGAGATCATGAATCGACGGCGCGTCGGCGGGCGTCTCGTCTTCGCCGCAGAGGCGTACGGCGAGGGCATCGGCTCGTAGACGAGAGCCCAGACACTCGGGGCAGTCATAATAGCCGCGATAGCGCGCCAGCGTGACGCGCACATGGACTTTATAGCGCTTGGTTTCCAGCCATTCGAAGAACGCGCGCGCGCCGGGATAATCGCCTTTGCCGTTAATCACCAGCGATTTTTGCGTGTCGCTGAGGGTTTCATAGGGCGCATCCAGAGGGATTTTCGCCTTTCTGGCGGCTTTCAGTAACAGGTCTTGCAACTCGGCGTTGGCAGGCGTGGTGAAGGGATGCACCGCGCCTTCGGCCAGCGACAGCGCGCGATTGGGAATCACCTTGTCCATATCCAGCCCGATAATGCGCCCAAAGCCCTGGCAAGCCGCGCACGCCCCAAACGGGTGATTAAACGAAAAGTGATGCGCTGTCAGCGCGGGCCGCTCCCGCAGCTCAAAGCGCAGCCATTCGCCCGTGTCGGCGCGCAGGGCGACGCAGCGGTTTTGTCCGGTCTTCAGCGCGTTGGCGATGGACTCTTCCAGACGATAACCCGCCTGCTCCGGGGTGAGGCTGAGACGATCGATCACCGCCAGCGCGGTTTCATCAGGGCGCGGCGCATCGGCGCAGGCGTCCAGTTCGTGAATCTCGCCATCGCGCCACAGCCGAAAATACCCGGCCTCGCGCAATGCGTGCGTCCACAACGGCGATTCCTGCCGGCGCTCGGGCGCGATGGGAGCCAATAGCGTCAGGCGGGTTTTGGCGGGCAGCGCGCGTAATGCTGCCAGCAGGGCGGGCATATCGGCGACCGCGCGCCATTCGTCGCCCGTTGGCTCTACCCCGCGTCCCAGCGCAGCAAATAACAGGCGCAGGTAATCGAGAATCTCGGTGGCCGTGCCCACGGTTGAGCGGGCGTTGCGCACGCGATTCTTCTGCTCGAGAGCAATGGCGGGCAGAATATGCTCAATGGCCTCGACATCCGGCTTCTCGATGCGCTCCAGAAATTGGCGCGCATAAGACGACATCGATTCCACGTATCGTCGCTGGCCTTCGGCATACAGGGTATCGAAGGCCAGCGACGACTTGCCCGAGCCGGACACGCCCGTGATCACCGTAATCGCCCGGTGCGGAATCACGCAGCTAATGGTTTTCAGGTTATGCGTACGGGCCCCGCGCACCAGAATCGCCCGCCGGACGTTGCGCCCGCGCGGCTCGTCAGAAGTTAAAGAAGACGCGGGAGAAGACGCCATACGCGCGCAAGGCTCCACTGACAGGGAAATGAGACGCAGGGTGGAGATGAAAGTCTACACGCCTCTTACTATCGTCTCTATTGTGCCGGAAACGGCCGCCGCTGGCGAGCGACTGCCGAGCGGCGAGGCGCGACTTGTCAAAAGTCAAGGCGCGCGCCGCCCGAACTGCGCTACGCTGAAAACCGCGCTGAGCAACCTTGCTGCGCGCAATTGAGTCGCTTGAGGGGCGTTTCCTGCATCATACTTGAATCGCCCCCGCCATTCGGCGATGATCCCAGACGCCCGCTCTCGTTAAAGGATTCCGACATGAAGCATATTGATGAAGGCCGCATCGCCGACTTGCGCGAACAGGGCCGCCGCGCCAGCCGCGCCGATATTCTGGCCATTCTGGAGAAATCCCGCGCGCTCAAGCGTCTGACGATCGCCGAAACCGCCGCCCTGTTAGCGGTTGAAGACGCCGACCTGCGCGAGCGCCTGTTTGAGACCGCCCGCTGGGTCAAGGACGCCATTTACGGCAAACGCGTCGTCCTGTTCGCCCCGCTCTACGTCAGTAACTTTTGCGTCAACCAATGCCTTTACTGCGGTTTTCGCAACGATAATGACGATTTGCCGCGCAAGGCCCTGTCGATGGAAGAAGTCGCCGAGCAAACCCGCTGGCTGCTCAAGCGCGGGCATATGCGCGCGCTTCTGGTGGCTGGAGAATCTGCGCCGCCGGGCATGCGCCCCATCGATTACCTTACCCAATGCATTGAGACCATCTACGCCACCCAGGTCGGGCCGTTTCGCATCAAGCGCATTAACGTTAACTGCGCGCCCTTGAGCGTCGACGATTTCAAAAAGCTGAAAGCTGCTGGTATCGGGACGTATCAGCTTTTTCAGGAAACCTATCACGACGCCACCTATCGCGCCGTTCATGTTCGGGGTCCCAAAAGCGACCCGGATCGTCGTCTCGACGCCATCAACCAGGCCTTCGAAGCGGGGCTGGACGATTACGGCGTCGGCGTCCTCTACGGTCTCTACGACTACCAGTTCGAAACGCTGGCGATGATGCAGCATATCGAGTATCTGGAAACCACGCTGGGCGTCGGCCCGCATACGATTTCGATGCCCCGAATCGAGCCCGCGCAAGGCGTCGCTTATGCCGATAACCCGCCAGCGCCTGTCAGCGACGATGATTTCCGAAAGATCGTCGCCGTCCTGCGTCTGGCCGTGCCGTATACCGGTTTGATTCTGTCGACGCGCGAGACGCCGACGCTGCGCGATCAATTGCTGGATCTGGGCATTTCGCAAATCAGCGCCGAATCGGCCACAGCCCCCGGCGGTTACGGCGATGACGAAGCGCCCGAGCTGACCCGCCGCACGCAAGCGCTGGTCGCCCTGTTGAGCGGCGAAGCGCCTACTGCGGACCCGCTTCCCGTTTCTGCGGTCGCTGCCGCCTCTCCTCCGCCTAATGGCGCCGGCGGTCAGTTCATGACCAGCGATCAGCGCACGCTCGATGAAGTCGTCCTGGCCCTGATGGAAAAAGATTACACGCCGAGCTTTTGCGCGGCCTGTTATCGCAAGGGGCGTACCGGCGAGGTCTTTATGCATCTGGCCCAGCCCGGCGCCATTAAAATGCAGTGCGGCGTCAACTCGCTGGCCACGTTGCAGGAATACCTGCTGGATTTCGCCTCCGACGAGGTGAAAACCGCTGGCAAGGCCTTTATCGAGCGCGCCATGACTCAGATTGACGAGCCCAGCCGTCGCAAGGTCGAGCAACTGTTCGCCCGCATCGCCGCTGGCGAGCGCGACGTCTACGTGTAGCGAGGGCGGCGGCTTGTGACAAGCATCGCGATCGACGCGTCCAAGTCCCGGGTGGCGGCGCGTTTGTACGAAGAGCGGGCCGCGCTGGACGACGACGCCTGCCGAGCGCTGTTGTTGACCTGCCTGCGCTGGGACGATCCCGCCGACGTCGCCCGCCTGCTGGGCGTCGCCGACGAGGTTCGCCGTCAGCATAAAGGTGACGGGATTCTGCTGCGCGGGATTGTCGAGTTTTCCAACCAGTGCCAGAATGCCTGCCATTACTGCGGCCTGTTTCGCGAAAACGCGGACCTGCCGCGCTATCATCTCGATGACGAGGCCATTTTCCACGCGGTTGAGATGATTGCGGGCTTTGGGATTCAAACCGTCGTGCTGCAATCCGGCGAAACCGACGATGACCGTCCCGAGCGCGTCGCCGGGTGGATTCGCCGTATCAAGGCGCAATTCCCGTCGATGGCCGTGACCCTTTCTCTGGGCGAAAAATCTGCCGGCACGCTGGCCCTGTGGCGCGCAGCGGGGGCCGATCGCTACCTGCTCAAGATCGAGACGACGGATCCCGAGCTGTACGCCGCGATGCACCCCGGCATGAGCCTGTCGCAGCGGATGGCTTGCCATCAAACCCTCTTATCGCAGGGCTACCAAACCGGCAGCGGCGGTATTGTGGGCCTGCCCGGTCAAAGCTGCGAGTCGCTGGCCGGGGACCTGCTGTATCACCGGCGCTGGCAGTTTCAAATGACCAGCGTCAGCCCGCTCATTCCGCACCCGGCGACGCCTCTGGCGGACTTGGCGCCCGGCGATCTTGATCTGACGCTGAAAGTCATCGCGCTGATGCGTCTGCTGGTGCCCGACGCCAATTCCCCCGCAACCACGGCTATGGGGAGCATGCAGGGCGTCGATAACCGCCCGCGCGCCTTACAGGCGGGCGCCAACGTCATTATGCTGAATTTCACTCCCCCGGCCTATAAAAAGCAGTATGAGATTTACCCGGGCAAGCGCTGCCTCAACGAAGCCTTTTGCGCCGTCGCCTGTATCGAGAAGATGGCCGCCGGTATTGGCCGCCATGTGGATTTCGCCGCTGGCCATGCGCGCGTCGGCTTGCCCGCTTCCTGAAAAATCCCGCTTAAAAAAAGCCCGACAAAGCGACGTCGGGCAACTCAAGTGGGTTCTTTTTTAGTGAGGGGGAAATTAAAAAATCCAACAAGCTGAAAAGGCTACAAAAGCCCCGGGCGCGCCATCATCGCGCGGAAATTCATTGGCCCCAGCCTAGCGAAATCGGGCGCGGGTGTCAACCTAACTCTGGTTAGTAACATCGGGCGACTCTGCCCGCTCATTCCTCGCTCTTGCGACGATCCTGCGGCGTCCGTCCTTGGCGCATCGACCGCTCTGGCACGCCTGCCCCTGCGCAAGCGTTGATCAACGCTGTCTGTGGCTCGTCTCAAGGCGCGCCGCATCTGCCGCGATTGATCTCCAATGCCTTACCGGATCCGGTATTTTGATCTGACTCGCACCTTGCCCTGTCTCCTGAAACTGCCCTGAAGCTGTCCTGAAGCCGTGGGCCGGGCCTTATAAATCTTAAGATTTAAACACTAGACAAATATAGATATATGCAGTATTGTACTAGTATTGCTATGTGTTTGATGTCTGGCTCGCTTTCCGGGGTTCTGGTTTTAAAATTCTGGACGGGTTGATGCCTGGCGTTTTGCCTTCTGGAGGTATTCTGTCGTGTCTGTCACGCTGATGCGTTCGCGACCTGCCCTGTTTTTCATGACCCTCATGAAAGACGGCCAGCGGATGCGTGATCTCACCCGCGCCGTTTTTCATGCCCCACAACAAGCCGTCTTCGCCTGGGCCCGCGGCCTTTGCCCCGCGCGTCGAAACGACATTCCCGTCTCCAGACGCCGCCCGCTCAACTGCGCCGATTCATGGCGCGCTCCCGATCTCGCGTCCACAACGGGCAGCGTCGAAGCCGACTGCAGGCAGGCGGCTTCAGCAGCGGTTCTGAAACCCGCCGCGCGCCGTCCGGCCTCGCGCGCGATCCCGCGGCAGACGTTAGCCCCCGCTGCGGTTTGCAGTCGGCAAACGCCGCGCGCGGCGCTCTCTCCCACCCAGGTTTTACAACGCTGGCTCACGCGCAAGACCTTCTGGCGGCGCCATCACGCCATGACAGGGCGCGATGGGCGCATTGCCCTGCTGGATGACGTCTGTGGGGCGGCGTTTACGAACACGAGCGCGATGCAGCGACGGCGTCGCCTCGAACGGATGCTGCGCCCACGCAATGAGCGAAAAAGGGACCCATGGCGCGCAACCCAAGCCAACCGGCGTTCTGACGGCGGGCGTTTCTGGCGCTTCGCCCTTACGCCTGCGTCTTCACAATCCGTCGATGCCCCAAGCGCCGCTGCCCGCTATCTCCATGACAGAAGCCCGCCCCAAAAGCTGCCCCGCGCGGCATTCTTAAAAAGAGGCTAGCGCTTCAGGCCCTTAACGCCCCAGCCAATCGGCGGCCGTCCCCTCAGGACAAGCGGTCCAGCGGGGTGGACGGACTGTCGGGACCGTTGGCCGGACGTAAGCCCAACTCATCCTGCGCCAGAATCATACGCTGAATCTGGCTGGTTCCCTCATACAGGGTGAGCACGCGCGCGTCCCGGTACAGGCGCGCCACGGGATATTCTTCGGAATACCCATATCCGCCGAAAATTTGAACGGCGTTATAAGCGGCGCGATTGGCGGCTTCCGAGCAAAACAGCTTGGCCATCGACGTCTCGCGCGTATTGCGAACGCCGAGATCCTTTTTATGCGCCGCCCGCAGCACCAGCAGGCGGCCCGCTTCGGCGTCCACCGCCATATCAGCGATCATCGACTGAATCATCTGGAACTGGCCTATCTTCTGACCAAAGGCCTCACGCTGGCGCGCGTACTGCGTACAGGCGTCAATACACGCCTGAATCACGCCCACGCCGCCTGCCGCGACACTGAACCGCCCCTGATCCAGGCAGTACATAGCAACCTTAAACCCTTGCCCGACGTCTCCCAAGCGTTGAGAGTCGGCGACGCGGACGTTTTCCAGAAACAATTCCGCCGTATCAGAGCTTTTTAACCCCAACTTGGGATGAATCGCCCGCGCGCTGAAACCGGGAGAATCGGTATCTACCAGAAACGCCGCCATGCCGCGCGTTCCAAGCGCCGGATCGGTCTGAGCAATGATAATCGCCAGATGCGCGATGCTGCCGTTGGAAATCCAGGTTTTCTGGCCGTTGAGCGTCCAGTGATCGCCGTCTCGCGTGGCCGTCGTCTGCTGATTAGCCGCATCGCTTCCAGCATTGGGTTCTGTCAGGCCAAAACAGCCGATGCACTCGCCGCTAGCGAGCGCAGGCAGGTAACGCGCCTTCTGTTCAGCCGTACCAAAGGCCAGTAGCGGCTTTTCGACCAACGAGATTTGCACCGAAAACAGGGTCCGGGTCGAGGAACAGACGCGCGCAATGGCTTCGGTCATCAGCGCATAGGCGATGTGGTCCACGCCCTGGCCGCCGTATTCTTCTGGCAGGATAGCCCCAAAGAAGCCCTGCTCGGCGATTAGCCCCAGCAACTCGCGATCAAAGCGCTCCAGCCGGTCATTTTGCGCCACGCGCGGGGCAATCTCGCGATCCGCAAACGCATTGGCCCAGCGCCAGATTTCGCGCTGAGACTCGCTGAGGGTAAAATCCATGGCGCCCGCCTCCCGTCCAAGCCGTTACCCCTCTATTATAGGCCCTGTAGGCGCAACGCCATCTTTCAGCCGGACGATTTTGCGTGTCGTCGCGCTTTCGTGCTACCCTGTGGCTCTGCGCGCAAGGGTTTCCCTCACTGGGCGCAGGCGGGCGAGCGCAAGGCAAGCCCGCAGGAGTTCATACATAAAGTAAGGAGTTGAGAAGATGTCTACCCCTGAACGTCAAGGCGTCATTACCTTTAAAGGCAACCCGCTTACCCTGTTGGGCGCGGACGTGGCCGTTGGCGCCAAAGCCCCGGATTTCACCGTTCTGGCCAATGACCTGTCGCCCGTCACGCTGCAAAGCGGCCAGGGCAAAACGCGTCTGGTCGTCTGCGTGCCGTCGCTCGATACGCCCGTGTGCGATACCGAAGCGCGCCGCTTTAACGAAGAAGCCGCCAAACTGAGCAACGTCGAGACGCTGGTCGTCAGCATGGATCTGCCGTTCGCCCAGAGCCGCTGGTGCGGCGCAGCTGGCGTCAACAACGTCCAATCGGCGTCGGATCACCGCGACGCCTCGTTCGGCGTGAACTATGGCGTCCTCATTAAAGAGCTGCGCTTGCTCGCGCGGGCGATTTTCGTGATTAACGCCGATAACACGGTCGTTTACAAGGAAATCGTCCCGGAAGTGACGTCAGAACCCAACTACGAAGCCGCCTTGAAGGCCGCTGCCAACGCGCAGCCCGCAGGCGTCCGCTAAGGGTTCTTTCCCGAGCTTACGGCCTTATGGCTCCCAAAGCCCTCTCGTGTTCACCGGCGAGGGGGCTTTGGCCTTGCGGCAAGCCAATCACCAATCCTGACGCCCTAAAGAAAACGCTCCCGTTGAGGGGAGCGCCGCTCTCGTTAAAGGGGGATTCATACGAGTAAGGGGGGGTGTTACACAAGCAAGCTGTATTCGGGCGCAAGGGCCGCAAGGGAAGCTTTTGTCGAAAGCGCGCGTCACAAGACCCCGCCTTCGGCAGAAACGCCCGATGCGCCTGAGCATGCCCAGCAGACTCCTCTCATGAGTCTTGCCCGCTCTCCTGAATCGGCCTTTGGCCTCCGCCTGCCGGTCCCCGGCGTCGATTCAAGTGGTGTTACCAGCCTTATCAGCCCGAAGACTGACCCTCCAGTTAGGGTTATTCTGCCTAAAATACCGCTTTGGTAAAACAGCCATTTGGGGAGGCGCGCCTATTAGCTATTCGGCTAGGGCGACGGCCTCGGTCTCAGAGGCGTCCACAGAAGGATGCGCCGCTTCGGGGTCCTGTTCGGGCGCTTGGGCGGGCGTCCAGCCGACGGCGCAGCGAAACCCCCCGCGGCCGTCTGCATAGGCCAGCCCCTTGCGCACCAGATAATTGGCGCGAGAAGAAATATCCGATAACGACAGTCCCTCAAGGGTTTCACCGCTAGAGGGCAACGTCACGCCGCGCGCCATCAGCGATTCCTTGATTTGTCCGCTGCTGGCCCGCCCACCGCTAAAGACCAGCGCGCGAAAGATCTCAAAGTTCAGCGAGGCGGGACGCCGCAGCACCCGCGCCGCTTCGCTCAAGGCGCGATCGGGCAGAAACGACGCGCCTTCGGCTTCCAGCGCGTCAAAATCGTGGCGCGGGCCTGAGCTGCCGCCGGACGACGTTCTGAGCGCCATGACCGGCTCCGATGTCCCTTCCAGCGGGGCCAGGCCGCTGAGGAAGGCCTCGGCCTGCTGGGCGCCAAAGTTCTCAAGAATCGATTGCAGGCTCAGACGTAAGGCGATGAGCTTGCGTTTGGTAAATTTCAACTCGCGCAGGCGCTCAATCTGCTTTTCAAGCCGCTCGATCTGGGGCTGAAGCCGATCCAGCTCGGCTTCGGTTTCCTGTAGCATCTGCTCCAGGCGCTTATGGCTGGAGATGCTCTTGCTGGCGACAGATTTTGGAGACGGACCCGACATAAAGCCTCTGCACGACTGCTGATACGACGGGACGCGCTCGCCCCGCCTCTTATTATAAGGCAATCGCCCGGCGCGCAGCGGAACCCGCCGATGACATTTTGTTACCATCCGCCGCCCGGAATTCAATTTTCCGCCTGCTGCGCCGATACCGCTGATAAACGCGAGGCCTGCCCCCACCCTCCTCCCTTATCGCCCCCGCCTCGCCAACGGTCAGGATACGGTTATGACGACGTTCACCGCGCCATCGACTTCAGGCATTTCTCCCTCTCCCGCCCGCCTCTGCCGCCTGCGCCCGCGCGCTCGGGGGCAGAATCTGGCAGAACTGGCGCTGACGCTGCCCTTCCTGTTTGTCGTCATCTTCGCCGCCGTCGAACTGGCCCATGCGTGGCAAGCCTACGAAGCCGCCAAGCTGGCCGCGCTGGACGGCGCCTATACGGCGGCCGTGTATAACGACGCCGCGCTCGGCGAAACCCAGCTCAAGAATCGAATCGCCAGTGCAGGCCTGCCGCTGAAAAGCGCCGCCATTAAGCCGTTGCTGAGCAACGCCGCCGACCCGGCCTCCACCATTGGCTATACAGCAGATGTCACCGTGACGTACAACCCTCTGTGCGGCGGATTCTCGGTCCCCACGCTGAGCCAGCCCATTGTGGTGATTCCCGGCGCATTCGATATCCAGTATAAAGGCGTGGGCTACCGCAACGTCTACTAGCGATAACCTTTTAAGACAAGACCTCCCTCAAAAGCATTGGTGTGAGCGGATTCAGGGCAATTCTTACGCCTTTCTTAAGGCTAACAATCCATCCCTTTGGAATGTTTTTATTTCTGAAGAGAAGTGCAATCCCCACCCCCACGAGATGCAGAGATTACCCCCCCTACTGACTGAGGAGAGGTTTATGAGCAGCGTTCAATTGTCTAAATTTTCGGGCGATACCGGTATTTTCAAAAAATTTGACAAAGACAACAACGGCCTCGACAAGAAAGAAATTAATGCGGCCGCGCAAGACGCCATCAAGAATAAAGACTACAACACCGCCGGTTTATTAGGCACCATGGCCGTCGGCGGCAAAGACAATCAGGGCCTGATGCATGACGTCAATAAAGACGGTCGCATTTCCCAGGACGAACTTAAGCAATTCGCCGGTCTGGCGGGGAAAAAGGACGAAATCGACACGGCTGACTTTTCTGCCGGTTTCGGCGACGCGGCCAAGGACAATAACTTCTTCGCCATGCTGGACACGGCTTCCAACGCCCAAGGCGCCGACAAATCCGGCGCCAGCGAAGGGGCTGAAGAATCCGGCGACGGCGGTTCGGAAGAGTGCAGCGGCGGCGACTGCGGCGGATCGAAATCCGCTTCGGAGCCGAGCGCAGCGGGTCAAGCCGGCCAATCTGCGCCCTCGGGCGGCGGCGGCGAATCCGGCGGCGGCGGCGCTCCCGCAGGCGGCGCTCAGGGAGCCAATCAGCAACAGCAGCAACCGCAAAACATCCAGCAGATTATGGCGATGATTATGCAGTTACTGCAAGTGCTGATGCAGCAAATGGGCGTAACCGATCCGACGCAGCAACAAGGTCAGACCCAGCCCGGCGCGGCCACCAACGGCCTGACGGGAGCCACCGGCGCGACGGCCGGCGGCGCAGCGCCTGCCCAAGTTGGCGGCAACGTCCGCCCGTTATTCTAAGGCCTTTAACGCCTGAAAAAACGCCATTGCGACAGCCTCGGACTCAGTTGAGTTCGGGGCTGCACGTTTGATCCACCTCAGTGAGCCGGGCCTCGTCCAGAGGCTTGTTCTCGCGCAGGTAGGCGTCGAGATCGCCTTGCGAGAAGCGATCTTTGAAGGTTTCGACGTAGCAGGCGCAATAGCCCTGCATGCGCGCCTCATCCACCGGTTCGCCCGTGGGCGTGGAAACGCCGCCTTCGGCGGGATTCAGGCAGTCGGCGCGTAAATCCTGAAAAAACGTTTGATACACCGGCGCCGAGAACTTCACGGCCTCGGGCGGCTGGGTCAGGGCGGGCGACACGCCGCCGTGGGAGGCCGCGCCATCGACGCCGGGCCGCGCACAACCCGTCAGCAGGACGCAAACGCCCAGCGAACAAAGCAGACTGGCGGAAACTCGCCTGATCATCACCGGCGTTTTGAAACCTTTCGCATCCACACCATGCCGGCCCAGTGTAGGCCGACCGCGCCTGAGACGCAAGCCGACGATGACGCTAAAAGATCTCGATCTTTTTGTCAGCCGGGTTGAGGAATTTGGTCCAACTGTGGCGAAACAGCAGTGAGACTTCGCCCACCGGGCCGTTTCGCTGTTTGGCGATAATGATATCGGCGGTGCCCGGGCGCTCGGTTTCGCGGTTGTAATACTCGTCGCGGTAGATGAACATCACCAGATCGGCATCTTGTTCGATGGAGCCGGATTCGCGCAGGTCGCTGAGCATGGGCTTCTTCTCCTGGCGACTTTCGACGGCGCGCGAGAGCTGAGACAGCGCAATGACAGGGGTTTGCAGCTCACGGGCGATGCCCTTCAACCCGCGAGAAATCGCTGAAATCACCTGCACGCGATTGTCGATATTCGACGAGCCGTTGCCCGAGCCTTCCATGAGTTGCAGGTAGTCGATGACGATCAGGCCGATGTCGCCGGTTTCCATCTTGAGCTTGCGGGCCTTGGCGCGCAGCTCCATCACCGTCATACCGGGCGAATCGTCAATGTACAGCGGCGCATCGCCGAGTTTTCCCATCGCGTTGGACAGCTTGGCGAAGTCTGATTCGGTGAAGTGCCCGGTGCGAATCTTCTGCGCGTCGAGTTCGGCTTCTGAGCAGAGCATGCGCGTGACAAGCTGCTCTTTGCTCATCTCCAGGCTGAACACCAGCACCGGCTTCTGTTCGCGCAGCGACACATGGCTTGCGATGTTCAGGCAGAAAGCCGTTTTCCCCATCGAGGGACGCGCGGCGACAATAATGAGATCGGATTTCTGAAGGCCGGAAGTCATCGTGTCCAGCTCATAGAAGCCGGTGGCCATGCCCATCAGCGCGCCCTTGTTCTCGAAGCGCTCCTCGATTTGCTCAATGGTCGTCGGCAGGATGTCTTTGACATGGGTCAGCTTGTCGGGCATGCCTTGCTGAGCAATGGCAAAGATCGTCTGCTGGGCCTGATCAATGGCCGTCTCGGCGTCGGTTTCTTCGAAGGCGGTCTCAACAATGGACGAGCCGCCATGGATCAGGGCGCGCAACAGCGACTTGGAGCGAATAATACGCGCATAGTATGCCGTATTGGCCGACGTCAGGTGCGCCTGAGCCAAGTCCATCAGGTAAGAGCGCCCGCCGACATCATCGAGCAGGTTCTTGTCCTTGAGCCATTCCGACACCGTGATGATGTCGACCGGCTCGCTCTTGTCAACCAGCCCGCACACGGCCGAGAAGATCTCCTGATGCGCCGGACGATAGAAATCGTGGGGCTTGAGCAACTCCAGCACCTGATTGAGCGCCTGACCATCGACCAGCACGCCGCCCAACAAGGCTTGTTCGGCATCAAGGCTTTGCGGCGGCACGCGCTCCAGCGCGCTTTGGAAATCGAGGACGTTGGCGCCCGGCTCCAGGGCGGCGGCAGGTTTAGCGGCCATCGACATACGGCCCTCTTGGGGGTTGGGGCCTCTGGCGCGCCTGCGGGCAGGCGGCAAGGGGCGAGACGCGCTCCACCATCTTTGGGGCGTGTCTGAGGCTCTCATCATAGCAAATCGGCGCGACCCGCGCAGTCAGTTTGAAGTTTTCCTGCGGGCAGCCTACGCAGTAGACCCGCCCCTCAGGGCTCCATGGCAAGATCTGGTTCGAGCAGATCCTGTTGGCGCGCGCCGCCTTCTTGCAACTGGTCGACCCCCATCAGCGACATCAGCGCAGCCAGCTCTTTCTTATCGCCCGTCAGACGAAAATGCTCGTAAAAGCCGGGGCTCGCCTTGAGGCGATACGATCGCCCCTCGCGCCGCTTGGTCACCAGTTTTTTGGCCAGCAGTTCGGGGATATGATCATAGACGGCGGCGCCGCGAAAGGCCACCAGTTCGGATTGCAACAGCGGGCCCTTGATGGCGATGGCCGACAGGGTGCGTAACGCGCCCTGCGATAGTTCCATGGGCATCATCTTGTCGATGACGGGGCGGTACTCGTCGCGGGCCTGTAGAATATAGCCGTCGGCGTCGTCGACCTCCAGCGCGCAGCCTTCACGAAAGGCGTAGTCGCTGATCAGCTCCATCAGAGCGATTTCGACGTCATCGCACGAAGCGTCGGCCAGCTCAGCCAGTTCCGGGATTTGCAGGGGATGATTGGTGATAAACAGCGCCGCCTCAATGCGCCCCTTCAGCGGGGGCGCGGCGTCCGTCACGTTTAAGACGTCGGCGCTCTGGTCATCCGGTTCCATCAACGGGTCAAACCCTCCCACAGGCGCGCCCTAACTGGCCAGCTCGGCGGGCGTCGCCTCAGAATCCGCCGCCAGCAGCGCATCCGGCGCGACATCCGTATCATACGAAACATACAGCTCGGCGTAAAACTCATTCTGGCGCATGGACACGTCGCCGCGCGCCGCCAGAAACAGCAGGGCCAGAAACGCCGACACTTTGTCGATGCGGCCCTCTTCCATCAGCGTCGTCAGGCTGATTTCCTCGTTTCCCAGCAGCAGGCGCTCCAGCACCGAGGCCAGGCGCGCAATGGTGTCCTCGATAAACTCGTCGTGCGCGAGATTCTCGATATCGTCGGAGGTCAGATGGCTGTAGTCGGTCATGGCGCGGCGGGCGTCGTCGCTTTCGACGCGGCGGCGCAACGAGCGCTGGGCTTCAAGCGCCTCGTATTTCTTCAGCTCGTGAATAAGGTCTTTCAGCGTGACGCGGCGGATGCGCTTCTGCTTGGCGCTATTACGGCGCTGAATCAGCTCTTCGAGCGATTTGAAAGGCGAGCGCCCCTGTTTGAAAGGATTCACGCCCAACTCAGGATCGGCTTCGTCCAGCCAGCCGCCGAGATCGTCTTCTGTCGCGGCTGGCATCAGGTAATCAATGCCCGCCAGCTTATCGGATTTCATCCGCAGGAGAATCGCCAGATACAGCAGAGTCTTGCCGGTAATCTTCAGGTCGGCGTCGCGCCGCTCGGCCACCGCGCGCAGGTACTCATCGGCTACTTGCGCGATATCAATGTTCCAGGGGTCGATAGCCCCGGATCGCGTAAGCTGTAACAGGATTTCCAGCCCGTCATGCTCGGGTTTGGCCGATTTGACAGCGGGCGCGGGGGCGGACGGTTTAACCGGCATGGACAATCCCCTCCTCTTGCGATGTCTCTACGGCCGACGGCTCGGCAGCGGGCGATTTAGCGCGGCGACGGCGCGAGGCGATCACCGGCAGCGGAATCGGCGGCGCGGGCGCCGCGTCGACCTCGGCGTCTTCACGGATTTTGACGCCCGTTACCTTGGTAATGCCGTCGCGTTTCTGCGTGACGCCCACGGTGCGGTTGGAATGCTCGATCATCGGCTTGCGAAGCGAGACGACAATGAATTGCGCGCCCTTTTCGGCCTCCGCCTTCACCATCTGCGCCAGCTTCTCGGCATTGACGCCGTCGAGATTCATATCTACCTCGTCCAGCGCATAGAAAGGCGCCGGCAGCGCGCGTTGCAGCGAAAAGACAAAGGCCAGTGACGTCAGCGACTTCTCGCCGCCGCTCATCGCCTCAATGCGCTGAAGCTTCTTGCCGCGCGGCTGCGCCATAATCGTCATCCCGCCATTGAAAGGCTCTTCAGGATTGGTCAGGACCAGGCGGCCCAGCCCGTCCGCCAGTTCGGCGAAAATCGATCGAAAATGCCCGTCGACCTGATCAAAGGCCTCGCGAAAGGCGTCGAGTTTGAGGTTTTGATAGCTGGCGATGCGGGTTTGCAGGGCTTCTTTCTCCTGCTCCAGGGTGGTGATTTTCTCGCCCAGAGCGGTTTGCCGCGAAGCGACGTCGTCATATTCGGCGATAGCCAGCATATTGACCGGCTCCATTGCCGCCATACGCTTTTGCAGGCGATCCAGATTCCGCTGGACCTCCTCAGCCGAGGGCAATTCGCCCGCGATGGCCGCATCGGGATCGCCGCCCTCGCCCAGCGCCTCCGCCAGCGCGGCGCGTAACTGGCGAACCTGGGGCTCCAGTTCGCGACGACGCGTTTGCAGGGCGGCAATACGCGTATCGATAGCGGCGCGATCGTGCTCCAGCGCGTTGCGGCGCTTCTCTTCTTCGATCAAACGGCGTTGCGCAGCGTCGCGTTCGTCTTGAAGCTTGCGCAACTCATCGTCCAGCACGGCGGTTTGCGCGTCGAGATCCGCAATTTGCTGACGCGTGATCTGGATTTCCTCTTGATGATCGGCCTTCTCGCGGGCCATCTTCTGGTTTTCCTGACCATGCTGGGCAATGCGCTGTTCGTATTCCTGAATACCCACCGACTGATAGTTCTTTTCCATCTCCTTGCTTTGTCGATCGGCCTGCGCATTGCGGATTTGCGTTTCAAAATGGTCTTTTTGAAATGCAACGTCAGCGATTTCCTTGCGCAGTTCAGCGATTTGATCAGAAGGCAGCTTGCTTTCCAGCGCATCCAGCTCATCGCGCAGGCGCTGGACGACAGTTTCGCGCTGAGCGCAGTCTTTAGAAGCCGATTTCAAGCGCGCAGCCAGACCATCTGGGGCGTCAGACGACGCCACGCCCGGCGTCGAGCCGCCCAGACGATCCTGCAGCTCTTCACGTTGGCGATTAAGGGCGTCGCGCTCGGTTTGCGCGCGCGTCAGCGCATTGATACATTGCGCGTAAGCGGCTTTTAAGTCATCCAGACGCAATTCCAGCTTCGTGACGGCCTGATCGAGCGCGTCTTTCTCCGCTTCGGCCTTTTGCAGGCGGGCCTGACACTTTTCAAGTTCCTGCTCCGCCTTGCCGGAATTGGCAAAACGCACGCCAGCCCGTCCGCCGCCGGGCGCAGAGCCTCCCGTCAACGCGCCGGAGCGCTCCAACAGCGATCCGTCGAGAGTAACCATGCGGAATTTGCCGAGATAGCGACGCGCATCGGCCAGGGTTTCGAGAATCAGCGTTTCGCCCAGCGCAAAGGCAAAAACCGGCTCATAAACCGGATTATATTCAACCAGATGGATCGCGTAATCGACAATGCCTTGCCCTCTGGGCAGATACGGCAGTTCGCGAGGCCGTTGCATCTTGTTGAGCGGTAAAAACGTCGCCCGTCCCACTTTGTGCCGTTGCAGATAGGCGATCGCATCTGAGGCAACCTGATCGGTCTCCACCACCACGCTTTGCATGCGCCCGCCCATAGCCACTTCGAGCGCCAGTTCGTAGGATTTTTCCACGCTGCCCAGTTGTCCGAGCACGCCGTGAATGCCCGGGAGGTTGGAATGCAGGATAGTTTCCACGGGACGAGCGAGATTCAGCTCGTCATAGGCTCGTTTCTGACTTTCCAGACGCATGACGTCGCGCTGGAAGGCCTGAACATTGCTGTGCGCCTCTTTCATCGCCAAACGTTTCTTGCTGAGATCCAGCTGGGCCTGTTGCAACTGGACCTCGAAGGCGGCCTTTTCGAGCGTCTGATCATCGCACTGACGCGAAACAGCCGCCAGTCGCTCATCCAGCGATGCCTGCTGGGCGAGCGCTTCTTGCAGACCTTGTTCACGCAAGGCGCGTTCGCTTTGACGATGGCGGGCTTCGCCTTCCAGCGTCATCACTTCGCGTTGAAGCCGCGTCAGCTCGTCTTCTTCGGCTCCGAGGCGCTTGCGGACGTCGGCGCGCTGGGCGCCCAGTTCGCTGGTGGAGTCCGTCACGGCGTCAAAGCGTTTGTTGAGCTTGTCGTATTGGCGCGCTTCCTTGTCATACAAGGCTTGCAGCTCTTTAATCTGGTGATCAAAGGCGGCCGTCTGCGCATCGATAGCTTCAATATTCTGGCGCTGACGGGCGATCTCGGCCTTCATCGTCTCAACGCCCTTGAGATTATCCGCCGTGCGCTGATCGATAAAGGCGATGGCGTCTTCTTTGCGCGCCGCATGCCCTTTGAGGGATTCAATCTGCTTTTTAAGAGCGATTTGCTGGTCTTCGCCCTTGCGTTTGACCTCTTCAGACAGCCTGAGCAATTGCTGACGCGTGGCAGCCACGGCCTCACCCAGCTCCTGCAAGGCTTTTTCGGCCTCCATGCGCTGGCGACGTCCGTCAACAATAGCCTCCTGCGTGTCGCGCAGGCCACGCTGGGCGTCAGCATACTGTGAAGCCAGCAGCTTATGCTCCCAGCTCTGGCGCTCGGCGCGGAGCGTCTGATATTTCAGCGCTGTTTCGCGCTCGGCGGCCAATTGTTCGAGCCGCGCTTCGATTTCGCGCAACAGGATCAGATTGCGCTCAATGTTGGCGCCGGTGGCGTCGAGTTCGCGCTCGGCCTGCTCGATTTTACGGTCGAATTCGGCCACGCCCGCAATTTCATCAATGATTTTGCGGCGTTCGACAGCGGACATGCCCACAAAGCCCGCCACGTCGCCTTGCATCATCACATTAAAGCATCCCGGCGAGATGCGGTAACGGCCCAGCGTCTCATGGATCTCCATCAACGTGGTGGGACGCCCGTCGAGGTAATACGTGCTGGCATAACCACCCGCGCCGCCCTTAATACGCCGCGCGACCGTCAGCAGCGAGGCGTCATCGCTCTGGCTTTCAGAGACATCATCGGGCAGAGCGACGCCTTCCGTGAGCACGTCTTGCGCCGATACGGTCAGTTGCGCGGCCTGCTCGCCCGGCGCCATCTCGTGAGGCTCTTTGCGGAAGGTGATGGCGACCGTACATTCGCGCCGCCGCGAGAGATTATTAATGAGGTCAGAGAGTTTTTCGGCGCGCATGGTCCGAGAACTGGACAAGCCGAGGCAAAACAGGATGCTGTCGACAATATTGCTCTTTCCCGAGCCATTGGGCCCGGAAATGGTGGTAAAGCCCTTGCGAAACGGGATAGCCGTGCGTTCGGCAAAGGACTTGAAATTATCGATATCGATCTGGCAGATATACATGCGCTAGCCGGCGAGAGCGACGCGCGCGCCTTGAAAAGCGCATCGCCAGCCGCCTCGTCTTGGGTCAGGAACTCTCTTGTCCTTATACATCAGTCCGGTATCCGCAGAACAGGGCCTCGACGCGCTTGTAGCGGGTGGCGCTGACGGGCGCTCGTCGGGATGTCGCTTTGGCGTTGCCTCCATTATACCCAATAACCGCCCCCCTGTCCTCCCCTCTTGCCGTCGCGTAAAGCGTGCCGCTTTTATAAAGCAAATGGCAAAAACGCGCTCGCGCCCGCTTTATCGCAAATTGTTACAACAGCAGGCAATTACCCCCCGCGACCCGGTTTAAGAAGACCACAATCGATCACCAGGAGACTCCCACATGCGCCCCATTCGTTTTGGCCAAACCGTCATCTCTTGTGACACGAGATATCTCTCGACGCTGGAACGGATGGTTTATGACGCACAATTCCTACGTGATTATCGAGGATTCAATATTACAACAGATAATAGTGACGAACGCATGTTCCGCGTCACCATCAACCCTCCCTCTGGCGAGGCAGAGAATGAGACGCTTCAAGAGCAATTACGACAAAAAGAGGCGAGTTTAGTGGAATTGCTGGTAGGAAACTTTAACCATAAACTGTACCACAATCTGGGGCACGATCCCCGTAAACACGATAGCCGCCTAGAGGAGATGGGCCCTGAAGAGGCAAACGCCTTCGTAAAAGAGTTTGTTCTTCCCCAAATGTATATGAATGGCCGCCCTTGGGGCATGCATGTCGAATCTGACAATCCGTTTCTGGTAGGAAAAACACTGAACGGCGCTCCCGACGGAATGTTTACAGTCGGTCCTCTCGACCCCTGAACAGCTTCGGCCACAAACTCCTAAACGGAGCGATATGATATGATCGCACGGGTGTGTAAGCCGTAAGGAGCTTTGCGGATGAATCCAGGGTTTGTTTCACGCGCGATGATGGCGCTGGCGGTGGTCGCAACCGTCGCGCTGGGCGGTTGTCAGGAATTGCGCGAAAGCGGCGTCATTGTCCCGAAAACCACGCTGACGCACGCCATTCTTCAGGATCAGGAAGTGTTTGACCAGTGGGTCCGCGACGTCGAAGCCAAAAAGACCGGCGCCACGGAAACCGAAGTGCGTCAGGAAGTCTATGCCCAGGGCGATGCCTACGTGAAGGCGCATCCCGAAGACGAATCGCTGTATAACCTGCGAATCCGCAAGTCAGAAGAAGGCCCCTCCATCAAAGAGAAGGCCAAAAACCTGATTGACAAAGTGCTCGACTGACGACAACCGCCCGCCATGGACGCGCTTCCTCTTGAAGATCCAGCCAATCGGGTCGTAACGGCGCTGGTCGATACGCTCAGCCGCTTTCCGGCAGTCGAGCGGGTGATCCTGTTTGGATCGCGCGCCAGCGGCGCTCAGCGCCCCTTCTCAGATATTGATCTGGCCGTGAGCGGCGTAGCCGACGATCGCGATTGGACCTTTATCCGACAAATCGCCGAAGAAGCCCGCACGCTGCTCAAAATTGACCTGATTCGGCTGGAGACCGTCGACGAGGCCGTTCGTAAAAGCGTCCTACATGAAGGAATCGTACTCTATGACCGCTTCGCTGCGCGCGAATCAGGCCTTTGACAAATTCCAAAGGGCGCTGACGAATTTGCAAACAGAGCTGGACAGCGACGCGGGCGACGCCAAATCCCGAAATTCGGCGCTCCTTACCTTTATGCTGACCTTTGAAACATTCTGGAAGGCTCTCAAAGCAGCCCTCTCCGCCTGTGAAGGCGTGGACGCCGGCACGCCTAAAGAAGCCCTTCGCTCGGCCCGACAGGTCGGATGGCTCTGCGGGGACGAGGCCCAGTGGCTGGAAATGGCCGATGACCGCAACCTCATTGTCCACACATATAATGACGAGCAGGCCGAGACGATTTTCAGGCGGATCAAAGGCTATGCGCCCGCGCTTACGACGGCGCGCGATGCGCTGACCACAGCCCTGAACTCCAAAATAATGTCTCCATGACCGAAGGACGCTGCGCAGCGAGCGATTCCAGCGCCGTTCAGGCGTTTCATCTGTCGTTGACGATTGCCTCGTGGATGGACGACAACGGCGTCGCGCGCGCAGCCACGCCCAACGCCCGGGATCTCGAAGCGGCGATCATCGCGCAATTGCCGCATGCGCAGGCGCGTCTTCTGCGCTGGGCCGTCGTCGCCATTGAGCGGCAAGCGCCAAGCGACGAGGCGAGCGGGGCCCGTGTTACACTGAAGGTGGAAGGCGCGTACCGCCTCCCGCTGTCAGCCGCCGCCCCGTAATCCCCCTATCCTATCCCTATGACGCCCGTCTCCCACGCCATCGACCAGATTTTTATGGAGCAGGCCCTCTCGCTCGTCAAGGGCGGAGAAGCCCTGCCCTCGGTAGAAGCCCTCGCCAAGAGGCTTCAGCGCGCCGCTATCGAGCAAAAACCCCTGCGTGTCAAGCTGGGCCTCGATCCGACGCGGCCTGATTTGCATTTAGGCCACTCCGTGGTGCTCAAAAAGCTGCGGGCGTTTCAGGATTTGGGGCATCACGCGATTCTGATTATTGGCGACGCCACGGCGCTTATCGGCGATCCTTCTGGCAAAAACGAAACCCGGCCGCCGCTGTCGGCTGCGGAAATCGCTGTGAATGCGCAGACGTATCTTGATCAGGCGGGTAAGATCATCGACGTGCGCAAGGCGACCCTGGCGCGCAACAGCGACTGGCTCTCGCCGATGACGCTGGCCGACCTGCTGCGGCTGGCCGCGCGCGCCACCGTTGCGCAGATTCTCGAGCGCGATGACTTCTCCAAGCGCTACGCCGACGGACGCCCCATTTACCTGCATGAATTGTTCTATCCGCTGATGCAGGGCTATGATTCGACGCAAGTAGACGCTGATGTCGAATTAGGCGGCAGCGATCAGCGCTTCAATAACCTGATGGGCCGCGAACTGCAAAGCGCCGACGGCAAGCCTGACCCGCAAATCGTGGTGCTGGCCCCCTTGCTCGAAGGGACTGACGGCAAGATTAAAATGTCGAAAAGCTATCCCGAGCATTGCATCAACCTGACCGATTCGCCAGAAGACTTCTACGGCAAGCTCATGTCCATCCCGGATGAGATGATTGCCCGTTACGAGCTGCTGTTGACGCCCATGAGCGAAGCGCAAATCGCCCAGCAGGTCGAGATGATGCAGCGCCCGGCCGATCAGGGCGGCGTCAACCCGCGCGACGTGAAGGCGACGTTGGCGAAATGGTTGGTCAGCCAGTATTTTTCGATCGAAGAGGCCGATTCGGTTGAGCAGGCCTTTATTCGACGTTTTCGCCATAAGGAAATCCCGGACGCCATGCCCGAAGTGTCAGCGCCTGCCGATACGGACCTGAGCTTGAGCGCCTTGATGACCGAGCACGGCATTTCGCCCAGTCGCAGCGAGGCGCGTCGCCTGATTGTCGGCGGCGGCGTCCGTCTCGACGGCGAAAAAGTGTCGGATCCTGATTTGGCGATTTGTCGCGCGGCGGGCGATTGTCTGACGCTTCAGGTCGGCAAACGGCGCTTTCTGCGTCTGCGTTTCGACGCCGCGACAGGATAGGGCCCTGGCATGTCAGACGCGTGCGCAGAAGCGCTCCTGGCCATTGAAGGCCTCAGCGTACATTTCCCCACAGACACAGGGGAGGCCGCCGCCGTGCATCGGCTCGATCTGACGCTGAATCGCGGGCAGATTCTGGGGCTGGTAGGCGAATCGGGCTGCGGCAAGAGCCTGACCAGTCTGGCGATCCTGCGCCTGGTCCCACAGCCCGGGCGCATCGTGAGCGGGCGCATCTGCTTTGAAGGACAGGATCTCCTCACGCTGCCTGAGCGTCAGATGCGCAAAATTCGTGGCGCGCGCATCGCGATGATTCCGCAAGATCCGCTCACCTCGCTCAACCCTGTCTATACCATCGGCGATCAACTGGTAGAGGCCATTCAGTTGCATCAGCGCCTGTCGCGCGCCGAGGCCCGCCAGCGCGCCGTCGCGCTACTCGATCAGGTCCGCCTGCCGCAGGCCGCTCAACGGCTGGACGATTACCCGCATCAATTTTCCGGCGGCATGCGCCAGCGCGTGATGATCGCCATGGCGCTGAGCTGTTCACCCGACGTCTTAATTGCCGATGAACCCACCACGGCGCTGGACGTTACGGTGCAAGCGCAAATTCTGCGCCTGATGCAGGAGATTCAGCGCGAGCGCCAGCTGGCCATCCTGTTGATCACCCACGATTTGGGCGTAGTCGCCGAAGTCTGCGATTCCGTAGCCGTGATGTACGCCGGACGTCTCATCGAGCAAGGCCCCACCGCCAGCCTTTTTGCGCAGCCGTCGCATCCGTATACCCAAGGCTTGCTGCGATCGCTGCCTGTAGCGGGGCGCCAGCGACTCGAACCCATTGAAGGGCAGCCGCCCACGATTACAGAAATCCCGTCTGGCTGCGCTTTTGAGCCGCGCTGCGCATTTCGTATGCCGCGCTGCGTTGATACGTTTCCACCCGCCTTTGCGGCCGCGCCGGACCAGCCGGATCATACGGCCCGATGTTTCTTGTTGGAAACCCCTAGCCGAGCGTCGGCTGAATCTCGCTGAAATACGCGATGCGATCCACCGGCCGCTCCACTTCGTCGCGACGCTTGGCCTGGTGCAAGGCATGGCGCGCGTATCGCAACAGGGCGTCGGCGTGGATGTCGGCGGCCTCTTCCGGGGCGTCGCCCGCCAGCGAGGGATAGGCAACCACGCCAATATGCAATTCCAGAGACTCGCAAACCGCTTCGCCGTCAGGCGTCGCGCCCGCAAAGGGCGTTTGCGAGAGCGATTGTAGAATTCGCGTCGCCAGGGGCTTGCAGCCTTTTTCGGAGCTGCGCGGCAGCAACAAGGCGATCTCGCCGTCGCCGATGAGCGCCGCAATATCCTCTTGCCGCTTGCGTTCGCAAATAATGCGCGCCGTATGGGCGAGCAGGGCTTGAGACACGTCGTAACCATAACCGTCCCGGTACATCGCAAAGCCGTCAATGGCGATGGCCAGACACGCAAAAGGGCTCAAATGACGTCGGGCCAAGGAAATTTCTTCCTGAAGGCGCGCCATGAAGGGCCGCTGATGATACAGGCCCGTGATGGGATCAATCTGCTCGGCGCTGGCGGCCAGCGCGGCGCTGGAGCGCAAGGCGGCCTGAATCCGGACGAGGGCCTCAGTAGGCGAGGCGTCGGCAGACAGGATATCCGTCTGAGAGCCCATGGCAAACGCGACGTCAGGCGCCGCCAGCGTCTCGCCGTCCAGAGCCTGTTCAATCAGCGCGACGCAGGCCAGCGAGGGAAATTGAGCGCGCCAGGATTTCGCGCGCGCATCCGCCTCAGGCCATCGGCCCGAAAACAGCAGCGCCGCATGAGGCGTTGCGGCCAGCGCGGCCTTCAGGGCGCTTTCATCGGGCGGGGCCTGCAGGGGCGTTGAGGCGCCGGTCGCGGCCCAGACCTCGCGCAAACGCGCAAACGCCTGAGGCTGAGGACATGCGGGATCATCGAAGAAAAACAGGGTCGGCATACGGTTTATTATAGCGGGCGCCGCGCCATTGGCGGCATCCGTTATCCCGATGAATCGCAAAAACGGGCTGAGGCAAAAAGGCGGTCGCCTCGCAAAAAGCCTGTATTAGAATACTTGCACAATGCCGCGCGTGTGGATCAGAGTCGTCGTGCCGCCTTTCGCCAATATCGCCCGTCTGGTGACGGATCGCCCGCTTTCTGCGGCCCCCTCGGGGCCGTCTCTAATGGATATGGTGGTCTTATTGGCCAGCGGAGCGGATTTAGCGGAAGGACGCGCCGTCGGCCACGCGCAGCGCGTCGCCCTGCTGTCACTGGCGCTGGGAGATGCGCTGCAATTGTCGCCGCGACGCAAGTCGACTCTGCTGTTTGCGGCGCTGCTGCATGACGCAGGTCTGATTCCGTTAATTGGCGCGTTGGCGCCGCGCCTGCCCACCGGCGTTTCAGAAAAGCGCTGGTTCGCTGTACAGCCGCGCATGGCGCTGGATCCAGCCGCCCCCGCATACGAGGCGTTCCGGACGCCCGCCATGCCCGACGCCTGTCAGAGCCTGTTTGAATCGCACCCAAAACGCGCAACGTCCCTGGTTGAGGCCCTGCTGCTTTCCGCAGACGTTCATGAGGCGATTGCCGCCACACACGAGCGTCTCGACGGCAGCGGATTTCCCCACGGATTGAGCGGCGGGCAGATTCCGCCCGAGTCGCGCATTATCGCGCTGGCCGACGCATTGGACGCGTCTCTGGGCGATATCAACAGCGCCGCAACGCGATCGCAGATTCTGGAAGCCTTTTTCGATCCAGAGCATGCGACGGCCACTACCCTTTTTGACCCGGACGTTCTGGCGGCAGCCCGACGCTTGTGGGCGCCCCAAACCGGCGATCAGCGCGGCGACACGTCGCTACAGGCGATTTACGGCCCGGCGCCCGACAAGGCCTTTCGCCAGAGCGTCACGGCCGCCCAGTACCCGGAGCGGTTCGCGCCGCTCAGTGGGCGATCGCTGGCGTCGATCGCGCGCGCATTGGGCGCCCTCAGCGATTCGTTGTTACCCGTCTACGCCGACGACCACAGCGAGCGCGCCGCAGAACTCGCGCTGGCCATGGCGCGCCATCTGGAGATAGATGACGCCTCCTGCGGGGCGCTCTATATCGCGGGACTGCTTCAAAACATCGGCATGTGGGGCGTTCCGGGAGCGATTCTGGCCAAACCGCAACCATTAAGCGAAGAGCAACGACTCGCCATGCAGGATCACGCCCGCTTTACCGGCGATCTACTGGCGCGCGCGGGCGGATTCGGCGAAATCGCGCTCTGGGCGGGCGAGCACCACGAGCGGATGAATGGCAGCGGGTATTATCAGGGCAAAAAGGGTCGCGACATCTCGGTCGGCGGGCGTATTCTGGCGCTTGCCGACGCCTACGTGGCGATGACGTCGCCGCGCCCCTATCGCGAAGCCTTTGAGCCCGCCGAGGCGCTCGCGCTGATTCAGCAAGGCCGGGTACGGCTCTATGACGCAACCCTGAGCGGCGTGTTGCGCCAAGTCGTCACCAGCGGACGCAGTTAAAAGCTGACGCGATTGCGAAACGTCGCCAGCAGTCGTGCCCGTTGCGGCGGCTCCAGCCAGGGCGCGCGCGCCAGATCCTCCAGCGCGCGCAAGGGCGTTTGGCTGCGGGCGCGCATAAGCTTCAGGGCGACGTTGTCGTCGACGCCGGGCAAGGTTTTCAACTCGCTCCAGCTGGCCAGATTCAGATTGATCGTCGCCGCCACGCTTTGCGTCGCCCATAAACGGCGATCAGCGCGATCGTCTGACGAAAACGCCCATTGCACGCGCGATCGCGCCTCCACCCGCGCCATGCTCAACGAGCAAATCGCCACAGAACCGATCGCCATGGCAAGCGCCGCCAGAATCCGCGCAGCCCGAATGCTGTTCTTCACGCGCCGCAAGACCCTCCGAGCGCCTACCTGAGCCTCTTGATCGTTACCGGCGAGATTATAGCCAAAAGACGACGAAAAAACCGGCGGAAAAGCGTCACATTGCTTCATATTAAGGCCTGTTTATTCAAGCCCTGGCAGGCATGGATCGATATCGCCCTCATGTGCGGCGTCCTATATAGCGGGGATGCCGCCACTCCAACCTCCCCCTCCTACCCCCTATAGCACTAAGCTACCGTCCCCACGGTAGCTTTCTTTTAAAATAAAAGGCTTGCTGACATGGCCAAAGCGCCGCCCCAGAGGACGGCGCCAAGCCAGAAACTCATATTTGAGACGATAGCACTGCGAAACACTCGGGATGACAGGAGGAGGGGGATCAGACGTTAATAACCGCCGTAACCGCCGCCAAACATGCCGCCGCCGTAGCCGCCGCCGCCGCCAAACATACCGCCGCCGCCTTGACCGCCGGAACCGCCGCCAAAGAAGCCAAAACCGAGCAGGAAGGGCGAAATACCCAGCGTGGAAGGCGTCGGACCCACGTTAATCGGGACCGATTGACCGCTGGAAATGCCCAACAGACGGTTGATGTTAAACGAGCTGGCCGCCGGGGTGAAGAAGAACAAGGGATCCACAAACGGGGGCGGAAAGCCAAACCCCGTAATGCCGGGGAATCCAAAAGACTGCTGCGAAAACCCGCCAGCGGACGTACTCGGGCCAAAGCCCGTCATGTAGGGGAATCCGCCGCCTTGGGCAAAGGGGGAAACGCTCATCGTAAATCCTCTCCTATCGTCTCTCTGTCTGATGAGGGGGCGCAAATGAGTTTAATAGAGCTTCTTAATTAAAATAAAAACAATATAAAGACAGAAATTGCCCTCGGACGAGGAATTGTATCAACGCCCGTTACCTGCGAATCGATCGTCGCGCGTGCGGCGTTATCTGTGAGCGGGGACAGGGCGCGGCTTGACGGCGATTTTTGCGCAATGAGCCGCCACCGGACAGCGGTCGCATTGCGCGCCAATAGGCTTGCAGCAGTCTTTGCCGTGGCACACCAGTACGCGATTAACGGTTCGCCACCAGCGCGGCGGCAATTGCGCGCGCAGGGCCATTTCGGTTGCTTCTGGGGTACGGGCGTCGATGTAACCCAGGCGGTTCATGATGCGATGAACATGGGTGTCCACGCAGATGGCGGGCTTGTCAAAGCCCAGACTCACCACCAGATTGGCGGTTTTACGTCCCACGCCTTTCAGCGTCAGGAGAGCGTCGAGATCGTCGGGCACCGCGCCGCCAAAACGCGCGATTAACTCTTGTGAGACGTGGATAATCGTGCGCGCCTTGTTGCGGTAAAACCCGATCGGGTAAATCCATTGGGCCAGCGTCTCGGCGTCCAGCGCAGCAAACGCTTGCGGGGTCTGCGCGCGCGGAAACAATTGCTCGCAGACGGTCATGGTCAGCTCATCCTTACTGCGCAAGCTCAGCAGGCAGGCAACCAGAACCCGAAACGGCTCGCAACCGGTCACCTCTGACATCGGATGGTACGGGTAGGCGCGCTCGAGAATCGCCAGCGTCGCGTCGATATCGAGTCCAGAGCCGCCGACGGGCGGCGAGCCGGGCATCGCAGAAGGCATCTCAGAGATCCTCTTGAGACAGGAAGCGGCCCGAGGCGGACCGCGCTTCAATGGTATCAGGATGGATGACGCTTTTAAACAGGCGATGGGCGCGTATGACGCCGGCCGTTACGCCGAAGCCCGCCAGCGGTTTCAGCAGCTCGTCAACGCCTATCCACATCACAGCGAACTGTGGCTCAATCTGGGCAATGTCGAATATCGCCTCAACGAGCTGACGTTAGCCGAAAAATACTGGCAGCGCTGCCTGGCGATGAATCCGCTGGAAGCCAACGCTTACCTCAATTTGGGCAACCTCTGCTTTAAACAGGAGCGCTGGCGCAAGGCCGTCGACGCCTGGGAGCAGTTCACCCGCCTGAAAGACGCTCATGCGGGCGTGCGGCTCAATCTGGGGCTGGCCTACGAAAAACTGGGCGATATGGACAGCGCCATGGCAGCCTACAGTCGCTTTATGGCCAGCAGCCCCATGGCCGTGGAAGCCGTTCGCTTGCGACAGCGTTTTGAAGCAGGCCAGAAGCGGCGTGACGCGCGCCTGAGAGAAGCCGAAGCCGCCATGGCGCAAGGCGCGCTGTCCCAAGCGCGAGACAGCTTTGAGCAGGCGTTTACGGATTTCCCAGGAACGGCCCAAAGCTACAAGGCTTATGCCGCGCTACTTTACAAGCTGAACGATTCGCCCGCCGCGCGGACGTTTTACGAGAAATCGTGTCGACTGAACGATCAGGATCCCGTGACACTGGTGAATCTGGGCGTGATTTACGAAAAATCGGGCGCTGTTTTCGATGCGTGCTGGGCGTATCAACGCGCGCTGGCTTGTCGCTGCGAGCAGCCCGACGCCGTAAGCCGCCGATTGTCGGCGCTGATGGCCGCGCAACCGGATCTCCTCTCCATTGCGCTGGACGAGGCCCGCCGATGGCGCGAAAAAGGCGACGGGCGCGCGGCGAAACGGCGTTACGATCAGCTGCAGCAATGGCCCGACTTGCCAGAAGCAATTGCCGAACTGCTGCAAAGCGCTTGTGAAGTCCTCGCCGTTGAAACCGATCCCCGCATGCGCGCAGCCGCCGCCGCTTTTTCGCTCGGAGAAGAAGCCTATGATCACGGGCGATACGATCAGGCATTGGGCCATTTGACGCGCTATCTGGAACTGGCGCCGCATGGCCAGCGCGCAGAACAGGTTGCCCTTAAGAAGGCGGAAATCGAACGTCAGATGGGCGCCGTGATTCAGTCAATGCTACGGGTCGAAAGCGCGCAGCGAGAGGCGAGACGCTAGCCTGTGGCCGCCGTCACTTCTCCACAGGGCGTCACGTCCTGGCCGGGCGGCAGCAAGATGCTTTTCGCCCACATCATTTGGCACACCAGCGCGATTATCAGCGCCGCCAACCACGAAAGTCGTGAACTCGTCATGGGATTCAAGCCCCATACCATCTCTCTGGGCGTCTCTCTGCGGGTAAACCACTCACCCGGTTGATCGCCTCATGGATGTTATGCCCGGCCCGTGAGTTTTCTAAACGGCTTCTCAACCGGGGCGCGTCCTTTTCAACGGGGGTTTTCGTTGTTGTGGCTGTTTGGGCTGTTTGGGCTGTTTTGGCTACAATAGGAGCGTCCCCCAGCCAAGGAGCGCGCGCCATGTCGTTTGTCCCGGAGAATCGCCCGTACGCCTTTATCAGCGTTTACGACAAACAGGGGCTAGAACCCTTGGCACGGGCCCTCAGCGAGGTTTACGGCTACGGCCTGATTTCAACCGGCGGCACGCGCGCCTTTTTACAGGAACGCGGCGTGAGCTGCATCGATAGCGAAACCATCACGGGCTTCGGCGATTTGCTCGAAGGCCGCGTAAAAAGCCTGCATCCCGATATTTTCGCCCCCATCCTCGCCAAACGGGGCAAAGCGGGCCACGAGACGCGATTTACGATTGATGTCGTCGTCGTCAATCTCTATCCCTTTGAGAGCGCTCGCCTGACGCCGCAGGCAACGCAAGATCCGCTCTATCTGCTCGATTACATCGATATCGGCGGCTCGTCCCTGATTCGCGCTGCGGCCAAGAACTATCCCGCCGTCAACGTCCTGTGCGATCCGGCGCAATACGACGGCTTTCTGCAAGAGCTTAAGCTGGGCGGCGGGCACAGCAGCCTGCCATTTCGCCAGAAGCTGGCCTTGCAGGCCTTCCAACGCTCCCAGGCCTATGAGTCGGCGATTTCTCAGGAGTTTGAGCGTCAGACTTCAGACGCCCACGCGACACCAAGCGGTAACGCCGCCGGCGAATCCGCCTTACCGGCGCGCGTGACGCTGGATCTGCGCAAAATCCGCGATCTGCGCTATGGCGAGAATCCGCACCAGCGCGCCGCTCTCTACGGCCTGGGCCATACTCAGGCCGATTTTACCCAGTTACACGGCAAAGAGCTGTCGTTCAACAACCTGCTGGATATGCAGGCCGCCTGGGCATTGGCCTGTGAATTCAGACAATCGGCCGTCTGCGCGATTATCAAGCATAATAACCCGTGCGGCGTTGCGCTGGGCCGCAATGCGGCAGACGCTTATCAACGCGCGTTTTCGGTGGATCCGCTGAGCGCCTTTGGCGGCGTGGTGGCCTTTAATGCCCCTGTGTGCGCAGAAACCGCCCGCCAGATGAAAGACGTGTTTCTGGAAGTCGTCATCGCCCCGGCCTTTGAGCCGCAAGCGCTGGAGATTCTCGAAAGCAAGAAGAATCTGCGCCTGATTCAGCGGGCACTGCCGCCGGCAGACGCGCCCGCGCCCATGGATCTCAAGCCCTTCGGCGCGCATGCCTTTCTGGCTCAGGTCGCCGATGGCGCGGTCGCAAGCGATATCGCCGATCGTCTGCGCGAAGGCTCCTTACAGGCGATCAGCCAGCGCCAGCCGACCGACGAGCAAATGGCCGACCTGCTCTTCGCCTGGCGGGTCGTCAAACACGTTAAGTCTAACGCCATTGTTCTGGCCAAAGACGGGCGGACAGTGGGGCTGGGCATTGGTCAGACCAGCCGCATTGGCGCGCTGGAAATCGCGCTGCGCCAGGCTTGTGACGAGGCCAAAGACGCCGTGATGGCTTCCGATGGTTTTCTACCCGCAGAAGACAATGTCGCGGCGGCGGCGCAAGCCCGCGTGGCGGCCATTATTCAGCCCGGCGGCTCCATTAAGGACAAGGACGTCATCGCGCTGGCCAATCAGAGCCAGATTGCCATGGTGGCCACCGGCCTGCGCGAGTTCCGGCATTAGCGCGCCCGCGTTTAGGCAAACTGCGCGTTTAAGATTTCTGCAAAAGGATTCCCCCGGCTGGCGGTCTTGTTCCCATCGGCAGACGAACGAGGATTCTCATCACGCCGGGTCGTTCGAGGCGGCGACGCATGTTGGCTGGCGCCAAACAGTTGCGCGTAGGAGGCCGTCGTGGTCGGCGCGGCGGTTGCGAGTCCAGGCTGGGCGAACCCAAAGCCCGGCTTGCGAGACAGTTGCGCGAGCAATTGCTGTTCGTAGTTGGTTGCATCTGCCTGCCGTGGCGTCGGCGACGCGTAGGGCGTCGTCCCTTGAACAATCTTCGTCATAATTCCTGCACCCCCTGAATACCCCTGCGGCAATCCCCCCATCCGCCTACCGAGGCGGAAGATTGCCTTCATTTGCATAAAAACAATCTTAAGAGGATTGATGCGACTTCGTTACGTTCTCTTTACGTTTCCTGCCCAGAATTGGCTTTGACGGGCTTTTATGGGCTTCGTCAGGCGCGGATGCTAGGGCTCGCTACAGGAAAGGGCTCCCACATCTGCTTCTTGCAGAAAGCGCGTCAACAGCGCCGGTTCAAACGACGGAACGACGCTATACGTGAACGCCAGATTCTCAGACCCGTCCGCAGACGGGGCAAGGCGAACGGCCGCCAGTTGCAGGGTGCGCGGCTGGCGGTGGCGACTGGTATAAAAGCGCGCGCTTAATTGTCTCGACGCCTGTCTCGCAGCCCCGCCAAGCCCAGCATCAGGCGCAACGTCCAGAACCGACAGGCGCTCCAGCGTCAGACGCTCGGGTTTCGCTGGATTTTTAAGCGCCAGCAGGCCATTGGCGACGGTTTCAAGCTCTTGCGCCGTGAGCGCCTGCTCGAACAGACGGTCGGCCCAGGCGCGGTTCACGCCGGACATCACCACAAAGCCTTGGCGGCGCTGGCGATGGTCCGCCGCGACCGCCTCCACGCCCGCCAGTTGAATCGTCCGCCGCAAGCGATACGCCGAATGCGGATGCGCCATGATCCACTGCCGCGCGCAACCGGCCGTCAATGGAGGACGTGACGCTTTTTGAGGCAGCGGCGCCGGCGGATGCAGAAGCCCCCACGCCACCGCCAGCGCGACCAGCGCCGTGGCCATGGCGGCCCAAACCCAACGGGAGCGAATTTTTGAGAATTGTTGCATCATGTAAACATCTCGTCACAACCGACCGTCTCTCACGCCGTGAATTTCAGAATGGCGCCCGGGCGTCATTCTGGCAATCGCCCGCGGCAGGGTTTCATTTTGAAAGAGCGCTCGCTATAATAAAAGAAGGGATAATAGTGAGTATACTTTTTGAACTTTTAGCGTGTTGCGCAAGTTTCAGCCAGTCCGCTCCGTGTCCCAAGCGCCCGCCTCCGCGCGCTTGAAAGGCCCCGCCAGAAAGGTCTGTTCAGAACCCGGCGATGTATTTTGACGAATGCGTTCACATTGAAGAAGACGATCAGTGCTTCACATGCGAGTATTACCGGAAAGGGGTGTCATGCCCCCTGCTAGAAGCGCTGGCCTTGGGCGTGGTGGACCTGCACGGGGATGTCCGGGTGCGTAACTGCGGATTCTATCGCAAGTTTGAGCGCCGCCTGCGGGTGGTGGAAGACGCTTCCGCCTCAGAAAACGCGCCTGAGACGCCCGACGCGCCGCCCGACGTAAAAAACGCAACCTAGCGCAAGTAACGCCCTACGACCGTCTGGCCAGCGTAAAGCGCGCCAAGGCGATTAAGGCGTCTTTGGCGTCCGACGGGGGCAGAAACCCCAGCGCATCGATGGCCTGATCGACGCGCGATTGCGCCAGCGCTCGCGTCTTGTCAAAGACGCCGGCAGCGCTCATCACGCGCTGAATGTCGGCAAGAGCTGTCTGAATCGCTTGTGGCGATTGCGCAGCATCGAAATCCTGGCCTTGGGCCTTAAACAGCGCTTGCACCGCTGAGCGCATATCGCCGCCATACGACGATTCTAAAGCCAGCAACGCGGGCGCATTCAGCAAGCCGTTGCGCAGATCGTCCATCACCGGCTTGCCCAGTTCGGATTCGCTGGCCGTAAAGTCGAGCAGATCATCCATGATCTGGAAGGCGATTCCCACCTGCTCGCCAAACGCGCGCAGCGAAGCGGCGTTGTCGGCGCAAAGCCCATTGAGATGCGCCGGGGCCTCGCAGCAGGCCGCAAACAGACTGGCGGTTTTTCCGATGGTTTTGCGCCGGTAACTGTCCCAATCGCTGGCGCTGACAGAATAACTGGCGCGGATCTGCTCGACTTCGCCATCGCACAGCGCCGCCAGAACGTCTGAAAACAACGAAACGACGCGAATATCACCCACAGCGGCCAACTTGCGACTGGCCTGGGCCAGGAGGTAATCGCCCGCCAGAATCGCCACGCGATTGCCGAAAGAGGCCCGAACCGTCGGACGGCCGCGCCGCAGATCCGCATCGTCCAGCACATCATCGTGCAAGAGCGTCGCGATATGAATCAACTCGGCGGCGGCGGCGGTTTCCAGATGCCCCTCGTTTGGAGAGGAGCCCGGCGGCAGCGTCGCCAGCGCGCACAGCAACGTCAGCAGGGGCCGCAACAGCTTGCCGTCGGCGCCCAGCGACTGATCGAGCGCGACCATCAGCAACTCGCCCTCTGGCGGGACAATGGCGCGCATCCGCTCGCGAACCGTCTCCAGCCATGGCGCAGCTGGCGCGATCAGATCGCGCAGCGCAGGCGTCGGAGAAAGGGCCGTCATGGCGCTATTATCCGCGAAAGGCGCGCGCGCCGTCAAAACAGGTCGCTTTGCGTACAGGGCTAAAAATGCGACAATAGACGCCAGACGCTGAAAATCCATTTATCTCAAGCATGCATCATCCAGAAGTGGCATCAGAAACGGGAGGCTCACCGATGAACGCCGCGCACGCGCATCTGTTGCTGAATCATTTTCCGGTCATCGGGATGCTGGTGGCGCTGAGCGTCTGGCTCATCGGCCTGAAAACCAGTCAAAACGCGCTATGTCGCGTAGCCTTAGGATGGTTTGTAGTCATTGGCGCCGTGTCGCTGCTAGTCTATTTCAGCGGCAACGGGGCCGAAGCGATCGTCGAGTCGCTGCCTGAGGCATCGCGCGACCTGATTGAAGTTCATGAACGCTGGGGATTGTTTTCGCTGCTGGCGTCGCTGGCAGGCGGCGCGCTGGCAGCCATGTCGCTCTGGCAACTTCAGCGCGCGGGGCGCTTGCAGCGCGCCTTACAGGCCGCCGTAACGGGTCTTGCCGGATTATCCCTCCTGCTGGCGGGGTATGCGGGCTATTGGGGCGGGCAGATTCGCCATAGCGAGATTCGCGCCGATTTTACAGCGCCCGCCGAAGACCGTGACGATCGCCGATGACCCGCGCGCTGCTTAAAGTCAGCGGCCCGCCGGGCAGCGGCAAGTCGGCGCTTTTGACGCGCGAAGCGTTACGCGCCATCGATGAAGACGGCCTGACGCCGCAAAGCGTGTGTCTGCTGGCGCTGGCGCCCGCGCAACAGGCGACGCTTGAAACCTTACTGGCGCGCGCAGCGCAGGGGCGAAGCAACGACAACTGGCGGCAGATTCGCATCTGGACGATGGCGCGGTTTTGCCAATCGCTGTTGCGGCGTTTTCATGCGGCGTGCGGCGAACAGGGGGCCTTTACGGGCATCGTGTCGCCGGTTGAAGCGCGCTGGCGATTCTACAGTCTGTCCTGCGCGATGGCTGAACGTGAATTGACGCCACTTTCGCGGTGGCGCGCGCCGTTACGCCAGCCCTCGCTTGCAACGGATATGTCTCGATTGGCGATTGCGCTCGACGCGCTTCCCCTGCCATTAGAAGCGCGCGAGGGGTGGTTTCATGCCTTATGTGAAACGCCTGACGCCGCCGAGACGGCCTCTCCCTTTAAAGCGATTGCAACCCTGTTGGCGCGCGACGTCGCAAGCCGTGCGCGGCGCGGGCGCCTGACCTTCCATGAAAGCCTGATGGCGTGCGAGCGCCTGCTGAAAGAAAACGACGACGCCCGGAATTTTCTCGCCCAGGACACCCGCCTGTTGCTGATTGACGAAGCGCAAGAGCTGGGACCGCTTCATGTTGGCCTGTTACAGGCGTTACCCGAGGAGACGCGCCTTGCGCTGGCAGGCGTCGACGGGCTGTGTCTGCGCGAGACGCAAGGGGCGCAACCACAATTGTTTGAGGATCCGCGTCGTTTCTGGAGCCAGTCCGATCTGGCCATCACCTTGGCGCCCGCGCCTCACGAAATGACGTGCTGGCGCGACAACGCTGCGCTAATTCACTGGGCTGACGCATGGCTGACGCAGGGGGGCGCCGTCCAAAGCGGGATTCTGGCGCAAGGCGTCTCGTTTGACCCGCAAGCCTTGCGCGACGCGGCGCGTTTTGGATGCTTTGCAGACGCAGACAGCGAGGCGCAGGCGATCGCACAGGCGCTCAGACGTGAACGCCGCCAGACAGCGACGCCCTGGTCACAGATGATGATCGTCTTACGCAGCGCGCATCGAGACGATCCCCTCTTCATCACGCTGACGGCGGCGCTGGCGGAAAGCGGCATCCCGTTTCAGTCGCCCCATGCCTCAGCGCCAGAGACGGCAGATGCGACAGAATCGAAGCCTTCGCAAGAGGAAGCCGGCGGCGTGACGGCGCAGCGGGCGCTGTACTGGGGCCTCAAGACGCTGGAAAGCTGCGCGCGCTGGCAAGCGCTCGATGAAGAAGCGACGGCCGATCAAGCCGCGCTGCGCCGCGCGCACATGGGCGATCTGCTGGCGCATGCGCGCGCCTGGCATAACGCCACAGTGAATGACGACGGCGCGCTCGAGTCGGACATCGCGCAATGTCTGGGCGAATGGGAGGCGCTGGCGCAGGAACGCTCGCCGCAAGCGAGTTGGGACGCCATCCGCGCGAAACAGGCGGATGGCGCCTTGCCGCCGCCGTTTCAACGCCTGCTGGATGCCGGACAACGCTATGAAAACAGCCCGCGCGATCTGCTCGCCTTATGCTGGACGCTCGCTTGCGCGGGATCCCACGCGCCGGTATCGCCGCATCGCGCCAACGCCGCCGCCTGGGGCGGGTTTTTCAGCGCATTGCAAACATGGCGGCGCGACGCCCAGGGCGAGGCCGCTTGCGCCGATCGCGATCCGCTGCGGGATGTCGACGTGTGGTTTGCGGACCTCTGGCCTGTCGATGAGGGGAGACCGGCAACCCCTCGCGATGCCGTATGGCTGCTGACCCCTTTGCAGGCCCAGGGCCGTGAAGCGACGGTCGTCTTCACGCCGTTTCTCACACAAGGCGCGTTTCCGCAAAGCGCGCAGACGTGGCCCGTGTTGGGGGAGTCCGGCCGTGAGCGTTTCGCCGAAGGCTGGCGCGTCGTGTGCGCTGGCGAGATGCCGCCGGCGGCGTTCGATCCGCCCGCGCAACGGCGCGTGCGCGCCCTAAGCGAAGAGGCCCGGTGGCTGGCGCTGGCCTTGACGCGCGCGCGACGGCAAGCGTACGTCTCCACCCATCTAGCGACGCAGAACCGGCAAGGCGTAAGCGAGTCTACGTCGCCATCTGAGTTCTGGACGTCTTTGACGACGACTTACGCTCTGCTAAGCGAGAGCCCGCTTGAAAAGCTGCAAGCAGGAAGTGGAGACGGATGGTTTCCTGCCGCAGCCATTGACCCGCTCCCTGCGCCCGAGCCCTCCGGCCCGACGCGCCATTATACGGGCCGTTCGCCATGGGCGCATCTGAGTCGCCAGCCAGACGCCCTGCTGTTTGCGCCGGAGGAAACGCTCACGCTGAGCGCGAGCGGGGTCAAGAATTATCAGACCTGTCCCCGACAGTTTTTCTATGGGCGGCTGATGTCGCTGGGAGGCGCGTCCACGCCGCAGGCGGCATTGGGAACGGTGATGCATGAGGTCATGGCGGTTTTCAATCGACAGGGCGCGCCTTATACTGCAGACCATCTGCAAGGGCTCGCCCGCGATCTCTTTCAGTCGGCGGACGCCGCAAATGGCGAAGCGCCGGACCGCGCGCAACCCAGCCTCTGGAGCGAATCCACTCGGCGCGCCATCGCCCGCCTGACGCCCATCCAGCGAGAAGATGCCTATACGGAGCTGACCGGCGCCATCTGCGACCTGCAACGCCAAGGTTATTTTGAGTCCCCGCCCCGCCGCACGCTGGTCGAGCAACGTTTCTCATTTGTCCTGCCGCAAGCCGGGCGCTGCCAGATCACCGGCCAAATTGACGCCCTTCGCCAGAAGCTGGATGGACGTTGGGACTTAATCGATTACAAATGGGGCCGTTCTCTTTTCCCCCAGCCCAAGGCAGACAACCGGCTCAAGCAGCTTCTGGCCTCTTTTCAGCCCCCGCCTGCGGATGCCAACCCGACGGGAAAACCGCCCGCCGCGCGGGATTATCAAATTCCCCTCTATGCGCTGGCCTTACGCGAAAGCGACACCCTGCGCCGATTGCTTTCGCCTGAAGACGGCGCGCCGCAGTGGGGCGATGCGGGCCTGCAAATGCTGCGTTCGCCGGTCCAGGGCGGCAATGGGAGCGTCGCGGTAAGCACGCCGCTGGAAACGCTGGGGCCGCTGCTTGATGAAGTAGCGCGCGATATTCGCCAGCGGGTGAGCGATCCGGTTTTATCCAGCGCGCATCTGCCCGCCACGCCGGGGGCGTGCTGCGCCAGATGCGGATTTCAGGAAATTTGCGACGCGAGTGCGCCGACAATCGAGGACGACAACGCGGAAGGAGGGCCGGACGATGACTAGCTTGCCGCCGACCGGCCTGCTCACGCCGCAAGCGCCGGTTCTGAACGCCGATCAGGCCCGCGCCGCGCATGCCGATCGTCACATCGCGCTTCAGGTTCTGGCCGGCGCCGGCGCGGGAAAAACCCTGCTGATTGGCCAGCGCTTTTTGCATCTGCTGGCAGAGCTGCGCGCACAGGGCGTGGACGACCCTCAGACGCGCATTCTGGCGGTCACCTTCACCATCGATGCGGCCGCCGAGATGCGCACGCGCATCCAGAAGTACCTCGGGGCCGAACGCCTGGACGACGAGGCGGCCATCTGTAATTTTCACCGGTTTTGCAACACGCTGTTGCAGCGTCACGCGCTGGCCATGGGCCTGCCGCCCGGCTTTCGGATTCTTCAGGGTCTCGAACTGCGCTTATTAATGACGCGCCTGCAAGATAGCCTGCATCATGGCGATTACAGCGATATCGAAACGATTCTGACGCATTGCGACTTGAAAAACGACGTAGCGCAGGACGTTCTGTCGCTGGAGGCCATGCGCACGCTGCCCGCGCCGTCTATCGCCGAGTTGATTTCAGAACTACCCGGCCTGTTAGGCGCGATTAAAGCCACGGGCCTTTCACCGAAACAGTTTCATGAGATGGCGCATGCGCAGACCCGTCGCCTGAACGACGCCTTGCGCACGCTGCCGCAAGTGGGGATGGATGGGACTTTTCTAGGAGATTGTCAGCACTATGCCGCCCTCTGGGATACGAAACTCCGGCCCTGGACCGCGCCGGGCGGCGGCTTTGAAGGCTCTGAAGCCGATCGCGACGCCTTTATGGAAGCGCGGCTTCGCAAAGTCCGCAGCGCCCGCCCCGATGACTTCGAGCCTTATTATCAGGACCGCCTCAAATGGCTGAGCCAATGGAAAGCGCAAGGCGAGTTCGGCGCTTTGATGCCCTTTGTCAGGCGCCATAGCGGCAAGATGATGCGCGACGCGACGGATCTGTCCGCCATCGGGAGGATCGGCGCCGACGAGAGCCGCCTGATCGACTGGGCCGCTGCCGCATACGCCCTCTATCAAGAAACATTGCGACAGGCAGGCGCTTGTGACTTTGACGATCTTATTAATCACACGCTCACGCTGCTGGATCGTCGCCCGGATATTCTCGCCAGCGTTCGGCGGCAATTCGAAGCCGTCATTGTCGACGAGTTCCAGGATTCCAATGGCAGTCAACTGGCCCTGTTGCGCCGCCTCATACGCCCCGAAGCGCCTGCATTGACTGTTGTGGGCGATCTCAAACAGTCGATTTACCGATTCCGCTACGCCCGCCCCGATAATATGGAGCGCGCCTTCCAGGGACTGGAGAAGGTCTGCGTCACGTTGCGCGAAAACTACCGCTCGGAATGGCCCATTCTGGCAGTGGCCAACGCGCTGGCGCAGCAAATTACCGGCGATGAGAGCCAGCGTCTGGAAAGCGGCCTGCCGCGAGACGATCAGGCCCCACGCGCGCAGTGGGTGGAATTGGCGTCCTGCGATCCCCTTCACGCCAAAGAACCGGCGGCCAGCTATTACGATCGTCAGGCGCGCTGGATCGCGGCGGAAGCGGCGCGTTTAATTGCGGATGCGGCAGCGGAGCCCAAAGAGATAACGGTGCTGGTGAAAAGCCATCATAAGGGTGAAGGCGTCGCGCGTGCGCTGGCCGATCTGGGCATTCCATCGCTTAAGCGCAAGAACGCTGGTTTTTTCGAAGAACCGGTCATTCGCGACGCCATGGCCCTGCTGCGCTTGCTGCGCACGCCCAGCGACAACGCCGCCTGGACGCGGATTCTGCAAAAAAAACTCTCTCAGCGGCAACTGTTGCAGTTAGGTTCGCGGTCGCTTTCTCCTAAACGCTCTCTATATGAGGCGCTTAACGCCTTAAGCGACGCGTCTTGCTGGCCCGAACTGGACATGACCGTGCGTCGGGCGCTGCTTTCACTGGTAGAAGAACTCCGCTTTGCGCGCGCGATGATGCGCCGCAGCGATCCCGCCGCCGCCTTTACGCGTCTGGCGCAAGCCATCGGTCTGATTGACGCTGAGGCGCCCGCGTCTCAGCAAGACGATGCGCGGATGTCGCTCAACGCCTTTCGCCGACTCTTATATCAGTTGGCGCGTCAACAACCCCAGGCCGGCGGGGTTCCAACCACGATTGACGAGATCCTGATAACGCTGGAAAGCGCCCGCGAAGACGCGTCGCTGGAAATCGCCGCTGACACGCAGACAATTCAAGGCGATGCCGTCAACGCCGTCTCGATTATGACCATTCACGGGGCCAAGGGGCTGGAGAACGAGGTCGTCTTCGTCGCCTACGCCCATGAAAAGCCAAAATCCAGTCGCAGTCCGCTGCTGCGTTTTGATCCGCTGAACGCAGAAACCCCGCGCGATGACGGCTATGGGCTGATACTGGGCAAACATCCCGCGTCGGGGGAGGCGGATCGGGCCACGCTGAAGAAAAAGATGTATCGCGCCCGCTGGGAGGCCCCGCAGGCCGAAGCCGAAGAGAAACGACTGTTTTACGTGGCGGTGACGCGCGCCCGCCGCCGCCTGATCGTCGTGCGAAGCGACCAGTCATGCGCCTGGACCGCCGCTGAGGCCTTTTCGCAGGAGGTGCGCGAATCGGCCATGACGATTCTCAGCGAGGCGGAAGATCCCCAAGCCGTTACCCGCCAGATTCCCCAGGGAGAAGCGGCGCAGGCGCTCAAAGCGCGCGTGGCGATTCGACTCGAAATGCCCGCGCGCCCACAACCCGCATCCGTCGTCGATGAGTCCGCTGTTACGCCAACGTCGGGGACTTCATCGCCTTCGCCTGATGCCTCTTTAGAGGTCGACCTCGCCGAAGCCCCGCCCGTACGCTTGAGTTTTTCCGCCTTGCGCACGCTGGCGCAGTGCCCGGTGCGGTACTGGCTTTCTCACACGTGCGGTCTTCCAGAGCCGCCGCCTGAGGCAGCATCGCCGCAAGCCACTGGCCTGCAAGGGATCCCTCATCAAGCCATTGGGCATGTTGTTCATGCGTTGATTGAGCGTCATTACGGCCTACGCGGCAAGCCGATGGAAGCAGCCCAGCGAGACGCGCTCCTGAGCGCCGCCTTGGGATCGCGTGAATTCAACGCCCCCGACGACGAGGCGCGCGCACGGGCAAACGCCTTATTTGACGCCTTTCTAGAATCGCCTTTTACCTGGGATGCCCTTGCGGCGCAATCGCTTCGTCCGCAAGCCGAAGTTCGGCTTCGCTTTCACTGGCCTTCACGCGGATGCCTTGTTGAGGCGACGCTGGATGCGCTGCTTTACGACACGCGCTCGCAGCAACCCGCACGCATCCTGGAATTCAAGACCAATCGTGCGCTGGACGACGACAAGCGCCGGATCTACGCCCAACAACTGGCGCTCTATCGCGAAGGGCTTCTGGCCAGCGGGCAAAGCGATGCGCGACTCGCTGATGATTATCTGACGCTGGTTCATTTGACGCCGCATGGCGTGCAACCGATCGCGATTGACGACGTGTTGCGCGATCCGGCGCAAAGCGTGTCGCCCTTGCGGATGCTGGCCGAATCGGCGCAGGCCATTGAGACCGAGAGCGAGTGCGCCCCCCTGCGCCCCGAGCGCGTCGATTGCGCCGCCCTCGGCTGCCCGTATCAACGCGTCTGCCCACGCGCCAAAAGAATCTAACTGAAGAAAAATTTAAAGCGGATCGCAGCCTTCAGGGATTCAGCGAGCCGTCGCGGACCATCGCCGCGACGACGCCAGCGCCATGGTCGTCGCCCGCTGTCTGAACCGGCTCAAGCGGCAGGCGGACGTAGAAACAACTGCCTTGCCCTTCCACGCTTTCCACCCAGATATCGCCGCGATGAGCCTCGACAATCTGCCGACTGAGATACAGGCCCAAGCCTGTGCCGGAATTGCGCACCTTGCTGGCGCTCTGGAAAAACCGCTGAAACAGCGCCGCCTGATCCGCTTTGGGGATGCCGCGCCCCGTGTCGCGCACCCACAGCGTCATCGTCGCGCTGTCGGTTTCGGCGCGCGCGCCGACCTCAATCCGGCCGCCAGAAGGCGTATGGTGCAAGGCATTGCCCAGCAGATTCATAAACACGCGGCGCAATTCCTGCTTATCGCCCCACAGCGGCGCCAGGGCGGGCGAGATTGACAGCGAGAACGTCTGCTCGCGCGATCGGGCCAAGGCCTCCAGCTCGCGGCAGATGCCCGACAATAGCGGGGCGGGCGGCACCGCGTCCAGCACCAGCCGCTGACGACCCGACTCATATTTGTAGACTTCCAGCAGAACGTTCACCAGTCCCAGCAAGTCGCGCTGACTCTGGATCAACATGGCGGAAAATTCGCGTTGACGATCCGTGAGCGGCCCCAGCGAACCATCTTCGAAGAAGGCCAGCGTTTGAATGGCCGCCAGCAAAGGCGTTCGTAAATCGTGGGTAAGGGTAGAGACAAAATCGTCGCGCAGACGGTCCATTTCTTTTCGTGCGGAAATATCGCGCAGCACCAGGACAAAGCCCAGCAAGGCCGTGGGGGCCGGGGCGGCCGGGCCGAGAGAGGCATCTGGTTCCTGGGCCGCCTGGCGCAGGACGCCTCCGTCAACGGGGTCGCGCAAGGGGGCGACGCTCGCCTCCACGATGGTTTCGCCCAAGGCCGCCTCGCTCGCCATGCAGACCTCTGCGCTCAACAGCAGGCGACTGATGGGCGGCGCGCCTGCCGCCACGGTGAGAACGTCATCAATCGGCCAATCGAGGGGCAGCGGCTCTGAGGACAGGCGTTCCGGGTCGGCCAGACGACGGGCGCGCCAGAGACGACGCGCAGCGGGGTTCATGGTTTCGATGCGCCCTTGCGGCGACAGCGTGATAATACCATCAGCGGTTTCTTCCACAATGGAGGCGAGTTGTCGGTGCGCGCGTCGCCAATCGGCGGTGCGAGCTTCTACCAGCGTTTCCAGACGTTGATTGTACGCCTGAAGCTGACTCTGCGCGTCGGTGAGTTCGCTCACGGCGCGGCGCAAGTCGGCCAGGAGGCGCGCCCGTTCCAGACCGTTCTTGATGCTGAGTTTGAGGACGTCGTTGTCCCAGGGTTTTTCAATGTACTTATAGATGCCAACGGCGTTAATGGCGGCGATGGCGTTTTCCTTATCGGCATAGCCGGTCAGCAGAATCAGCGTGCTTTCGGGCAATTTGGCCTTAACGGCCCGTAAAAAGGCCAGCCCATCCATTTCAGGCATGAGAAAGTCGGAAATCACCACGTCAGGGGCAATGTCGGCTAACGCTTCGAGCGCCTGGCCCGGATGGTTAAAAGGAAACGTCTGGTAATCGGTATCGAGCGCCAGCATGGTGCAGACGCTGGCTGTGACCATCGGCTCATCGTCAACAATCATCACGCGCGGCGCGCCCGAATGCTCAGCGGCGGACATACGTAGCCATTCTCATCGTCATTCTTATCTTTAAGACAGGATTCCAATATCCTGAGAGTCAACCCTTTGTTATTATTATAGACGTGTTCTCATCATCTCCCGCCCTCCCGCCCGAGGATTCTTCGCAGCGCGCCGTCTCTTGCCGCCCGGCGCGCGTGATGGTCATCGCAGGGCCGTCGGGCGTCGGCAAGGGCACCATGTGCCAGCGCCTGATCACCGCATCGCCATGGATACGCCTGTCGGTTTCGGCGACCAGTCGCCCGCCGCGTCCGCAGGAGCAAGACGGGGTCGATTATTTTTTTTGGTCTCGCGCGGCGTTTGAGGCGCAGATCGAGGCCGACGCCTTTCTGGAATGGGCCGAGTACAACGGCAATTTCTACGGAACGCCCAAAGCAGGCGTTGACGCGCAGCGCGCCCAAGGCTTTACCGTTCTGCTGGAGATTGAGACGGCGGGGGCCATGCAGGTCCGCGCCGCCATTCCTGACGCCTGCCTGATCTTTCTGGCTCCGCCCTCGCTGGGCGAACTGGCCCGGCGTCTTCAGGGCCGCGGCGCGAACGCGCCCGACGATATTGCCGCGCGTCTGGCGATTGCCGAAAAAGAGCTGGCCATGGCCGATCAATTTGACGCCCTCGTGGTGAATGACGATGCGGATCAGTGTTTTGCCCAGCTCTACGCCCTGATGGCAGGGACGCTCTAGATTCTTCGGCTGATGGGCCGCAATTCGCCCCAACAAGCGCCCTATTCGCGTCGAGTTGTTTCTTAACAGACCCCGAGAGCCCTCTCAAAGTCGTTCCATGCGCGATGCTCTCGCGGAAATTAATTTTTGAGGACATCGCGCTCTTCTTCTATATAGAAGCTAAAGCGCCAATTATTAACAATTGTAAACTTTCTGGCGTGGCATTCAGGGTTTAATTTGAGAGCGCTTGCGTGTCGTAAACGCCTTTGACATAAGAGATTCGGCCAATATTGCTACGAAAGTAGGGATTTGATGCCCGCAAAAGGCTTCCCGCATTTGAAGTTCATCTGTATAATCGCCTTGTACGCGCTGGGGGATGCGCTCCCCACGTTCAGGCGACGTACTGTAGCCACATAGGATGGAGGAATTCCTCTCGTGAACAAGGAAGAACTGATACAGGAAGTCGCCCGCAAGACGAAACACTCGCAAAAAAGCGTTTCGGACGTGGTAAGCGAAGCGTTGAACATCATTCAGCGTACGGTCGCCAAGGGCAAACGGGTGACGCTGGTCGGATTCGGAACGTTTGAGCCGCGCAAGCGCGCCGCTCGTACGGGTCGCAACCCGCAGAACGGCAGCCCGCTGAAGATTCCCTCCAAAACCGTTCCCGCTTTCTCCGCCGGAAAAAAATTCAAAGAGCTGGTCTCCGGCAAGAAATAACGCCGACCATCTCCGGCCTTCAATCGCCGACGGGTTCGCCCGTCGGCGATTGCTTATGACAACTCCTGATCCAGAAGAGGCGGTCCACGCGCTGCATTCATGATTCGTTACATGCAAATGCCCCATTTGGAGGAGGGCAATCGCCCGCCCCCCCGGTACGATCGTCATGAAGTCCGACGCTGGGCGACGAGAGGGGTTTCTCGCCAGCGCCCCGGCATGACTGGTTTTTTAATCTTCGTTCGTAGGGATGTCCACTCACCCAAAATAGGAGAGAGACGTTGATGCGCCTATCGTCCGTTCTGGCGGCGTCCAACAGCGCTTCGCCCTTGATTCCGCTGGGGGTTGCGCTCGCCGGCAAGGCTCTCGATCGATTGACAGCAGGCGCAGGCGGACGCGCAGGAGATTTTCAGGGCCTGCTCAGCCGCAGCGTCACCGCGCTGGAGAAACTCGCCCATCGCGTCGCATCGCCAGACACAGCGCCTTCTCTGGGCGGCCTGACGCAATCGGCGCGCTGGCTGGCCTCGGTCGATACCGATCGAAACGGCCAGTTAAGCCGCGCAGAACTTGAAACGGCCGCAAGCAAACAGGATCCCATGGCGCAATCGCTCTTGGCCCGCTACCAGCAACTCGCCTCTGCCGACGGTCAGCCCGACGGCGTGAGTCTGGCAGATTTGGCGATGCGCTGACGCAGACTGCATCCGCTCCATCCTTCGAGTTAACCGTCACACGCCGCTCTCTTTCCCGTTCAGGTCTCGCTATCGCCTTTTGTGTCAATTGGTCTTGCCTTGCATTGCATTGCGCCCACCCCCACAGGAGATTCACCCGTTGATGAGCGCTTCCCTCTTGATAGTAAACACGTCCAGAGCCCGACGGATCGAGCCCGATCCGTTTGACGCTGCCTATTATTACGCTCTGGGCGCCGGCCATGCCCGCTACGGACGTTGGGACAAAGCCGCGCAGGCCCTGCGGCGCGCAGTTGACCTTCATCCGGCGCATTATCAGGCATGGACGGCGCTTGGTGAAGCCCAACTTGCGCAAGCGCTTCTGCCGCAAGCCTATCAGTCGTTCAGCCACGCCCTGCTGTCTGCGCCCGGCCATGCGCCTGCGCTATTGGGGCAAGGCCGCGTGGCCTGCGCCCGGCTACAATTTGCGCGGGCCGACGTTCTGTTTCGTCGCGCCCTCAAAGCGGATCGCGGGCTAGGACGCGCCTGGGCGGCGCGCATCCAGCTTCGGCGCCTGCGGCAGGATTTCGACGGCGCGCAAGCGCTTCTCACTCAGGCGTATTGCGCGGCGACGGACGCCTCGCAACGCTTCTGGCCACAGTGGGCAGACGCGCTGATGAGACGCGATCAAGGCGACAGCGCTGAGGCACAACGCCTGTTGCGCCAAGCGATCGCCTCGTTAAACCCTCCGCCGCCGTTGGAATCCTATCGCCTGCTGAATACGCTGGCGGAATTAACGGAGTTTTCCGGCCCGGACGGTCTGTGCGACGAGAGTACGTCGCCAGAGATAATTGGCGCATTAATTGCGCTCTATAGCCAGAGTCTTGCGCTATATCCCGCCCAAGCGGCGCAATGGCGACGACTGGCCCGCGTTTACATCCGCGCGGGAGATTTCGATCAGGCAATGGCCTGTCTGGGTAAGGCGCTGGAAGAAGACCCCAGCCTGATCGTCTGCCAGTACGAGCGCAGCCGGATTCTGTACTGGCTGGGCGACTTGCAAACCGCCAACGAGGCGCTGGGAGAGGTCCTCGCCCATGCGCCCGGCCATCGGGCGGCCTACGATGATCTGGCCCGCAACCTGCTGGAGTTGGGCGATACGCTGGGCGCGCGGCGCGCGGTCAAGCGCGCGGCTGATTTTCCTGTTGAGGGGTACTAAAGGCCGTCGCTTGCAACGCCTTCCAGAATTGAATCGTCGGCCAGCAACAGCCGCAGCGCGCCGGTCGAACCGGCTCCGACATTCAGCGGGCCGATGCGACACGCCTGACCCATCAGGCTGTCAGCGATCACGGGCGCAACGCGGACAATCTCGCAACGCTCCAGAATCACGCTGTTGCGCAGACGACAATCGACCAGCCGCACGCCGTCGCCGACACTGACGTCAGGCCCCAGCGTAGCGTCTTGCAGTTCGCAATCGTCGCCAATGACCACAGGGCCGACAATTCGACAGCGCGTCAAACGCGATCGCGCGCCCATGCGGACGGCGCCCTCAATCTGCGTTTGATCGCAGCAGGCCTCGCGAATCGAGGCGGAGTCCGGCGGCATCTCCGCCAGAATCCGGCGATTGGCGGCCAGCAGGTCGTCTTTTTTGCCGGTATCCAGCCACCAGCCTTGATGAATTCGACTCAAAACGCCGCAGCCGTCATCAATCAGACGCTGAATGGCGTCTGTAATCTCGAGTTCGCCACGCGCGCTGGGAGCAATTTTGGCAATGGCGTCAAAAATCGCCGGGCGGAACAGGTAAACGCCTACCAGCGCCAGATTCGACGGCGGATTTTGAGGCTTTTCAATCAATTGGCGCACGCCACCGTCTTCATCCAGCGTGGCAACGCCAAAAGCGCAGGGGTTTTCCACGGGCGTGAGCAGAATCGACGCCGCCTGATCGCGCGCAGCCTCAAAAGCGTCCATTAAACCGCGCAAATCGCCATTAATCAGGTTGTCGCCCAGATACATGATAAACGCGTCGTCGCCCAGATACGGACGCGCGATGGCAACCGCGTGAGCAAGACCAGCGGGCTCAGCTTGCGGAATAAACGTGATGCGACAAGGCGTTTCGCCAGGATACGACTGCTGTTTGTGACGCTGCCAGCGCGCCAGCGCTTCTTGAATCGCCGCGCCGGTTTCCGGGCTGATGATGACGCCGAAATCGCGAATACCCGCCTCCCACAGCGATTCCATGGCGTAATACAGAATCGGCTTGTTGGCCACCGGCGCCAATTGCTTGGCCATGGCGTAGGTAAGCGGTCGCAAGCGCGCCCCTTTGCCGCCTGCCAGCACCAGCGCCTTGCAAACGACGCTCATGATCGCGCGGCGACGCCGAGGACGGGTAAGTCGGATAGCGACGACGGCCTTTCCAGCGCGTGCGGACACGGACCGTTGACCCCGCGCAGAAAATCCCACATCGCCAGCGTATGCACGCGGGCGTCCAGACGCCGATCGGGATCGCCGCCCAGTCCTTTTACCAGACTACGCGCCCATCGAAACAGCGAATACGCCAGAATCGAGAGACCTGTCAAGGGCGTCGCATACGAGAGTAAGACCTTGAGACGATTACGCTGATAATAATAGCGCGTGGCGGCGCTGCGCTTGCCTGTGCTGGCGCCTTCTTTATGAAACACGCGCGAGCGGATGGCCAGCGTCACGGGATAGCGCTTGCGGGCCGCTCGCAGGCAGTATTCTACATCTTCGAAATACAGAAAATACCGCTCGTCGAGTGGCCCAATGCGTTGAATCACTTTAATGGGAATCAGCATGCTGGCGCCGCTCAGCGCCGTCAGAGGCATGCCGTCATAAAGGGCGGTTTCCGCCACGCCGCGCGAGCCGCCTGTGCGCCAGTTGATGGCGACGCCCGCCTGCTGAAAGCTTCTGTCGGGATACAGCAGCAACGATCCGGCCAGACCGCCGGTTTTTTCGGCTTCCGCCACCAGATGCGTCAGCGCGCCGGGCTCGACCACCGTATCGTTATTGAGGAGCCAGACGTAGTCGGCGCGGTTATGCAAGGCGACTTCCACGCCCAGATTATTCCCGGCGCTGAAGCCGCCGTTTTCGCGCGCCTGAATCAGCCGCCCGCTAAAACCGCCGGCGCGCAGGCGCTCGACGGAATCATCGCGCGAATCGTTATCAACCACGACGATTTCAAAGCGCGGATACGTCAGCTCTCCCAGCGAGGCGAGACATGCCAGCGTGTCATCCGCCCCACGGTAATTCAGCAGCACGATCGTCACCAGCGGCGAGAGCGCGGCCTGACGATCGGCGCGCGATGCGGGACGCTCCGACGAGGGGGGCGGCAGCGACGGCGTTTCCGCCATCACGGCTGCGAGACCTCTTCATTTAAGGCCGTCAGGAGCGTGTTGGTATCAATCTGATTGACCAGCGCGCTCGCCTTGAGCGACTCATGAGCCAGCGCCTTATATGTCGGGTCAATGCCGAGACGTCGAAACACGGCTTCGGTGCGCGGATAGCGCGTCACGATTTCAGGAATGGACATATCGTCGGTAATAGGAGTCTCAGGGGTCGTCACAGGCCAGCACTCTCGTTAGGGGATCTGCGGATGGGCGGCATTATAGCCCGTCTGCCGCGCGGAACCAAGAGGCCGCGCGGCAGACGGCAGACACGCCAGTAGCGCATCCATCAGGTTGGCGACCGGCAGCAGCTCAAAGGCGTCAGCATCCGCCGGAGCCCCCAGAGTCGAATCCGCCGGAAGCGCCAGGCGTCGCAAGCCCAGCCGAGCCGCTTCCTGAATGCGTCGATCGGCCATCCGCACAGGCCGCACTTCTCCTGTCAAACCGATTTCGCCAGCCAAGGCCAGAGATGGACGCACGCCGACGTCGCGCCAACTGGAGACAATCGCCAGCGCCACGCCGAGGTCCGCCGCCGGATCGTCGAGCCGCAAGCCGCCGACCACGTTCACATAGGCGTCGTGGCGCGATAAATCGAGGCCCACGCGGCGCTCCAGAACCGCGATAATCTGATGAAGCCGGTTAAGTTCAACGCCATTGGCCAGACGCCGGGGCGTACTATAGGCGGTTTGTCCAACCAGCGCCTGTACCTCAACCAGTACCGGACGCGTTCCTTCAATGGCCGCGACAATGACGCTGCCCGGCAAGCCCTGACGACTGGTCTGAGACAAAAACAGGGCGCTGGGATTGCTCATCTCGCTCATACCGGCCTCGGTCATCTCGAAAACGCCGATCTCGTGCGTGGCGCCGAAGCGGTTTTTCACCGAGCGCAGGATGCGCAGCGTCTTATATTTATCGCCTTCGAGATACAGCACCGTGTCAACCGTGTGCTCCAGCAGCTTGGGACCCGACACGGCGCCGTCCTTGGTGACATGGCCAATCAGAATGATGCAGATGTTGCGGGTCTTGGCCAGCGTCATCAGCAGGCTGGCGCAGGCCTTGATCTGCGTCACGCTGCCCGCCGCGCCGGAGGCGTCCGGGTGATACAGGGCCTGAACGCTATCGACGATTACCAGCGTGGGCGATTGCGCCTCCAGGGTTGCCGCCAGCGCCTGAACATTCAACTCGACGCACAGTTGCAGCGCCGCCACGCGCAGCCCCAGCCGTTCGGCGCGCTGGCGGATTTGAAACGGGGATTCTTCACCCGCCACATACAAAATACCGTCGGCATCCGGCGACAGGCGTTCGGCCAGTTGCAGCATCAGCGTGGATTTCCCGATGCCCGGATCGCCGCCCAGCAATACGTAACTGCCCGGCATCAGGCCGCCGCCCAGCACGCGATCAATTTCGGTAAATCCGGTCGTCAGGCGCGCGCCGGATTCTCCCGTCACCGCCCCCAGCGCAATCGTCGAAGCGGCGGCCACGCGCGCAGTTCTTGCCCCAGACGAGAGGCCCAGCGCCATCGCGCGAGCTTCTGCGGGATCCGTCACGGATTTTTCTACGAGTGCGCCCCACGCGCCGCAATCGGGGCAACGACCCAGAAACGAGGCCGTAACCGCCCCGCAGTCGCTGCATTCATAGAATCGTTTCGACTTTGCCACCGGCAGGCTCCGCTGCGTTATGGGGAAGAACGCGTCCAAATCGGGGGATGCCGATCCATGCAGCGCTGCAGTAAACGCTGGGCCAGGCCGTCCTGCGGCTCTCCCGGATCCACGCAAAACGCGCCCGGCGCCCCGGATTTCGTCCATTTGATGACAGCGCCGCCGCGCTCCATTAATTGTCGCTCGCCCCAGCTCAACCCGCGCCGATGCGCGCGCTGGGCCGTAAATCCAATCAAGACGTTGGTACGCGCAAGCGCTTCAAGCGCTGTCAGCAGCGAGGCGCGATCGCTTTGCAAAGGCGCATCTACCGGCAAAACAAAGCCGCACGGGTTGCGCCCGTAAGTCCAGGCCAAGTCCACCGCCCGCGCCAGCATCTGACGCGCCGATCGCAAGGGCGCGCGCGCAAAGCGTCGTCGCAGCACGTCGCGCTGGGTTTGACTCATACGCTGACCGAAGGCGCGAAAATCGCCTTCCATCAGCGCGCGCAGCGCTTTGACGCCTGCCGGACCGTAAAAGCGCAAGAGCCACTGATTAAACGCATCCGGATTGGCCTCGTAAAAGCGCAGGATTTTATCGCGATAGCGCGCCAGCTTGGCTTCAGTCTGCGCAAATCGCATCAGGCGGCGCATTTGCAGCATGTGCGCCCCATGCTCATCGCACGGATCCACATGGGTAAAGCGTCCGGCCGCATCCGGGCGTCGCCCCGCCAGAACCGCCGCCTCACCAGCCAGCGGCAGTCCCCAGAGGCTATAGCCATGAAACAGGTCCACTTCCAGAAACGCCATCGGCGCGCGGCGATAAAAGCGAAACACGTGGACCCTATGCAAGGGCTCGCGCGACTGCGCCCAGTGACGGCACTCCGTCAGGGCATCCCACTCAAAGCGCCGGGCGACGGCTCGCGCCACGTCGCGCCACGGGGCCATGTCCTCTGCGGCCATCACCAGATCGATGTCATGGCCAAACTGAGGAAAACGCTCGTAATTACGCAGCAAGGCGTACCGGACGCCCGAGCGTTCCAGATCCTGAAACAGCGCCTCGACGGTCGCATCCTGAATTTCAGTGGCCGTCACCATCGCCCCGCCTGCGGCCTTGCGCCGGATTCATCCAACAACGACGCGATTGTAGCGCTTTTCGCCGTCCCCTGTCCAGCCCGCGCGCAGCCCCATTCAACCAGAGCGCGAGCCTTGAAACCGTTCGCCCGGGCCTGAACAGCCCGAAGACGACGGTCGCTGATTTTGTTTGAACTCCCAATCTAAAAAATAGCGAAGTGATCGATGCGCCACCCTTTCAGAGCACTCTGCGACCCATCGCAGGCTGAGCTGAAAGTTCCCTGGCAAGCGACCGATCAAACTGGATCGACCACGATACAACGAGAGAAAAGCTTGTTTTCTGTATTCAGACAACACATGGCTCTGAAAAAATGGCTCTGAAAACAAGCCCGATTTTTGAATAAGGGTTGATTCTACATTATTTAGAGAGAGATTTCAAGGGGTTCTTTCGAGCCGACTTTCGCGTAAAGGCGATTGGATTGAAATGAGAAAGGGCATTGCATAAAGCGCTTTCAAACGCCAAAAGTCCTTGCAGGCAAAGGGATCGCCAGAACGCCCACGTCGTATTCAGCAAACCAGCAATTGCTAAGAGATTCTTAAAGGCGTCACAAAAAGCATGTCATCTGTTTTTATGCACTTGGAATCGAAATAGGTTGGTTTCCTTCAAGTCATCGTTTTATTGCCGCGCCGAGGGCGCAGGCGTTGTTATCAGGGTGGGTATAAAGCGACCGTAGGGGGGTTGCAATACGATGTGGCCTTATAACACTTCACCATCAAGCGTTGCCGGGTTTGTACCCGCGATGGTTCCGGTCATGGTTCCCGTCAATGCCGCAGGACAGCCCGTCGCCCTGACGGCGCCGGCTTCCGCGCAAGCCTTTTTTGGCGCAGGCCCTCAAGGAATGGGCGGCATGGATGGCTTCGCCGCTTCCAATCCTTTTGGCGGGCCGCCGATGATGGCGCCCCCGCCCGTCATGGGCAACCCGATGGGTGGCGGCATGGACGCCGGATCAGGTCCGCCGCCCATGCTGATGATGTTCATGATGGGCCTGATGATGGCCATGGCGTTTGCCAGCGGCGGGCAAGGCGATATGCCCTTTGCGGCAGAGAATGGCGGCGGATTCGGTCCGCAGTTCCCAGACGGCGCCCCGCAAGGCGGCAGTTTCGGCTCGCAGTTTCCAGATGGCGCCCCGCAAGGCGGCGATTTCGGCTCGCAGTTTCCAGAAGCCGCCGCACAAGGCGGCGGCTCCATGGGGGATTTATTCAGCGCCCTTCTCCCGATGCTGTTTCGCAGTTTCGGCTCGGCGGACAGCGCGAGCGGCGACAGTTCGTTCGCCTCGCGACGCATGCCCGATGGCGGCGTTGCCTTTCTGGGCAGCCGCCGCCGCAGAGCCGCAGGCCCCGACGGCGAAGTAGATGTTCGGGAAAGCGTTCGGGGCCGGGCTTGGCCCAAACAAGGCGCAACTGATTCCAAGAGGCAAGCAATTATCGACACTGCCAATCGCTTAGGAATCGACCCTGTTGATTTGGCCGCCGTCATATCCAAGGAAACCGGAGGAACTTTTGACCCAAGGATTCGAGGCGGAGAAGGAAAAAGATATAGAGGACTAATTCAATTTGGCCCTTCCCAGCGAGTCACTTATGGCTACAGCCCTCATCATACTTTTGAAGAACAGGTTCGAGGCCCTGTCTATCGCTACCTGAAAGATCGAGGCGTTCGTCCCGGCATGGGGGCTAAAAATATTTATGCCGCCATCTTAACGGGTAGGGCAACCGGTAATATTCATGCTCGAGACAGTTTTGGGACAAGTGTCTCAAATGCGCTGCCCGGAATCACCAGGGGGGGGCATCGCCAAAACGCGTTAAGGTTCCTTTCCAAGGCCTAAGTCCCTCAGAAGCCATTGCGCCTTCTTTCCGCTACAATGATCGCGACTCTGTGGATCGCTGTGGAGAGGAGACGCGCGGATGAATATCGCCCAAGACGTAACCGAGCTGATCGGACGCACGCCGATGGTGTGGCTCAATCGCGTCCTTGGACAAAGTCCGGCGCGCATCGCCCTGAAACTGGAATCGATGGAGCCGTGCAACAGCGTTAAAGACCGCATCGGCCTGAGCATGATTGCCGAAGCCGAGAAGCGCGGCGACATTACGCCCGGCAAAACGGTGTTAATAGAGCCGACCAGCGGCAACACCGGCATCGCGCTCGCTTTTACGGCGGCGGTCAAAGGATACCGGCTGATTCTGACAATGCCCGACACCATGAGCATGGAGCGCCGCGTGGTGCTGCGCGCTTTTGGAGCGGAGTTAATCCTCACGCCCGGCGCCAAAGGCATGCGCGGGGCCATCGAAAAAGCCCGCCAACTGATGGCAGAAACCCCCGATAGCTGGATGCTGCAACAGTTTGATAATCCTGACAACCCCAAGATTCACCGCGAAACCACCGGCCCGGAAATCTGGGCGGATACCGATGGCGCCGTGGACATCGTGGTCGCTGGCGTCGGCACCGGCGGGACAATCACCGGCATCGGACAGTTTTTAAAAAGCCGCAAGCCGCAGGTCCGCATGATTGCCGTGGAACCGGCGGAAAGCCCCGTGCTTTCTGGCGGCGCGGCGGGGCCGCATAAAATTCAGGGCATCGGCGCGGGCTTTGTGCCCAGCATCGTGAATCGCGACGGCATTGACGAAGTGCTGACCGTCGACAGCGAGTCCGCCATGGCGATGGCGAGACGCTTGCCCCGCGAAGAAGGCCTGCTGGTCGGAATTTCATCCGGCGCGGCGGTTCAGGCGGCGCTTACGGTAGCGGCGCGCGCCGAGAACGCAGGCAAGCTCATCGTGGCGATTATTCCCAGCTTTGGCGAGCGGTATTTGTCTTCCGCGCTGTTTGACGCTTACCGCGAAGAAGCCCGCCTGATGGAAACCGCTGAGGGATAACGATGCGCCTCAAAAAGCGCTGGAAGCTGGTCAGCGGTCGCGTACGCGAAGACATCCGCGCCGTGATGCAGCGCGACCCGGCCGCGCGCAGTCCGCTGGAGGTGCTGTTGTGTTATCCCGGCGTACACGCGACCTGGCTGCATCATGCGGCGCACTGGTGCTGGCGCAACCGTCAGTGGACAACGCTGGCGCGGGTGATTTCACAATTCAGCCGCTTCTGGACCGGTATTGAGATTCATCCGGGCGCGCGCATTGGCCGACGCCTGTTTATCGACCATGGCATGGGCATGGTCATCGGCGAAACCACGTTCATCGGCGATGACGTCACGTTGTATCAAGGCGTCACGCTGGGCGGCACCGGCAAAGAAAAAGGCAAGCGCCACCCGACGCTGGGCGATCGCGTGATTATCGGGGCGGGCGCCAAAGTATTGGGCTCCAACACCATTGGCGACGACTCGGTCATCGGCGCCGGGTCGGTCGCCTTTATTGATGTGCCGCCGCGTTGCACCGTCGTGGGCATTCCAGGGCGCATCGTCACCCGCGACGGCGTGCGCGTGGAGCAGGCGCAATGCGATTCGCAAGCCGAAGAATCGCTTCAAAAGACCATTCAAACCATGCAAAGCCAGCTCGACGACATTCGGCGATCGCTGGCCGACGCGGAAGAAGCCCCGCGCAACGGCGATCCGTGGCTCATGGCCACCCCGGGCGAAGGCATTTAAAAATCGGCAAAAAAAAACCTCTTTGTTGCAAAGAGGTCGATCCAATTTTTTAAGTTGGGAGTGAGGGGGAAAGAAACTTGGGGGGTGCATTTCCACCCATCTGATTGGGTGGGGATAGTAATATAGTCCTTCAAAAGATCGGATCAATGCTTCGCGCACAATCTTAAACAATTCTTTACAACTTGGCGCATGAAGGTCCCGAGCGACTTTTTTGAAAAACGGCCGACGAAAAAAAGACCTCTTCTGTGAAACAGAAAGAGGTCAATCCAATTTTTAGGTTGGGAGTGAGGGGGAAAAGTAAAATAGCATCCATAACGCCCTGAGGCGCTGGATTTCTGTTTTAATCTTCAGTTTTTGTTCGCTCTCTATTGGCGTGCGGGTTGATAGTAGGGTATCCCTTCAAGCCAACATTGCAACCCTGCCGCCATGAGGCGCGAAACGACTGTTACAAAACTTTATAATCTTGGCCGATTACGCCTTCCTGGCAGGGCGGTTTTCGCGCGCCGCGCTTTCGTGTACAGTAAAGGGCGGTCTCTCATAACCGGGGTTGGACGACATTGATGATGACGTCAGGATTTATGTTTCACGGAAAAACCATCGCCCTGGGCGTCACAGGCGGCGTGGCAGCCTATCGCGCGGCAGACCTGACGCGCGAGCTGTACCGGCGCGGCGCCAAACGCGTGGTCGCGCTGATGACGCCTGCGGCCGAAAAATTTCTGGCCCCGCTGACGCTCGAAGCCCTGACGCGCGAACCCGTGCATCGCGAGGCGCTTGCCATGGACGCCCACGGCACGCCGCAGCATATTGCGCTGGCGCAAAGCGCCGACGCGCTGCTGATTCATCCGGCGACCGCCAACACCATTGCCAAACTGGCGCACGGCATGGCCGACGACGCCGTCACCACGGCCGCCATCGCATTTACAGGAAAACCCCTGCTCATTGCCCCTGCCATGAATACGCGCATGTGGCTGAACCCGATGGTGGTGCGCAATCTGGACACGCTTCGAAAAGTCGCTGGGGCCACGGTCATCGAGCCCACCAATGGCCTTCTGGCTTGCGGCGAGACGGGCGATGGCCATTTGGCGCAAATGGAAACGGTTCTACAATGGCTGTATCGCTCACTGCACCCTGAGCGCGACAGTTACGCGGGCGTTCGGGCCCTGGTGACCGCAGGCGGCACAGCCGAATCGATTGACGGCGTGCGCCTGCTCTCAAATCGCAGTTCCGGCAAGATGGGCGTTGCGATGGCCGACGAGCTGTTCGCCATGGGGGCTGACGTGACGCTGGTAGCGACCACATCAACCTCTTCCGGTCTGAATCTGGCGGATCGCCCGTATCAGGTGATTTTTGTCGATTCGGCGGCGGCAATGGCCAAGCGGCTGCAAGAATTATGGCCGTCTCAGCATTTGCTCGCGATGGCCGCCGCGATTGCGGATTTCCGCGCTCAGGCGACGTCTCCGGCCAAGCTGCGCCGGGTTTCCACGCTGACCCTGGAATTGGAGTCCACGCCTGATATTCTGGCCATGCTGGCCGCGCGTAAAAAACCTGGGCAGGTGATGGTCGGCTTTGCGGCCGAATCCGGCGATCTGCCGCAAAAAATGCGGGAGAAGCTGGTGCGCAAGGGCGTCGACGCCATCATCGGCAACGACGTCAGTCGCGCGGATATCGCGTTCGATTCGGACGATAACGAAGTCACGCTGCTCTTCGCCAATGGCGAAAGCCAGTTTTTCCCCAAGGCGCCCAAGCCGCAGATCGCCCGACAAGCCTTGATGCGCCTGCGTCAACGCTTCTGGCCGGATTTGCCGCTGGACGAGGCCTTGCTCGAGCAAGTGGCGCGCGGCATCGGCTGTACGTTATAACATGGGGCGCAGACGGAACGTCTGGAGCGGATTTCGCGCGGCGCCAAGCCGTTTGACCTCTCTGGGCCTGATCGCGTCGGCGTTTATGGCTTTTAGCGCGATCCTCGCGCTCATGAGTCTGAACGGATGCGGGGCTGCGGCGCCCTCGCGCGCCTCGGCGCCCATCACGCTGGAACTCTGGACGTTGCAGTTAATGACGTTTTCAGACGTGATTCAGCCTGCGCTGGATGACTTTGAGCGGGCGCATCCCGGCGTGCGCGTGCAATGGACCGACGTTCCCTTTAATGAGGGGGAAAAGCGCGCGATTACCGGCATTCTGGGCCCCAACGTCCCGGACGTGATCAATTTAAATCCGGATTTCTCGGCGATTCTGGCCGCGCGCGGCGCGCTGGTCAACATGGCCCAGGCCGTCAGCGCCCAACAGCGCGCGGCGTTTCTGCCTGTGGCCTGGCAGGCCGTGACGCTCGCGCCGGGGAATGCGACGACGACAGACAAGCGCGCGGCGGGCGAGATGACCTTCGCCGCGCCATGGTATCTCACCTCGCGCGTCACCCTGTATAACCGCCGGTTGCTGGAGCAAGCCGGTTGGCGCGAGCCGCCGCGCACGATGCGCGACCTCATCGCATTTGCGCGTCAATTGCGCCAACGCGCGCCGCATGCCTATGCCGTGATGCCCAATATCGCCGCCAGCGGTAATTTTCTGAAAGAACTCCAGAAAAACGGCATTGCGCCTTATGACAGCCATAATCGCGCCGTTTTTGCGCAAGAGGCGGGGGTCGCGCTGCTGCGTCAATGGCGCGCGCTTTACGCCGAGCGCCTTGCGCCCCCGGAATCCCTGACCGAAGGGCCGCAAGCGGCCGTGGATCGCTATCAATCCGGCGCGCTGGCCATGCTGATGACCGGCCCTAATTTTTTAACGACCATTCGCGAAAACGCCCCCGCCGTTTATCGCGACACTGCGGTAGCGCCCCAGTTTCCCCAGGACGTCGCCGGCCAGAAGACCGCCATGACCGATTTCGCCACCATGGCGCTAGTCGTTCCCAAGCGCAGCCGACACCCCCAACTGGCGGTAGAACTTGCGCTCTGGCTCACCCAGGCCCGCTACCAACTGGCGCTGTGCGATCGCGCTCCCGTCTTGCCCTCCGTGGTCGCCGCGCTGCAAGACGCCCGCTTTCGGCAAGAACAATCGCGCGATCTGGCCACGCGCGCGCGCAGCGTCAGCGCAGGCCAGTTATTGCGCGCGCGCGCGGCGTATCAAATCCGGCCGCAGCAGAAGGCCATTAACGACATCATGGACTGGCGCATCCAGCAGGCGCTTTTGGGTACAATGAGCGAGGAGACCGCCATGGCCAAAGCCGAGGACGCCATTAACGAGGCGCTGAAAGGTCGTTAAGGACTGTTTATGTCAACCCTGCTTCAACCCGCAGCCGTTCAGCCGCTCTGGATTGGCGGCGCGCCTGTGGCGGCTGCTGACGCTGAACTTCAGGTGTTTAATCCGGCGGATCCGGCGCGCGAAGTGGGACGCTGTTACCAGCTGGGTCGCGACGGCGTCGCTTACGCGCTGAAAGCCGCCGAAGAAGGGTTCCAGCGCTTTCGACGATCCTCGCCCGCCGAACGCTGCGCCATTCTGGCCCGTCTGGCCGATGGCATCGACGCGCACGCAGAAGGGCTAGCCAAGCTGATTACGCGAGAAGCGGGCAAGCCCATCGCTCTTTCTCGAGCCGAAACCGCCCGCGCCAGCGCCCTGTGTCGGGCCTACGCCTATGAGCCCGCCATCGCCGAAGATAGGTTTTTCCGCCTGGAAGGACGCGAAGCCTGGGTGCGCCGGGCCCCGATTGGCCCGGTTCTAGCCATTACCCCGTTTAATTTTCCGCTGAATCTGGTCATGCATAAACTGGCCCCGGCCATAGCCGCCGGCAATTCAATCGTCATCAAGCCCGCCTCCACCACGCCGCTGACGGCGCTGGCGCTGGCGAAACTGGCGGTTGAAGCGGGCTATGAAGCCATTAGCGTCACGCCATGCGCGCCCGCCGTGGCGGAGCATCTGCTGGCAAGCGACGTTTTTCGCAAATTCTCGTTTACCGGCAGCGCCGACGTAGGCCAACGGCTCAAGGCCCTCTGCGGGATGAAAGACGTTACGCTGGAGCTGGGTGGCAGCGCCGCCTGTCTCATTGAGGATTACGACAGCGAGCAGACCCATGAGATTGCCCGCCGCGTGGCGCAAGGGGCGTTCTGGTACGCCGGGCAAATCTGCATTTCCGTTCAGCGGATTCTCATTCACAAGCGCCACGCCGAAGAGATGACAGCCGCGCTGATTGAAGCGGCGCGCGCCATGCGCGTAGGCGACCCGATGGATCCGCAAACCGACGTGGGTCCCCTGATCACGCCGGAAGATTTCTTCCGCACCCGACGGCTGATTAAATCCGCGCTGGAGCAAGGCGCCAATGCCCTGTACGGAGGCAATTCCTATAACACTTACACCATGAATCCGTGCCTGCTCAACCGCGTCGCGCCCGACGCCGCGATTAATCAGCAAGAGGCCTTCGCCCCGCTGGCCACGGTCATGACCTACGAACGCTTTGAAGAGGGCCTTTCCATCGCCAATCAGTCTCCCTACGGGCTTCAGGCGGGGGTGTACACCAACGACGCCCGAAAAGCGCGCGCCGCCTTTGACGCATTGGATGTCGGCGGGGTGCTGATCAACGATATTCCAACCTTCCGGCTCGATTACCTGCCTTACGGCGGCGTCAAGAATTCCGGCATCGGCCGCGAAGGCGTGTTGTGCGGCCTGGACTCCATGACCACGCTGAAAACGCTCATCAGCTTTCCGCCGTCGGCAGACGTCCGCTAGAAGCCCAACTCCGCAGGCGAGCGATTCCAGGCGCAGGGGAAATCGCTCCCGGCGCTTGGACAATGACCGCATCCACCGGCGCCGTGGGCATGCGCGTCTGGCATCGGCGGATCAGAAGAGGCGCTTGCGCCCATCAAGCCCACTGCGCTGGCAATACGCCGTCGCCCCAGAGCCCCGCATTCGGGACAAACGATGCGCGGACGCTCGTTCATGCCATGGCGCGCCTCAAACGGATGGTCGCACGCCTCGCAGCGATAGTCGTAAGTCGGCATGGCTTAAGCGGCTCCTGAGGACGATGCGGCAGACGAGCCGCTGACCAGTTCGCGCGCCCGCAGACGCGCCCAGATAACTTCCAGAGCCTCTCCCAGCGCAAACGTCAGACCACTGACGCCGTCCAGGAAGCCGCCGCGCCAGATAAAGCGCTGCCGCAGCGTTTTTTCGAATTCCCGCAAGAGCGCCCATGCGCCCGGCTTGCCCAGTCGCCGCAATTCCCCGGACTCGACCCGGAATCCCGCCTGACGCTCGGCGCGGCGACGCGCGCGGGCCACCCACAAGGCGACCGTGGGCGCAGGCTCGCAGACAATGGCGCCGTCCAGAGACGCCAGATGGCCATCCGCCTCAAAGCCGCCGGAGCCATCGTGATCGTCGCTGTCTTCGATATAACGCGCAGCCTCGCGGCGAAACAGACGGCATTCGCGCCGCAGCGGCGCGCCATGGCGCAGACGCCGCCCCTGCCAGAGGGTGTGAATCGGAATGCGCGCGCCCTGCTCAACGCTGGCGGAAATCAGCAGGCCGTCAATCTTGTGGGCAAGCATCTCGTCGACCCATTCGTCAGGCGAGAGCGACAACACCCACGGGTGACGCGCCTGAGAGACCGCAAAACGGCGCAGGACGCACAGATCCTCGCAGGGGTGATAGAAAACCCGATCGGTATACTCGCGCGCAATGGCCAGCGTGTCGTCCTGGCTGCCCGCATCGACGATGACAATTTCATCCGCCCAGCGCAACGAGGCCAGCGCTCGCGCGAGAGTAGCGCCATCATCGCGCGTGACCAGCGCGGCGGTAATTTTCTGGGAGCGATGGGACATAACGTCAGGGCGGCTCTCGTCTGGGGGGCGCGTCTGCGCGGCAGGCGCTATTGGTATTATATATCAGGCTGGAAAATAGACGGACTTTCTGGCAAGATAAGGGCGGCGGCGCGCCTTCTCGCAGGTGGCGCGGCGCGAGAGTCCGCTTTAGACAAGACGCCTTTTTTTATGTCCGGACACTCCAAGTGGTCTCAAATCAAACGCCAGAAGGCGGTCAAAGACGCTAAAAAAGGGGCCGCCTACGCCACCAGCGCGCGCGATATCATGGTCGCCGTCAAGCTGGGAGGCCCGGATCCGGCGGGGAATTTTCGGCTGCGCACCGCCATTGATCGCGCCAAAGCCGCCGGATTGCCGAATGACAATATTCAGCGCGCCATCGAAAAAGGCAGCGGCGGCGGCGAATCCGACGCAATGGAAGCGATCGCCTATGAAGGCTATGGCCCCGGCGGAACGGCGCTTTATATCGAAGCGCTGACCGACAACCGGCATCGCACGGCGGGCGATATTCGAAGCTATTTCAATAAATACGCCGGCAATCTGGGGGCCGACGGCTGCGTCGCCTGGATTTTCGAGGAAAAAGGATTAATCCGCATCCTCAAGACCGCCATCGAGGAAGACAGCGCTTTCGAAAAAGCCATTGAGGCCGGCGCCTGCGATTTTGACGCCAGCGCTGACGACGCGTGCTATGAAGTCACCACTGCCCCTGACGCGCTCAATGCCGTGTGCCTGGCCCTGTCGCAAGCGGGCGTGGCCATCGCGTCAGCCGAAACCACCCGCGCGCCGCAAACGTCCGTAGTGGTGCAGGATCCCCTGCACGCCAAACAACTGCTCAAACTGCTCGACGCCATCGAGTCGCACGACGACGTGCAAACGGTGTACGCCAATTGCGAAATCGACGAGGCGCTCCTGGAATCGCTTGGGCGCTGAGGCGCCGTCGGCTTTTATCGCAGCGCTGTCAGAAGAAGCGTTTGCGCAGCGCATTCGCCGGTTTTTTCAGACGCTGGGCGCTTTGCGCGATGTGGCCCTGTTGCTGGAAGGCATGCCGCGCTGGCCGTACGCCGTCGCCGCGCGCGATGACGTCAATCGCTGGACCCTGATAGGCTTGGGAGCCCGTCAGCGCGTGCAGATTCAGGGCCAGACGCTGAGCATCCGCGACGCCGCTTCAAACAGCTTCGAGGAAGCGCTCTCCTGCGCGCCTGAAGCCTGCGATCGGTTGTTTCAGCGCTTGCGCGAAGTGGGGGCGTCGTGTCGCCAGTTTTCGGATGTAAACGCTGATCTCCCCTTTTCTGGCGGCCTGATGGGCTGGATCGGCTACGAGTTCGGCCAGTATTGCGACCCGGCGCTCGCCGATGCGCTGAATCGCCCTCAAAAGCCAACGCCGCCGGCGCGCGACTGGCCCGATTTGTGGCTAGTCGAATGCGAGGACTGGCTGGTGATCGATCGCCGCGCGCGCGCGCTGACGATTCTCAGCGAGCGCGCCTCTGCGATACAGGCCTATCGCAGCCAATGGCGCGCGGCCATGGCGGCAGAGGTCGTTGAAGAGCCGCCCCCACAGACGTTTTGCGAAGCCGACGCGGCCTTTCGCGATAGTTTTGAGGCGTCGCTGTCGCCTGCGCAGTTTCAGGCAGGCGTGGCGCGCCTGCAACGCGCCATCGCCGAAGGCGATATTTATCAGGCGAATCTCAGCATCCGGTTTTCGCGCACGCTCTCGCTCGATCCGCGCTTACTCTACGAAACGCTTTGCCAGCGCAACCCATCGCCGTTTTCGGGTTGGGCGCAATGGCCGGGGCATTGGCTGCTGAGCAATTCGCCCGAACGGCTGGCAAGCGTGGCCGCCGCCGGGGCCGCTCACATGCGCCCCATTGCCGGCACGCGCGGGCGCGGGGCGTCGGCGCAAGAAGACGCGGCAATCGCCGAACAGCTGCGCGCCGACCCCAAAGAACGCGCCGAACACCTGATGCTGGTAGATCTGGCGCGCAATGATCTGGGACGGGCCTGCCGCGCGGGCTCGGTCAGCGTCAACGAACTGCTGACTATTGAACGCTATTCGCACGTGACGCATCTGGTCAGCGCCGTCAGCGGCCAGATAAAGCCAGGCGCCGACGCCTGGGACGTGCTGCGGGCGACGTTTCCCGGCGGCACGATTACCGGCTGTCCTAAAATTCGCTGCGTGGAGCTGCTCGCCGACGTGGAGCCGGTCGCGCGCGGCCCTTATACCGGCGGTCTCGGGTATTGGGATGCGGCCTCGGGACGCATGGATCTGAATATTCTGATTCGCACGGTGACGCTGCGTTCTGAGGGCGACGGTTTACGGTATAATGCCGCCTTCTCGGTCGGCGCCGGCATCGTGGCGGATTCGGTCGCCGAGCGCGAGTACCGCGAATGTATGCGCAAGGCCGCCGCGCTCTGGGGCGCGCTGTTTACCTGTCAGCGCCCGACGTCGACGCCGCCACAGGAGGCTCCGCCGCGATGATTCTATTCGATGAAAGCGATATCGCCCGCACGCTGGCCCGTCTGGCGCACGAGATTCTGGAAAGCAATCACGGCGGCGACCATCTGGCCTTGATGGGCATCGTGACGCGCGGGCGCTATCTGGCCGAACGCCTCGCCGCACAAATCGGGGCCATTGAAGGAAAAGCCATTCCCTGCGGGTATCTCGATATTACGCTATACCGCGATGACGTTGGGCGTCAGTTCCGTCCGGTCGGCGAAAGCGAGGCCCCCTGCGATCTCAGCGGCATGCGCGTCATTTTAGTCGATGACGTGCTACATAGCGGGCGAACCGTCCGCGCGGCGCTCGACGCCCTCAGCGCTTATGGACGGCCCGCCTCGGTACAATTGGCCGTATTGCTCGATCGCGGCGAGCGCCAGTTGCCCATCGCCCCGGATTTTGTCGGCAAAGTTGCGCCTGCGGCCCAAGGCGAGCGCGTCGTGGTACGACTGCGCGAAACCGACGGATGCGAGCAGGTCAGCGTCGAACAACACGCCGCCAGCCGTTCAGTCGGGGCCTAAGACTCAGGGCGCGCCACCAGGAAGCGCCCCGCTCCCCACAGACGGCGCTGTGTTATACTATTCGCCATTCCCCCTTTGATGTGACTGTTTATTGTCTGTGACGTTATGTAGTAGGAGATAGACTCCTCATGAACAATCGCGTTCTGAAATCCGGCGCGCTGGCTGTCAGCCTGCTGGCGATGATTGCGACCACCACGGGCGCCGCCATCGCAGAAAATTCCGATCCGCCGCATTCCGGCAAAATCACCGGTCGCTCGGTCGCGGCTGGCGTCTTGTCTTTCCTGATCTGGCCCGGCATCGGTCAGGCCGTCAACAGCGATCGCGGCAGAAAAGTGGGCACGCACGCCGTTGCTGGCCTGTTCCCGCCTTTCCGCTTCTGGTCGGGTTATGACGCCCTGGTCAACCGCAAAGGCGGTTACTGGGAAGGCCGTCTATAAATCCATTGGCCCATTGGCCCGAAAGAGGGGACTTGTTTCCCCTCTTTCGGATTTTTGGGGGAATCCCCGACATCGATTTCACGGTGTCTTTTAGTCTCGCTGTTGATTTTCGCTTGAGTAGAAACGGACAGGTGTCGTGTCTGGCAAAATGAACGTCATGGTCGTCTTCGGCACGCGTCCCGAAGCGATTAAGATGGCCCCCGTGGTCCAAGCGTTGCGCCAACGCAGCGACGCGTTTGAAACCTGCGTCTGCGTCACCGCCCAACACCGGCAGATGCTCGATCAGGCGCTTTCTCTGTTTGACATCGAGCCCGATGTCGATTTAAACGTCATGCGACCGCATCAGGATCTGTTTCAGATCACCACAGCCGTCCTCAATGGCCTCAAGCCGGTTCTCGAAGAACGGCGCCCCGATATTGCGCTGGTCCATGGCGATACCTCTACCACCATGGCGGCAAGTCTTGCCTGTTACTATCTCAAGATTCCGGTAGGCCACGTCGAAGCGGGCCTGCGCACGTTTGATCGCTATTATCCGTTCCCCGAAGAAATGAATCGCGTGGTGACCGACAGCGTGGCGACCCTGTATTTTGCGCCCACCGGCGGGGCGCGCGACAATTTGCTGCGCTCCGGGGCTTCGCCGTCTCACGTGTTTGTAACCGGTAATACGGTGATAGACGCGCTGTTTTATACGTTGTCGCGCAGCGCGGATCGCTTGCCGCTGACGCTGGACCCCGCCAAGCGGCTGATTCTGGCGACCATGCATCGCCGCGAGAATTTTGGCGAGCCTATGCGCGAGATCTGCCGCGCCATTCGCGATCTGGTCGATGGCTTCTCAGACGTGGAAGCCGTCATTCCCGTGCATCCCAATCCCGCCGTGCGCGAGATGGTCACACAGATGCTGTGTGATGAGCCGCGCATCCATTTAATTGAGCCGCAGGAATACGAACCGTTCTGCGCGCTGATGAACCGCGCCTCGCTGATTTTAACTGATTCCGGCGGCGTGCAGGAAGAAGCCCCGTCGCTCAAGAAACCGGTGCTGGTTCTGCGCGACGAAACCGAACGCCCTGAAGCCGTGCAAATGGGCGTCGTCAAACTGGTCGGCCCGCATTATGCGCGCATTATGGAAGAAAGCGTTCGTCTTTTATCCGATCCCGCAGCCTATGACGCCATGGCGCGCGCCGTTAGTCCGTATGGCGACGGCAAAGCAGCGCAGCGCATCGCCAGTATCCTGACGCATTATCACGCCGGGACGCTCGCCGAGCTGGGCGACGCCGAAATGACAACCTAGGGGCGCTCGAAGACAGATGCGGGATATTGCGGCCCTGATCGCGCAAGCTGAACAGGAACTGAGCCAAAGCGTCTGGCCCCGGTTTGACACAACTTATTACGTCGCGTTTGAGCGCGTCTTGAACGCCTTTACCCAGCAGCGCATTGGCGAAGAGCATTTCGCCAGCGTCACCGGCTACGGCCACGATGATTTGGGCCGCGCGGCGCTGGATGCCGTCTTTGCGCACGCCCTGCAGGCCCCGGCGGCGATAGCGCGCTTTCAGTTCGTCTCCGGCACGCATGCGCTCTGCGCCGCGCTCAACGGCTGTCTTCAGGCGGGCGATGCGATGGTCTCGCTCACCGGCGCGCCCTACGACACGCTGGAAGAAGTCATTGGTCTTCGCGGCGACAGTCCGCTGTCGTTACGACGGCGCGGCGTCGCGTATCATCAGTTCGACGGGCTCGATACCGCCGCCGACGACGCGCTGAAAACGGCGAAAATGGCGTATCTTCAACGCTCTCGCGGCTACAGCCTGCGCCGCACGCTGACCATCGACGATCTCGACGCCCTCTGCCGGCAGATTCGCGCCATACGCGCCGATATTATAATTATGGTCGACAACTGCTACGGCGAATTCACCGAAACGCGCGAGCCCACCGCCGTCGGCGCTGATTTGATGGCCGGGTCGCTGATTAAAAACCCCGGCGGCGGGCTGGTTCCCACCGGCGGCTACATTGCGGGGCGCCGCGATCTCGTCGGGCAGTGCGCCGACGCTCTAACCGCGCCCGGTATCGGCAGCGCGGGCGGCTATTCGTTTGATCTGACGCGCCTGGCGTTTCAAGGACTATTTCTGGCGCCGGGCGTGGTGCGAGAGGCCCTTAAAAGTATGACGCTTGCCGCCTGGCTGTTCGAGCAGGCCGGCTATGACGTGGCGCCGCGATTTGACGAGCCGCGCGGCGATATTATTCAGACCCTGACGCTGGGAGACCCCCAGCGTCTGGAAACCTTCTGCGGGCTGTTACAGGCGGCCAGCCCGGTGAGTTCAGCCGTTAAGCCCATTGCCTCAGAGGTTCCCGGTTATGGTGATCCGGTCATTATGGCCGGAGGCACGTTTATTCAGGGCGCGACGCTGGAACTATCGGCAGATGGGCCCCTTCGGCCTCCTTATGCCGCGTTTCTACAAGGCGGGCTCACGTATGCCCATGCGCGCGTCGCCTTGGCGCGCATGTTGCAAGCTCTGTAAGCGCCCGCGCCGTTTTGACGGGAACCTGCCATCTTTTTTCGCTTCTGATACAATGACCCTACCCGCGCATAAAGATTTTATGAGCCCTGATAAAGAACCTGTAAAGACGGCTGCAGGACGGCCTGCCGCCTGCGATTTCCCGCCCCATGTCCCCCCAGTCCAGAGGAGACGCCCCGCGTGCCGAGCCTGTTCGCGAATCGCTTCATCCCGTCGATAAAAGCTCCCCTAGCCCTGCTGGCGCTGAGCCTGTGTCTGACGCATGGTCTTTCGGCCCGCGCCGCCGACGACGCCCCGCCCGCCTGGTCGGCGCTGCCCGAGTCCGTCGGTCTTCAGGAGCTGGAAGGGCAAGCCGCGCCCGGCGCGGTGATTCCCTCTGCCGATCCGGAAAAGCCCGCCGCCGCCCCTGCGATCATGGGCTCTGAAGCCGCACCGCTGGAAGCCAAGGCCGTGGTGGTCGATATTGTCAGCGACACGCTGAACTACGACACGGCCAAAAATATTTACACGGCCACCGGCGCCGTCCATGTCATCGTCTCCGAGCAGAACTCCGAACTCATTGCCGATAAGGTCGTCTACGACCCCGCCCAGGAATTGATGATCGCTGAAGGGCATGTAGTCATTAACAACAAAGGGTCGCAGACCTTCGGGGCCTACGCCAAGATTGATCTCACCCGAAAATCCGCCCTGATCACCAGCCCCATTACGCGGCTTGAAGAAGTGCGCATCAAGGCCGAGCAAGCCTTTGTGGGCGATAAGGTCGTCGAACTGAAAAACGGCGTGATGATCATCCCGGCCAAAAATGCGCCCAATCCGACGATTCAAGCCAACGCGCGAAAAGCCATGCCCGACGATCTCGCCGCCGGTAACGACGATCTGTCGCAACTGGACATGGGCCATCCCCTTCTTAAATCTGGCAATTCCCAGAACGAGCCGTCGCCCGAGCAACTGGAGCGCGAGCTCGCCGCCGCCAATCAGCCCAAGCGCTTTGCCGATCGCTTTTACGTCAAAGCGCGCAGCATCGAAGTCACCCAAAACGAAACCGGCTACAACGATATTAATATCGTGGACCCGCGCCTGAAGTTTGGATCCGTGACGCTGGCCCGCTTACCGCAAATGGATTTCTCGCAGGATGAAAGCACCGGCGATGTCGAATATCTGGGCCCGGATATCGGCGTGGATCCCGATTATGGCGGTTTCTACTTCGGTCCCGGCTGGGATTTTCGCCTGGGCAAGGGCATTGTTAAATTCTCGCCCGTCCTGAGCTATGGCGTCGGCTCGCGGCGCAAGCGCGGCGGCCAGGACATTGAAAACGTCAGCGGTCCCGGCGTTGGCGGCATCCTGCACTATATGTCGCACACCACGCAACTCAACATGGGCTACAACGCCAAGGTCGGATCGCCGGTGATTTTCGGCGAGCGCAAATTATTCGACGGCAAAACCCGCTTAATGGTCGGCGCCAACGAAGACTATAATCAGGGCTTCCTCGGCTGGGAGCGGCCCAAATATATCGCGCAGATCACCGATTCGCGCAAACTGTACGAAAAGCACAACGTGCGCCTGACCACCTTCGGCAGTCTGGGCGTGGCGCACGATGAGTTCTTCCCCACCAATCAGGAAGATTTCTTCGTCACCCCCAAAGACCCCGAATCCGAACCGGTTACCGCCGGCCGCATGCAGTTGCAGGCCAGCATCAGCAACGTTCTGCCCATGCTGACCATCGGCAACGAAAAGAAGCATCTGGATTTCGGTCTGGGCGGACAAGTCGCGCTGGCGGGTTATACCACCGGCGACTTTATCGGCGTGTTTCGCGCAGGCCCCAGCGCGCGCCTGACGCTGGGCGATCGCTTTACGTCCTACAACCGGTATTTCTACGCCGCCACGGCGGGAGAAACGCCTTTCGTGTTTGATACGTACTATCGTGGACGCAATAACATCCAGTCGACCAACCAGTTTCGGGTCAATAAATTTCTCACGCTGGGCCTGCGCAGCAATATGAGCCTGAACCGCGACAATTCGCAAAATGCGCTGTTTACCGGCAACTCGGTCTTTATGCTGGTCGGCCCCGACGATCTCAAGCTGAATCTGGCCTACGATTTTGTGCGCCAGCGCTCGTTTTTCGGCATTAACATGTTGCCGGGCCGCAGCACCAAGACGGTTCGCTACGATTCGATGAAAATCTACCAGCCCGAAGACTTCGGCGAAGCCCCTACGGCGACCCCTGTCTCTCAAAACACGCTGGGCGGCGTCGAAGACGTGGGCATGATGAACGGCGGACGCGCGCGCTAAGGCGCATTCTCATTTGAATGCACGATCTCGCGCGACTCTTTGCGCATTATTCTGGAACTAATTTAAGAAGCGGTCCATACTGGACGCATCTTAAATAGACGCTGCCCAACCGTAGAGAGTTCTTGCTGATGTTTCACCCCCGTCGCGCTGTGTATGCGGCCTCGTGCCTGCTCGCTTTCTCATTTGTCATGGCTCCGATGGCCATAGCTGGCAATCGCAACGCCAGCCAACTCAACGCGCAGAACAACCCGCTTCTTATGTCGCCCATACCGCCTGCGATTGAGCTTGGCGTCAAACCCGCCAAGCCTTTTGAAGGGCGCGTGCTCGAAGTCGTGGATTTGGACAGGACAAGCGAGTCCCAAAAGCCTGCCACGGTCTCGGTCGACAACGTGACGCTTTCCGGCAACGGATGGAACCGGCAATGGGCGATCAAGCGCGCCATTCATCCCCTGCTAAAAAAACTGGATCGCGACAACGGCGCTATCGCCCCGGCTGAACTGGAAACCCGCCTGAAAGACGCCACCCAGTTTACGCCCTTCAAACTGCAAGGCCGTGTGGTGAAAGAAGAAGCGACGGGTGAATCCACCCTGCATCTGGACGTCTACGAGCGCCAGCCGTGGCAACTCACCCTGTTTTCCGACAATGCGGGCCGTCCCGGCACGGATTTATATCGCGCTGGCGCGCAAATCACCAATAATAACCTGCTGGGGCTGGGCGATCAGCTGTCGATAACCTATAGCGGCGTCACGCGCTCACAATACGCCACAGCGGAATACGCCCTGCCGCCGCTGAATCGCCGTGGCGGCGAACTGCGCTTTCGCTATCTGTACCACAACAGCGACATTGACACCGATTATCTCGCGCTGCGCCAGGATCCCAATACCAACGGCACAAGCCATATCGTCAAAGCCATTTTTACCCAGCCGCTGGATAAACAGCGCCATTTTTCGCTGTATACCCATCTGACGTATGCGCACCTGAATTTTGAGCGCAACGGCTATTTAACTTATGGCGAGGACTTCGGCCACCTGATTACCGGTTTTAAGGCCAGCGTCCCCGACCGGTTGGGAAAAACCGATATGGACGTTTTTTACCTGCGCGGGATTGCCAGCGACGTTCATTTACGTAATTACTGGCTGATTAACGGCAGCCTGTCACGGATGACGCAATTACCGTTTCAGCACAAGCTGTTCCTGAAATCCCGCTTTCAATACGCCAACCATTATCAGGCCACCGGTCTGGAACTGCCCCTGGGCGGATTCACCTACGGGCGCGGCTATACTGAAGGGCTGGTGAATTCGGATCGCGGCTACGCCATCACCATCGAAGATCAATTCCCCATTCCGCTGCTCAATAAAGTCTGCCCCTGGGTGGACAAGCGTCTGCGCGCGGTCGCCTTTGTGGACGCGGGACAGGGCTGGCTGGATAAAACCAACAAGCGCTTTGTAGCCGGTCAATCCAATGACAGTAACCGCACGCTGGTTCTGTCCTCAGGCTTAGGGCTGCGCGCGCGACTGACGCGCTTTATGCAGGCCTATATGGATTTCGGCTTTGTACTGGGCTCCAAACCGGATCATCTGGAGTTCGGCTCAGCGCCGCGCGTGCGGATTCACTTCGGCGTGCGCTCGGATCTGCTGGCCAGTCATTGGGACAAGCGCGAGAACCGTCCGTTTACGGCGTATCACCGCCATAAACCCCATCACGCATCCTCCTCAATAACGCGCTAAGGCTTCATATATCAAAGCAAACGGTCGCCACAAGCGGGCGTCTGACATGGAATCGCCGAATTTAGCGATTTTCCAGCAGCTTCTTTTCCAGAAGCGCAATATGTTCGCGCACCTCATGCGCTTCATCGGCATGATGCGAATGCGCTAAATAGAGCTTAAACGTCTCAATGGCGTTCTGGAATTGTTCCAGCTTTTCGTAGGCGTAGCCTAAATTATTATAGGCTGTGGCGTAATCTTCATCGAGTTCAATGGCTTTTTGATATTGTTCGATGGCTTTATCCGGCTCATTTTTACAGTAATACCCCAAGCCCAGTTGATTATACGCCTTGGCGTAATGCGGATCCACGGCGAGGGTTTTCTGGCAATACTGCACGCTATTATCCCAATCGCCCATTTTGGCAAGCGAGATCGCCATCTCATAGTTGCCTTCCAGATTATTCGGGTCAGCGGCGAGAACTTTTTCAAAGGCTTTGATAGCTTCGTCGGAGCGCTTGCGGCGGTCAAGAAGTTTGCCCAGAAACAGCCAGGCGTTAATATTACTGGGGTCTTGGTCAACGGCTTGTTGATAGAGCGCAATGGCGCCGTCGAGATCGCCTTCGGCTTCGCAGATCAGCGCCAGACAATAGGCGGTATCGGGATCGTCGGCCTCCACCGCCTGCGCTTTTTCCAGATAGGCGCGCGCCTCGACGAGATCGCCTTCGCTATAGCACAGGCGGCCCAAATTATAGAGCGTATGGAGATCGTCCGGCTCAATGGAGAGGCTTTTTTCAAACATGGCGCGCGCGCCGGCCAAATCGTCCTCGCGCTCAGCGATAAGCCCTTGCGTGTAATAGGCGTTGGCGTAATCGGGGTCCAGCTCCAGGGCTTTTTCGAGATCGCGCCGCGCGGCGATCAAATCTCCGCCCTGATAGCGATCCACGGCGCGATTATAATACCAGGCGGCATTGCGGTTGCGCAGACTAAAATAATAGTAGGCCCCGCCGCCCAGCAGACACACGGCTATCAATGCGCCAATAACAATCGCCGTATAAATGAGTTCGCCCTTTCAAAGCTAAAAAAGCGACCGGTTCAACATGACCGCAAGAAAGGCCCAACCCGCCCTTCCCTTCTATTTAAGCATAGAATCGGCCCCTCAGCAGCCGTCGCCGCTCAGATTTCCACTGCCGAGCGGACGTCTCCCTGAAGGGTCATCCGCGAAAAATCGAGCGAAAAGTGGCACCGCTGCGCCGTGGACGTCGTTCCGCCCGCCATTGTCACCCGCACGCGGCCCTGGGCTTCAACGGCGCCATCGGACGCAGGCCAGGTCAGGGTATCGGAAATCAGCGTATTATCGGCCTGATCGATCGACTTGACCTGCACGCCGCCCGTCAATCGCACGCGTTTGCCTGCATTGAGCGTTTCGCCAGCCGGCGACTGAAAGCGCGCAACGGGTTTGCCTTGCGCATCGTAAAACGTGCCGCTGACGCCTTGCAGCTTGGCGCCGCTGCGGTCTTTAAAATAGCGAGCGCGCTGCACCAGCAGATCCCATTTTTTACGATCCGCCTCGGTAATGGTAAACGTCACGTTCTCGCCAATGATTTCGCTCTGAGAGGCCGCCGTTGTTTTCTGGATCGACTGATTCGCCTGCTTCACCTGAACGCGCGCCACCCACAGCGAGGCCGCCCCGCCGGCGACAATCAGCGCCAGCAAGCCATATATCCAGAGTTTGGGACGAGACAGAGCCAGCATGGGCGCCCCTCTTTTTGAGCATCGTTTGAAGGCCCTCTCAGTATATCCCGAGGACGTCTGACGCGAAAGAGGCGCGCGGATCGGCGGTATTTCTCTTGTCTTTTGGCTCGCCGCGCCCTATAACGAGAAGACGCACCCGTCTAAATCTGCCGATCGACCTGCCGCCATGACCTGCTTTCCCCCTGCGAGCGCCTCCAGAGAAGATGACGACGCCCCGGCGCCCTCGTTTTCTCTGGAGACGCTCATTGAAACGTCTCCACTATTCGCAGGCGCTTTAGAAGACCGCAGCCCCATTCGCCGCCGTCAAAATCACGATTTTATTCGAGAAGCCATGACGCTGAGCGCCGCGCCCGCCGCAAGCCCTGAGCAGGCGCAACGATTTTATCTGGGATCCATCGATTATTTAGTCGGCGGCGAACCCAACGCGCCCGTTTTTTATCCGATTGAAATGAACGGCAGCGCCGTCATTGGCGCCTCCAGCCTGCCGTTTTTTGCGCTGAACGCCATCACAGACGAATTCACCCGTCTGGGCGAGCGCTTATCTCAAAAAAGCGCGCCCTTAATGATGATTCCTTTTTCAAGGGGCGGCAACGCAAAAACGCCTATTAAGGCCCTGCACGAGCGCATACTCTATGCGCAAGCGGTCAAACAGGGATTTCTCAATCAATCGTGCGCCGGGCGCATCGTGACGTCCGCCGAACTGCTTAGCGAAGGCTGGAAATCGCCTGAAACGCCCACAGTGGTATTGGGGTATATTCACGACTTACTGCCGTTGATCGCTGCGCAGCCGGATCGTCTCGATTTAAATCAGCGACGGCTCGACGCCATGACGCATGATCAGTTCTGCGATATTTTATTTCAGCAGGCCCCGGCGTCGTTTCGCAATTGCCTGTCATACGAACCCATTAACCGGATTTTTCAGGCGTCGTCTGATAAGACGTTATTTTTTGATTGGTATAATCAATTTATTTCAGCGCGTCCGTCGCCATTTCTCAGCGGGCCGCTGTGGGCGCGCGCCTGCGATTCAGAAGAGAGCTTAATTCAGTGCATTTCAGAAGCGCTTGAAAGCGGGCGGCGCGTCGTCATTAAACCCCGCGCCAGCGCTTTGGGCAGAGGCATTGAATTTTTTCTGTCGAAAACTTCTCCTCAGGATGTCACTCAAAGAGTACAGGCCTCAATCGCCGCCTGCCAGAATATTTATGGTCCGCAGACCACGTGTTTTCCGTACGGGGTTTTTGAGTTTATTGACGCTGCCGTCATTCAACCGGGATCCGTCGCCGGTCACGCAAGTCCGTTTGAAGGCCATAAATTTGAACTTCGTATTTTTATCTGGCGCAGCGGCCAGACGTTTTACGCAGCGCCCTCCATTGCTAAAATCGCCTCTGCGGCCTATGATGCGCAACGTCCTGATCGCTTCTCCCTGCTCAATAATATCGCCGCCGCCAAAACCAGCGCCGACGAATCGCCGTTGCAATTCGCCTTACCGCTGGCCAATGCGCAGACGCTGGCATTATTAGGCTTACCGCCGCAATCGGTTCTGGATCTCTGTCAATTTTCCACCCGTTTACTGCAATTGATGACGCAAGAGGACCCTATTACATCATGTCGTCTACCCCTTTAATGGATATTTCGTTATCCACGCTCATCGAAGTTTCCCCTTTATTGGGCGGACGCCTGGAAAACCGTGAAGCCGTGAGAAAGCGACAAAATCTTGAATTAATCCATTCAATAATTGACAAAACCAGTATCAAGCTTGAAAGTAAATACGCCAAACGATTCCATTTTGGATCCATGGATTTTTTAATCCAGAAAAAAAATGGAGCTATTTCATTTTCACCTATTGAAATGAATGGCACAGGAATGGCAGGAATTTCTAATAATCCAACATTTGTGATAGAGACTCTCTTGTCAGAAATGAAGAACATCACAAAAAACCTTAATTCTAATGAGCCTGCTTTATTTTTAGCGCCCTTCTCAGGGACTCAGGAACTCAAAACATCCGGCACCACGCAACTTCTTCATGAACGAATTTTATTCGCTCAGGCTTTGAAAGAAGGATTTAAAGAAAAATATGGAGAGGCGCAAATAATACCTCTTCAGAATTTAACCAAAGAAGGGAAATTTACGAACGAAAAACCTACAATTGTATTAGGATTCCTCAAGGATTTTATCCCCTATCTTCGATTCGAAGAAGGCAGTTTAAAATTATTGAATCGCACTGTAAACGGGAGCATTCACGATCAATTTTGTGATATTTTATATCATAAATTTATAAAAAACTGGGATAAAAAATTACCAAATTTTATTAATCATATTTTTCCAATCACTACTGACAAAGCTGCTGCTCTTGATATTTTCAATCAGCTTTTATCTTCGCAATCGTTTCCACACTTGGGAGTGTCCTCTTTCACAGAAAGCTGTAAAGATCGTAATGACTTGATAAAGTCTGTTTTAAAAGCGCGTCAAGAAAATCGTTCTGTCGTGATAAAACCCCATGCGAGTGGTTTAGGAAGAGGGATTGATTTCTTTATTAGCCCTGAATCCGAGCAATCGATTATTCAAAAAATTGATCTATCAATTGAATCTTGCCAACGATATTATGGGGTTGGAGAACATGTATTTCCATACGCCGTATGTGAATTTATTGATTCTCCTGTCATCGATTTTCCCGGTAGTATTTTTCATGGTCATAAATATGAACTCCGATTTTTTGCGTTTCGAGATGGGGATAGAATTCACGCCATTCCTTCTATTGTTAAGATATCGTCTATGCGATACGATTCTGAAAAAATTGATCGTCTGATGTTAATGAACAACGTCGCTATCACCAAAAAAATTACCAATAAAACAGGGCTCGATTATATTCTCCCTTTATCAAACTATGAAACATTAGACTTGTTAGCTCTCTCTTCTGAGCATTTGTATGAAATTTGCGGATTTTTAACGCGTTATATTGATTACGCTCTTCGAAAAATTGAGCCTCTGCCCCCATGGCGATTAACCTCTTCTACCTTCAAAGCGGCGATTTAAAGCGGCTGACCCCGTTTTTTTCGCTTTATACGGCAATGTTCGCCATGTTGGCGCTGGGCGACGCCGTATCGCTGTCCATGTTTGTGCATCGGGTAGGGGCCGCCGCCTTGCCGGGGTATTACGCCGTCACGGCGCTGCTCAATATGGCGCTGATGGCCCTGTATATGACGCTGGCGCGCCGCTTCTCCTCAACACGGCTGTTTCAGGCGATTTTAACGCTGAGTATGGCCTCGTTTCTCGGCGCATGGGGCGCCCTGCACTGGATGACGCATCCGCCCACGTGGTGTTACGGCCTGCTCTTTGTCAGCCGCGAAATCTCTTTCACCATGGCGCTGATGCACTTCGGCTCGTATTTGCAGGATTACTTCACCCGAAGCGAGCTGGATCGCGTCCTGCCAGCCATTTACGCGGGCGGCCGTCTGGGCGGGGCGTTGGGCGGGGCGCTGCTGGGCGCGCTTGCCGGGGTTTTCAGCATGCTGGATTTTGTGCTGGCCTATGCCGCGCTGGCCCTGATTTGCATCGCAGCGCTTGAACTGATGCAGCGCCGTCTGCCGTTGCGCGGCGACGTGATTCAGCGCGATGCGCCCGGCGGCGGTCTTCGCGATTTCTGGCAATTCCTGCGCGGGTCGTCCATGTTGCAATGGATGAGCGCAAGTTCCATCACGTTTATCCTGTGTCGATGGCTGTTGAATTACCAGTACAGCCGGTTTTTTCAGACGCATTTCACCAATGAAAACGACATGGGCGGATTCCTGGGCTGGTATCTGACCCTTTCGCTGATGATTTCGCTAGTCGTCCAGCTTTTTATCGTCAATCGACTGGTGGCGCGCGTTGGCATTAAAGCCTGTACCATCGGCTATGCGGTCATCATGACAGCCGGCATGGCGCTAAATTTAACCCCGCCGACGCTGATCATCGCCGTGATGAATCGCTTTCTGGAAACGGAGCTGCGTACAGGCTTTTACAACCCGCTGCGCATGCTGCTCACCAACCGCTTTGAGGCGTTTCGCCGTCGCCAGGCCCGCGCCTGGACCATGGGCGTCATGACGCCGGTGGGGACGCTGGCGGCCTCCGCCTTACTGGGAATCGGTCTGGCGGGCGCGCCGCTAAGCGCCATCGCCTGGTTGGGAACGATCATGGGCGGCATCAACTGGGCAAGCACCGCCCGATTGACCCGCACGTTTGAATCGCGTACCGGGTCCCGCCATGAGGCGTCTCGCCCGCTTACGCTCTAGCGCGTCATTAACTGAATCCGATCGATCGTCACGCCCGTCTGCGCCGAAAACGCGTTCAAACGCGCGCGAATCGCCTCCAGTTGAAACGACAGGTCCCCCGCCGTCGCCCCGTCTTCGACGCCCACTTGCAAGACCTGCGCCTCTCCCTGACGAATAATTTTCAAAGCCCGGCTGCGATCGCGATAAGGCGGCGGCGTCAGTTCGCGCCACAAGGCCAGCATGGCCAGTTCTGCGGCTTTTCGCTCCAGCCCCAGCGATTCTCCCACCTGAGGCAAGACGTTGGCCAGGGACGTCAACTCCGATGCAGCGCGCCGCGTCTGAATCCGGGGAGATTTCGCCCGCCTGGCGCCCCGTCCCGCCCGCTTCTCGTCGGAAAACTCAGAGGCCACTCACCAGCGCCTCTTCTGACAGCGGGGCCAATGAGACCGGCGCCAAGGCCCGCTCGCAATACGCGCCGCCGCGCGCCTCAAAAGCGGCCGCCGTAGCGTCTGAGGCGCGCATCAAGCGCCCGACCGCCTCTTTTAAGCGCCCTTCCAGATGCGTCGTCGTCAAAAACACCTGAATACCGGGATCGAGTCGGTCGATTAACTCGCTTTGACGCTTGGGATCGAGTTCGGCCATGACATCATCCAGCAGCAGCGCCGGCCAGTCTCCCAGACGCTCAGACAATAGCGCCAGTTCAGAAAGTTTCAGCGCCAGCGCGACCGTGCGTTGCTGTCCCTGACTGCCGTAAGCGCACGCATCGAGCCCATCGAGCGCAAAATCCACGTCATCGCGATGCGGGCCCACCAGACAGGCCGCGCGACGCCACTCTTCCGGCTCGCGCCGCGTGAGCGCCTCGGCAAGAATCTGCGCCCACGCCGTCTCATCCGCCGGATCGGACAAATCCGCGCAGGCGGTTGGCGCATCGGCCAGCGCATGGCAGCGGTATTGCATCGTCAACGTTTCGCGCCCCGCCGACAAGTCGGCGTAGGTCAAGGACGCGCGCGCGCCCAATCGCTTCAAATAGTCGGCGCGCAGGGCATTGACCCGTCCGCCGGTCTGCGCCAATTGGTCGTTCCAGATGGCAAGCTGGGCGCGCGCGTCGCCACTCATGCCGGTTTCAAGCGCGGTTTTCAGCAGGCGGGCCTTTTGCTGACGCACGCGCTGATAGTCGGCCAGATGCGTAAAATGGCGCTTGTCGTACTGGACAATGGCCGCATCCAGCCACTGACGGCGATAGTCCGGCGCGCCGCGCAGCAGCAGCAGGTCGGTATTAAAAAACGAGACTGTCGGCGCATGGCCCAGCAGCGCCGAGCGCGTGCGAACCGGCGAGGCATTCAGCAAGAAGGAGGTTTTAAGGCGAGAGGCGTCATTATTTTCGCTGAGCGAAAGTCGCGCGCCCAGTTCGCAGCCCGCGCCGCCGCGCGTCATCACCGTGGCGCTGAGCATGGCTTCCTGCGAGCCCGCCATCAACAGCTCGCGCTCTTGCCGGGTTCGCGGCGATCGCGTATACGAGAGCAGGTAAATGGCTTCCAGCAGATTGGTCTTGCCTTGTCCATTCTCACCCAGAATCAGGTTCACGCCCGGCGAAAAGCGCAGCGTCTGATCCGTAATATTACGAAAACGTCGAGCCGTCAGCCCATGGAGTTTCATCAATGCGTCCTGCGCCCGCCAGCGGGATTATTTCACCTGAACCGGCATCACCAGACACAGGTAATCATCGCGGTCGCGCGATTTAAACACTGTCGGGGCCAGCGCGCCATTGGTTTCCATCCGCACGTCGTCGGATTCAATCACCTTGAGCGCATCCAGCAAAAACTTGTAGTTGAAGGCGATGATCAGCGGCTCGTCGTTTTCAAACGTCACATTCATCGCGTCGCTGGCGTCGCCCACATCCGGCGTGTTGGCCGCAAGGCTCAAATGATCGCCTTCGAAGGTGAGTTTGACGACATTGGTGCGCTCGTTGGCCATGACGGCGGCGCGCTCCAGCGAGGCGATAAAGGCCTGGCGATTGGCCAGCGCCACGATTTTATTTTCCTGAGGAATCAGTTGGCCGTATTGCGGGTACTGACCGTCGAGCAGGCGCGACAGCACGTACAGATGCGGCGTTCGCAGCGAAATTTGCCCCTGACTGATGGCCAGCCGTACTTTCTCATCGGCCTCCAGCGAGCCGCCCGCCAGCTTGACGAACTCCTGAAGCGCCTTTACCGGAATAATCGCGCTGACGCTGGCGCTCTCGCCCAAGGCGGGCGGCGCGCTCAGCGCTTCAATGGATCGCGCCAGCCGCGAGCCATCGGTGGCGGCCATTTCAAGCGATTGCGCCGTGAGTCGAAAGAAGACGCCGCCCAGCACGTTATTGGACTCATAGCTGGCAGCGGCGAAAGCCGTCTGGTTGATGGCGCGAATCAGCGCGCGGCCATCCACTTCGAGATACTGCTCCTGATCAATGGGTTTCAGCTCGGGGAAATCGGCGGCGGGCAGGGTCCGCAGTTCAAACGAGCTGGATCCGCAGCGAATCCGCGCCGTTTGCGCGCTTTCATCCACCTGAAACGACACGGCGACGCCCGGCGGCAGCTTGGCCATGATATCGGCCAACTTGCGCGCCGACAGCGTGGTTTGTCCGGGCTCGCTGACCTCGGCCTCCACCGTCGTTTCCAGCGCAAAATCGAGGTCCGTCGCCGACAATTTCAGCTGGTTGTCGCCCTGCGACTGAAGCAGCACATGCGCCAGAATCGGCTGAATGGGCCTCGAAGAGGTGGCGCGCTGGGCGGCGGCGATGGCCTGCTGAAAGAGATCCCGCTGTACGGTAAATTTCATAGTGAGCCGACTCCTATAGTCATTCAGATGAAGACTACGGGTATCATAGGTCATGCGACAGCTCTGGGGCAAGGCGTGGGGGCGCTTTGTAACGGCAAGCCCTGAGACCTCCTAAAAACTGTCCAAAAAGCCCCCCTTTCAAAGCAACAGGGCCCCGATGCTGTGCGAGGCCCTGTCCTGTTATTGTTTAAATGGAAATTACCGAACCTTTTTAGCGCGATTATAGGTCGTGGCAGCCGGGACGCCGCCCGCATCCTGAATGGCTTTCCTGGATTCTTCAAGCGACGCAGATTTTGGCCGTTTGTAAAGGGTCGCCTGAAGCTCCTCGCGCGTCACGGTGCTGTCGTCGCCATCGAGCTTGGCGGCGTTTTTAGCGGCGTGCGCATCGACAAATGTGGTCGATTGACTAGACCGCGAAGGCGTCACCCAATCAACGGTTAATTTATTGCCGGCCACTTGCGCGGCCATGCGAAGGGCTTTACGTTCATCGGCGGTGAGCAGTTTATCGCCTTTGGCAGACGCTCTGTCTTCCTGAAGTTCCAGTTGAATTTCTTCGCGGGTCAAACTGCTATGATCATCTAAATACCGTTTCTCAGATAACTTCTCAAGACCGCTTGCCAGCGCGCTTGCCGACACAGACTGGATTTTTTGGTCATCGGGGGTATTTAATTCATTCGCCTTCGCCTCGGCTTGCTCCGCCTCGCCGTAGGTGTAAGGGCCATATTTAGTCGTGTCGATGGTATGCGGATCATTTTCCGGGCCATAGATCTGGTTCGGCGGAACCATGCTCCCCGAATAACCGAGATCGAAATTAGGCGTTTTAGAAGCCGGGGCAGCCGCCTGTTGTGTCGTCGCGCTGGCAGCGCTCGCAGGGGCAGGGGCAGCTTCGCTGGACGCATCATCCGGAAGCTTTGTCGCGTCCTTAATGGCCTGAGTGTTGGCATGAGTGGCTTCTCTGGACGAAAGAGACGCGCCCCAGCCAGCCGGACTATCCGAAGTAGACGGCTCAAACACGGCGTCTAAATTTTTCTTCCAGCCTTGCGACGAAGCTGTCGTCGACTGGGATTGAGGCGCTGCAGAGGCCGATTTTGGCGCAGCGGCTGCGGGCGCAGGATTGGCGGCCGCTTTGTGAGACTTTGCCTCTTTTTTCAGTTTATACGAATGCCAATCGGGGCTATTACCAGTCACTCTCGAATTATTCATGTGTCTCTTCTCTCCATCTTCCGCTCTAAACCGTTGAGGCCTTTCGGCTATGCGGTCGCATCCTCTCTCGGGACAATCACGCTTCCTATCAAACTCTGACGCAACGACCTTCAAAACACCTTGCATAAAAATAAAAACAACCAAAAGAGCACGATTGCCCCCTCTCCCCAACCCATAAGAATTTCTTTAGAATTAGATGCGAAGGGTAGTTAAGCAGATTCTTAGAAGACGGGCGATGATGGGCTTTCATTCCTCTTTCGATTGACCGACAAAGGCGATACATGGAACGATCCCCCGACATAAGCCCCCAACCCTCCCCAGAAGAAAGATCCAAAACCCGTTATTTAAAAGAAGTCATCATCATCTAAGGAGCCAAACCCTGTCGAAAAAGGGCTGAAGTGCCTTCAGAGAGAGCCAAACGGGGTGTTCAAAAGGGGTAGAAAGACGGCGCCAAAGGGGGCGTCTTTTGAACACCCAAGCGTCGCAATCGCAAATTTCCCGCTCTTTCGCCCACTTCCCCGCACGTTATTCTGCCGCTTTTCGACTGGTTTTCGACATAATAGAGGATCAGACCCAAAGAGGATTGCTTTGAAACAGCGAATCGCCCGCTTTCACGATTCCCCCAACGCGCTGTCCGGCGCGCGAGGGCTGGCGCGCGCTGCATCGTGGCCCTACGCCGCCGTCGTCGCCTCGCGAAACTGGCTCTATGACCAGAACTGGCTGGCCGTAACGCAAGCTGCCGCCCATGTTGTCAGCATCGGTAACCTCACCACCGGCGGCACGGGTAAAACCCCGGTGACGCTGGCCCTGGCCGAGCGCTGGCAGGCCATGGGCAAACGCGTCGTGATTCTCACCCGAGGCTACGGCGCGCGCCAGCCGCTGGCGTATGGACGCCCGCAATCGCCCGATCACGGAGACGAAGCGTATTGGCTGCAATGCCTGCTGCCCGACATCCCGGTGATTGTCGGTCGTCATCGCGCCGATAACGCCCGGCGCGCCGTCGAAGACTATCACCCCGATATTCTGCTGCTGGATGACGGCTTTCAGTATCGCCGCCTCGCCCGAGACGTCAATATTGCGCTGATTGACGCCGAGCGCCTGTTCGGCAACGGGGCTCTCCTGCCGGTCGGTCCCTTACGGGAACCTCTGAGCGCGCTGCGCCGCGCCGACGCCCTCTGGCTCACCAAAACCCCGTGCGATGACAGCGAATCGCGCCTGCGCGCCCTGCTGCGCGAGGCGGGCATTCCTGCGCCCCCGATAATTCGAGTTCCCTTCGAGCCGCTGGGCCTGTTTCGCCTCAGCGATGACGCGCCGCTGACCGCAGAAGCGCTGGCGGATGCGCCGACGCGAGCGCTGTGCGGCATTGCGCATCCGGCGTCGTTTGAGCGCACGCTGGCGCAACTGGGCTTGAGGCCGAGGCAAACGCTTTGTTTTGCGGATCATCACGCGTATGATGAAACGGACGTCGCCGCCCTGGCCGCGTCGCGGGTCGAAGGCGAATGGCTGGCGACCACGGAAAAAGACGCCGTGAAGCTCAAGCCCTTGCTGAGCGGGCCGCTGGCCGCGCGAACGGCGGTCGTCCGTCTCCGCGCGATCGTGCCGCCGCTGGATTTTTCTTTGAATCTGCCCCTCTAACGGTTCGCTTGCGTGTCCCCTCCCGATTTTGCTCTTGACGCCCCGCTGCGCATTCTGGTGATGCGCTATCGCTTTATTGGCGACACGATTTTAACCGTTCCCTTCTTGCGCAACTTACGGCGCCAGTGCCCCCAGGCGCGCATCGACGCGTTGCTGGCGCCGGGTTCTGCAGAGGCGCTGTCCGCCTGCCCCTATCTCGATGAACGCCTGCTGTACGACACAAGCCGTCAGCGCGCCTATGAATCCCCCGACAATCGTCCGCCGCAGTCGTTCTGGCATTACGTGCGCCTGTTAAAGTCCCGTCGCTACGATGTCGCCTTTGTCCTGAAACGATCGTTTTCTTCGGCGCTGCTGGCGGCCTTGGCGGGAATTCCGACGCGTATCGGCTTTGACACCGAGGCCCGGCGCTGGCTGCTGACCCGCGCTGTGCCGTACCGACGCGATCGCCATGAGGCGGATTGCTTTCTGGACGCGCTGCAAGCCGCCGGCTTGTCTGTCGATGACGGTCGACTGGAAGCCTTTGTTGAAGACGACGCCCGCCGGGCTATCGCTGCGCGATGGGCGAGCGAGGGCGCAGAAGACGGACCTCATGCGCTGATTCACCTCACTTCTTCCAACGCCCAGAAAGAATGGCCGCTGACGCTCACGCAGGACGTCGCGCGCTGGTTAATCGAGACATGCGGTTATCGCCTGCACGCCTGCGGATCGGCTCTCGACGCCCCGCGTTACGAGCGCCTGCGCGAGGCTTTGGCGCCATCGGCCCGCGCGCGCCTGAGCAACTGGTGTGGACAAACCACGCTGGCGCAGACTCTTGCCCTTATCGAGCGTGTGGAAGGCGTCATCGGCGTGGATTCCGGCGCGCTGCATCTGGGCGCGGCGCTTCAAAAACCGGTGGTGGGTCTCTATACGCCGATGACCCATCTGGAAAAATGGGCGCCGCGCGTCACGCCGCGCGCCCTGGTGACGACGCCGTCTCAAGAGGAGGTTCAGCGCGCATGTCACGCCTGTTTACCCAGCCTGCGCTAGACGTCCTTGCCATGTTGGAGTGGCCTGCCCTCGATGCGCGCCTGCAAGCCGACTGCTGGACGCCCTATGGGCGCGATTCCTGGCGGGAAGTCGCCTTTTTGCCCGATCAGGAGGCGGTCGCTGCGCACCTGCGCGACGTCATGCTGCTGCGACAATGCATTGAGCGCGCAGGCGAAGCCCCCGTTGCCAGCGAAGCGCTCAGCGATATTCGCCCGGCGGTGGCCCGCGCGCTTCCCGGGGCCAGTCTTGGCGCGCGCGAATTGGGCCAGATTTTGCAGACCCTGCGCCTGAGCCGCGCGCTGACGGGCCATTTTCAAAAGGCTTTTCGCAAAGCTTTTCAGGAGGACGCGCGCGAGAAAAATCTCGAAGAAACGTCCTTTTCGCGCCGCCTGCTGTCGATAGAATTTCCGCAACCCCTGCTTGACAGCCTATCTCAGGCCATCGATGCGCAAGGCGACGCGCTCGACAGCGCCAGCCCTGAACTGGCCCGCCTGCGGCACGAAGAACGTCGCCAGCGCGAGCGGATTCACGAGCGCTTGCAGCGCTTTCTCAGCGATCCGAACACGGCCGGCGCGCTGCAAGAGCGCCTGATCACCGAGCGAGACGGTCGCGCGGCGCTGTTGGTCCAGGCCTCCTTCAAGTCGGCGCTTCCCGGCGTGATTCACGGGGCGTCGGCCAGCGGGGCGACGCTGTACATCGAGCCTCATGCCGTGGTCGAACTTAATAACGCCCTGCGCGAGATACAAGAAGGCATTCTCGAAGAAATCGCGCGCATCTACCGCGCGCTCACTGCGCAAATCGCAGAAGCGCGCGCGGCGCTCGATGACTGGCTGGACCTGTTGGGCGAGCTCGATCGCCGTCTGGCCGCCGCCCGTCTGGCGCGGGCGTTGCAGGCCGAGGCCCCGCATCTGATCAGCGATGGCCCGCCGATGATTCTTCTCAAACGCGCGCGTCACCCGTTATTGTTGCTGCAAGCCCCGGATCCCGCGCTGATTATCGCAAATGACGCGTCGTTGGGACAGGACGGCGAGCGCACGCTGGTGATTACCGGGCCTAATACCGGCGGTAAAACCGTTTTTCTCAAACTGCTGGGTCTGCTCTCGCTGATGTTGCGGGCCGGACTGCCTATTCCGGCGGGGGCAGACTCTCAGATGTCGCTGCTCGACCCGATTCTGGCTGATATTGGCGATCAACAAAGCCTGTCGCAGAATCTCTCGACGTTTTCTGCGCATGTGGGCTATCTGTCGCGCTTTCTGGAGACGGCCGCCGCCCGGCCCAATGGCTTGTGCGGCGCTCTGGCGCTCATCGACGAGATTGTCGCCGGAACTGATCCCGCTGAAGGCGCGGCGTTGGCCCGCGCCATTCTCGAAGCCCTGCATCAGGCCGGGGCGCTGACGGCGGTGACGACCCATCTGGGCGAACTCAAGGTCGAAGCCCGGGAACGAGACGGGTATGTCAACGCCAGCGTGGAATTTGACGCCGAGCGTCTGCGCCCGACCTATCGCCTGCTGATGGGCGCGCCCGGCGCCAGCAACGCCATCGCCATCGCTGAGCGTCTGGGCTTGAGCGCGGCTGTTATCGCCCAGGCCCGCGCCTTTCTCAGCGCCCCGCAACGCGACGCCGCCGCCTTGATTGAATCCCTCGCCCTTAAAAACCGTCAGGCCGATGAGGCTCTGTCTATCGCCATCGTGGCGCGCGAAGATGCCCAAGCGGCCTTCACCCAGGCCGATGCCTTACGCCGTCAAGCGCGCGACGAGAAGCGCCAGACCCTGCAAACCTATAAAACCGGCCTGCAGCACCGACTACGCGCACTGGAAGCCGAACTCAAAGATGTCCAGCGCCAGTTGCGCGCCGACCCCGACGCGGCCGCCCGGGCGCTCAAACAGGCGGATGCGGCGGCGCGCGATCTTTTCGATGAGGCGCGCGAGGCCTTGGATCAGGAATCCGCTGATGCGCCGCTGCCTGCGTTTTCGACAGGCGATCGCGTAAAAAGCCTGCAATGGGGCCTGGAAGGCGAAATTCTCTCATTTAAACCCGATGGTTCTGCGATTCTTCAGGCGGGACAACTGACGATCACAGCCCCGCTCAGCGATTTAACGCCGCTTCATGCTGCGACGCCGCGCCCGCGCAAGAAATCCCCTTCGCGCCTTGCCAGAAAATCTGCGCCGCCGGAATCTCAAAGCCCCTCAAAATCCTCTCCCGAAGCCCCGCAAGCGGACACGCCTGCGGCGACCCTGTCGCTCCACGTGCTGGGGCTTCGCGTGGAAGCGGCTCTGGAGGCCGTGATCGCGTTTCTCGACGAGGCCATGCTCAGCGGCGAAGGCGCCGTGCGGATTATTCACGGCCACGGCAGCGGAGCCCTTAAGAAGGCGATTCGCGCCTATCTGCGGCAATCGCCCTATGTCGCGCGCTATGCCCCCGGCGCGCCAGCCGAGGGGGGGGACGGCCAAACCGTCGTGATTCTGGCAAATCGCTAGCGCTTGGCGCGGGTCTGCGGGTATTGTAAACGCGCCTTTGCGTGACTTGGCCCTGGAGGCGCGCTATGATACACTGACAAGGCCTGATTGAGGTTCTCTGCGTCTGTTTCTGTTTCTGGTCCTTTTTTGAGTGAAGGCTTTTCTGCTTGATAATTCATGAGGGGGCGCGTCTGGGATCATCCGGCGCAAACCCGCTAGCGACGCAGACAAATGAGTCGTTAAAAAAATATACTTTCGAGGCAATTTTCTTCAGAACCGGGTTTTTATATAAATATAGATAGTATATTCTTCTCCCGTTTTTCCCGCTCTATCAGAGTCGTCGAGCGATTGAAGCCAGAGCGGCCCCCTAGCGAAGGATTGGCATCCGATGCGTTCAAGCGTGGTGGAATTTATCATTGATGAGCGGCTGGAACCGGCGCGTATGACTGAAAACGCGTTGCTCTGGTCGACCGGCATGCGCCGCGAGCCCTTGAACACCGCGCGCACGGTCTTTAAGAATTACGTGTTGTCGTGCGAGGTCTTCCACGTCGACAGTCAGATCTAGGGAGAGGAACCCTTCACGCCACAGGGCGCTTCAAGGTGAGGAAGCGCCCTGTTTGGCGTTGAAGCGTCCTCAGCGGCGCCCGTGCAGAGAGCTGACAGTGCGCGTCCGGCTTTCTTCTATATAAGAAGTGGGTGAGAATTATTGGCCGGGATTGTTGAGATCGTCTCGCAAAGCGCCTTCAGCGCCCGATGAGCCCTTTGCGCAACGTGAGAGGCGTCTCGAAAACGACAATTGTAATATATCTTTAAATTGCCCCCAAAGCACTAGCCATGGGGAGGGAAATAAGATATAATTTTTATATATGTATGGGGTTTACGCTTTGTTTGTTTGACATGTAAAAGAGGCTAATCGCGATCATGTGGGCCAACGCGCCTTCTTATCGTTATGCGCCATTTTTTATGGCGCTGCTGGGGAATCTGGGGCTGTTCAGCACCCTGATGGACGCGCTGTACGCCGATTCCGAGCAGAAAGTCCGCGCGTGGGCGAGTTATTTTAACCGGTTCTGGTTTCCGGTGCTGATGGAGCGCGTCATGCGTCGAAAAACGCCTCCAGAGACGGTTTCAGGCGCTCATTCAGCCGACGGGCCTGACTTGAACCCGGTTGAGAGTGCGCTGGCGCTGGTTGATCATTTGATCGCAATGCTGCAAGCCCCTGTTGAAGCGCGATCGCGGGCGTCTCAGCATCTCCAGTCTTCTGCCGACGCGCCGGATGCGTTTGATGCGCCTGCGCTGGACTATCGCCCGCGCCGCCGGGCGTTTCAAGACGTTGGCGATGGCCTGCTTTGTGCGTCATGGGGTGAACCTACGCCCAACCCGCGCGCCGAGCGCGGAAAATCCCCGCATTTCCCGCGCCAGCGGCTGCTAGAGCTGTTGCAGCGCCAGCGGATTCTCTTGAGCAATCCGGCCTGGGGCAGGCCCAACTACACGGGCTGGTGGCAAGACCCGGCGATTGCCCCCGAGCGCCTCGACGATATCGCCCGGGCGCTACAGCCGCGCCCGACGCCGACGCTGCTGAGCGCGCTGACGCGCGCGGCCGGCCCCCCGCCGCCTGATACGCCCTCCCCCGATTTAGCGCCGGCAGAAAATCCGGGCATCCGCCGTTTATCCGGCGTCAGCGATCGCGATCGCCGTCTGCTGAGCCAGTTAAAGCGCGAAGTGAATCCGTCAGAGTCGCGCCCAGAGCCCAGACGCTTTGGCGACGACGCCCGCCATCCGCCGTAACGCCGGGTCTTTGGCTCTATTCTCTGGCTAAGGGACGCGCCGCGCCCCTATTGGCGTTGGTTTTCACGCGCCAGCGGGCAGGCTAAAACCAGCGTTTGGCGCGAAACCAGATCAGCATGCCCGCCGTCATGGCGATCATCACCAGCCAGACGGCCGGGTAACCGAAACGCCAGTAGAGTTCCGGCATGTAGTGGAAATTCATCCCATAGACGCCCGCAATGAAGCTCAGGGGCATGAAAATCGTCGCAATAATGGTCATCACCTTAATCTGCTGATTAATCCGGAAATTAATCTGAGACAGGTAGATATCCAGCATCCCGGCGATCATTTCGCGGTAAGTGTCGATGGTTTCAGCAACATAGGTCAAGTGATCCTGCAAGTCGCGCAAATACACGCGCGTTTGCTCGCTGATCAAGGCAGAGTCCCCGCGTTGCAAGGATCCTACGACTTCGCGCAAGGGCCAGACGGCGCGCCGAAGCGTCATCATCTCGGCCTTCACGCCCTGAATCCGCTTCATAAGCGCCGGATCCGGCTGTTCGCGCGTCAGTCCGTCGCTTAACGCGTCCAGTTCTTCGCCAAAGGCTTCCAGCACCTGAAAATACTGGTCCACGACAATATCCATCAGCCGGTAGGCCAGATAATCCACGCCCTGCTTTCGGGTAAAGCTCTGCTCATCGCGCAGGCGCTCCTGCAGCGACTCGAACAGCTCATCGTCGCGCCGCTCCAAAAAAGTCGTCAGAACGGGGTCGCCCAGGACCATGGCCAGTTGCTCGGAAACCGCTTCCAGCCCTGGCCCGCGTCCCGATTCCGGGCGATGTGTCCGCAGCGTGCGCAGCGTAATCAAGACCCCATGGTCATACACATCGACCTTGGGCCGCTGATCCGGGTGGTGAATATCTTCCAGCGCCAGCGGATGGATTTCCAGCGCGTGGCCCAAGGCGTTTAAGGCGTTAACGTCCTCCAGCCCCTTCACCCGAATCCAGCCGACGCGATGCGCGCGCGCCCGGGCCAGCGCTTGGCCCGGCAGACAGTCCGGCGTCTCGTCAATATGCGCGGCGTCGTAAGACGTGACCGAGATCCGGGCGCGTTTATCCGGCAGCGTATCGGTAAAGGGGGTCAAGACAGCGCCCGGGGCCCGCCCAGACTTTTCGCGTCGGCGTCGCAGGTTGCGCAGTTGGCGCTTGAGGCCCATTTCAGCTAACCAGCGCTTTCATCCGGCGCACGGCTTGGGCCAGCCCACAAAAGATGGCCTCCGAGACGATGCTGTGACCGATGTTCAGCTCATGCAGACCCGGCATCGCCAGAATCGGCTGGACATTCTCATAATGCAGCCCATGCCCCGCATTTACCTGAATTCCCATGGCCACCGCCCGTTCGGCGGCAGTCCGCAAGCGTTGCAGCTCGCGCTGGCAGCTGTCGGCGTCCTGATCGAAGGCTTCCGCGTAGCGCCCGGTGTGAAATTCCACGATGCGGGCGCCCGCCGCCGCGCTAGCCTGCAACTGGGCGTCGGAAGGCTCGATAAACAGGCTCACGGCGATACCCGCGTCATGAAGGCGCGCCAGCGTTGATTTCAGCGGCACAGCCATCGCCATGACATCGAGACCGCCCTCGGTGGTGAGTTCCTGGCGACGTTCGGGCACCAACGTGACCATATAAGGCGCAATTCGCAAGGCGATGGCGGTCATCTCCTCGGTCACGGCCATTTCCATATTCAGGCGCGTGGCCAGCGCTTCTTTCAGGCGGGCCATATCGCGATCGCCGATATGCCGGCGATCCTCGCGCAGATGCGCCGTGATTCCGTCCGCCCCGTTGGCTTCCGCGATTAAGGCCGCGCGAATCGGGTCCGGGTACGCCACGCCGCGCGCATTGCGCACAGTTGCGACGTGATCGATATTGACCCCTAATAACGCCATACAACACCTCGCAAGCCGCAATCACAAGACGCTCGCCCGGGGCCGCGCAGGCCGCTTTCAGGCCGTCTTGCGTCTGGGGAGAGAGCCATCGGGTCCAGACGCTTGGCCCAGAGACGTCTCCCAGAATTCCATAGCATAGATCAAGCCCGCTGCGCCTTTCAAATGCCAGCCCCATGGCTTAATGTTTATTTACAGTCACTTGGGCGCGCGTCAAAAGGCCGACCGGGGCGGCTTTGCCATGTTGCGGGTCCGGCCAGGGATCGATGTAACTGAAATTTAAGCTTGGGAGGGCATGAGGTCCCTGTTACACTGCCCGCCATCGAGCCCGGCGCCGCTTGCGCCTTTTGCCTCCCCTATTGTCCAGTTATAGAGATGAGACTTATCAGGATGAGACAGAGCCTGCTTCTTAAGCTCGCCTATGGCCGTTTAGCTTCGCGCGGCTGCGCTCAAAGCGCCTTTGCCGTTTGCTTGGCGTTGGTCGCCGCTTTTTCCGCCATGGCCGTTTTCCATCGCGTCAACGCATCGTCCGACGAGGCCTTTTCGCCGATTTCTCCGGGCGTCTCGCTCAGCCTGGCGCTGGATGACCGCGCCCTGTGCGCCAATCCCGCGCTGAGCGCCATCGGTCGCGATCGCCATCAATTGAGCGCCATGGCGGCCTTTATGCTGAAAGGCCCGCAGCCGGTCGTCCAAGCCGCGCCGCTGCTGGAGCCCATTGGCCAGAGTCGCGCCCTGCGTCTGGCGATGGTCGCTCCGCCCGTTATTCAGCTCAAGCCTCTGGCCGCTCTCACCGCAGGTAGCGCCCGGGCCCGCGCCTTTGACGGCAGTCGCTCGCCCAGCCGCGGATTTTCCGGCTTGATGGGCGGCGCGTCTTCTGCCATGAAAACCCCGCTGGCCGCCTTTGAAATCTCTTCGCGCTACGGCTGGCGTGGACGTCATTTCCATAATGGCGTCGATCTCACTGCCCCGATTGGCTCTCCTGTGATGGCCGCCGCCGCTGGCCGCGTCATCAGTGCCGGAATGGAATCCCAGTACGGCAATCTGGTGGAAATTCTGCACGCCAACGGCCTTAAAACCCGCTACGCCCACCTCAAGGCCATGACGGTCCGCCCCGGGCAGATTGTCGCGCAAGGTCAGCGCATTGGCTGGGTGGGCATGACAGGCCGCTCAACCGGGCCGCATCTGCACTTTGAAGTGACGCTGGCCGGAAACTCTCAAAATCCGGAACGCTTTCTTTGGCGCTAGCGATGGTAAAATAGCGCTATCGTGCGGCGTTAGCGTCAGGTCGGGATACAGATTCGCTTGCTGAAGGTTCTTGCGCTTTTTCTGGATTTACTCAGCGTCTTGTTCGCCCTGTTGGCCCCGGTGGCCATTGTCCACTGGCTATTGAGCATTATCGGCGTCCCTCAGCTCACGGGCTTTATCGACGCCCTACGGGTCGTCTTTGATCCCATGAATGCGCTGATAGATAGTGCGTTAGGCGGTCATGTCCCGCATATCGCCTATCAGGGGCGCGATATTACCGTGACGCAAGGCATACTGGGCTTTATCCTGACGCTCGTGTTCTTCCTGCTCGCGGGGCTGGCCACGGCGACGCGCTCGATGGACAAGAAGCTTGCCGTTGCCCGCGATTTAAGCCGCAGCAAGGCGCGCGCCGAGCAACTGGCGGCGGTTCGAGATGTTCAGGACCGCAAAACCTCCAATGCGACGAGTATTCTGGTGGAAATTCTCTATCCCTTTGAGCAGACGGCTGAAGGCGCCGCGCGGTTTCAGGGATTCTCCGAATACGGCGGGCGTCTGGTCTCGAGCCGACCGGAAGCCTGGGTTCTGATGTTCAACTCGCCGGATGACGCCCTGCAATTCGTTGTCAGCGCGGCTAAATCGCTTCGCCAGTATTATGCGACCCTACGCCCCATGGACCCGCAACCGCCGTTTCGCATTGCCCTGCACGCCACCGAGCCTTCGGATACCGCCACGCGCGAAGGCGTCGGCTACCTGCACCTGATTCTGCGCTACGCCGCCGACCATCAGGTGGTGTTCTCGCAGGAGCTGCGGGATTTGATGGCGATTCGCCCGCCCAAGACCGACTATGATATCCAGAGCATTGGCATGTTTGACTTGGGCCAGGCCGCGCATCAGGAGATCTTCCGCCTGTTTTACCAGCCGCGCCAGCATCACGCCCAGTAGCTGGGTCCTGATGCGCTTGCGATTGCGTCCGCTCCTCCCTGCCTGTGTCGATTGATGCCGCTTCTTCGCTCTCTTAACGCGCCTGCAAGCGCCTCATCAGAGCTGCCCTTCGCTCTGAACGAGCCCTTAAGCGGCGCGTTGGCCCTGCTGAGCCCTGGCCTGAATCCGGCGCGCGCGCGCCAGCGCCTGATCTGGGCGTTTCTGGCTCTGATGACCGATCCCATCGATCCGCTGCGCCAGCGCCAACGGCTGTTTCCGCTCACAGAAGACGAGACGCCGCTCGCGCCTGAACCTGATCGCTTATGGGAGCAACTGCGCTGGATTTGCCAGTTGTTTGCGCTTGGCCCCGCCCATCTTGGCGCGCTTTATGAGCGCCTGCTGCATCTGGACGCCTCTGGCCGACGCAAAGGCGGCGGATGCTTCTATACGCCCGACGCGCTGGCCCGCGCCATGGCGGACTTTGTGATGACGGCCCTCGCCCGCCAAAACCGCCGCCTGTCGACCGGCCTCGCCTTGCTCGATCCGGCCATGGGAGGCGGGGCTTTTCTGCGCGCCTGCGCTGATGTCTGGCTGTCGGACAGCGCGGCGCCAAACGCCGCCATCTGGAAATCGCTGCACGGCGCGGATTTAGACGCGGGCGCCCTCGAAGCGGCCCGCCTGTCGCTATGGGCCCAGGCTGGATGCCCGAGCGCCACGCCGCCGCTGCGCTTTATGGGAGAACAACTTCAGGTGGCAGACGCCTTGCTGGAGCCCATCGCGCGGCAATTTGACGGGATTATCGGCAATCCGCCCTATCTGGGCGTCAAGCAGGCGCTGGATGCCGGGAAACGCGCCGCCTACGAAGCCGCCTTTCAAACCGCGCGCGGTCAGTATGACCTTTACGGGCTATTTATCGAACGCAGTCTGGCCTTGCTCAAACCCGGCGGGATTCTGGCCTTTTTGCTGCCCAAACCCCTCTTGGTGAACGAGCATCAGCAAGCGGTGCGCCGTCTATTGCTTGAAAACCGTCTGCTGGCGGCCTGGGATATTGGAAAAGACGCCTTTTCGCCGCAAGCGGCCGTGGAAACCGTTGCCTTGTTCGTAGAACGCGCCGGTCTCACGCCTCAAAATCCTGAAAAGCCTTTTATTGCCTGCCGATGGGACCGCCGCGCCGCCGAAGCCAAACCGGCAGCCGAAATTTTTCAGTCGGACATGAATCGCTTCGAGGAACGCGCCCTTAACTTGTGGCTGACGCCGCCGCGCGTGTGCTTTCTCGACGCCATGGCGGCGCATAGCTGTCCGCTGGCCTCTCTTTTGGCCGAAGACGGCGCGCGCCATCAAGGTCGCGGCATTGAGGCGGGTAAAAACCGTTGCGCCAAAAGTCGGCGCAGCGAGGCGGATCGCCCGGTGCTTAGCGGGCAAGACGTAAGCGCTTTTCAACTGCCGCTAACGCCGCGTCATTTCATTCGCCCCGATGCGCTGGACGCTAAAACCCTCAAACCCATGGCATTGTATCAGACCCCGCGCCTGTTAATCCGTCGGGTGGCGGACACGCCGATTGCCGCGCTCGATGAATCCGTCGGCTGGCTGACGCTCAACACGCTGTATAACTTCCATCTGCGCGACAACGCCCTTTTACCCGCCATCTGCGCCCTGATTAATTCCCCGCCGGCGCGCGCGTGGTTTCGACTTCGCTATTACTTTAGCGAAGCGCTTTTCCCGTATTTGCGTCAACAGCAGATTCTGGCGATTCCCATTCCGTCCGCCGATCGCCTGACGCTCGCCATGCCAGACCGCGACAACGATAGCAAGCCTTCGCGGGGCAATGTGTTACAGGAATTAACATTTATTTATCGCCAGTTCTGCGAGCAGCGCCCGGATTCTGGCGCGCGGGCGCTGCTCCATGAGCGACTTCTGGCGGTTTCATGCCTTGCTTATGGCGTCCAAGCTTCGCCGGACTGGCTTGAGACGGCATAAGGCCCCTGTTCAGCGGGTCAACTTTCGGGTATGTTTTGACTTATCGCCAGTGGAGATACATTCCCGTTTCGCCGCCCGTTTTCGGGACGAAGCCGGACGAACCCGCAAGGACCCGTGATTTGAGCATCCGCGCCCTTTTTGCATTCCGCAGGCTGTCTTCCTCAGGAGGGGCTCGCCGTTGGCGCATGCCCTCGCTGAGCGCGCAAGTGTTGATTGCCGCCATTGCCGGCGTTGCCCTTGGAGCGCTGGCGCCGGGAGTCGCTTCCCAGCTTCAGCCCTTGTCGACGCTGTTTCTGCATCTGATTAAGATGCTGATCGCCCCGCTGCTGTTCGCCACGCTGACGGTGGGCATTGCGGGCATGGGCGACCATAAGCGTCTGGGCCGCGTGGGCGTCAAGACGCTGCTGTATTTTGAAATCGCTACGACGCTGGCGCTGGTCATTGGTCTGGGCGTCGCCAACCTGTTTCAGCCGGGTAGCGGCATGCATCTGACTCCCAGCGCGGCCGCCACGGCGCAACTGGCCGCCATCGGCGCCAATGCGGCGACCCAGCACTCCCATGGGCTGATGGAGACGCTCGTTTCGCTGGCTCCCACCAGCGTGGTGCAGGCCATGGCGGAAGGCAATGTCCTGCAAATCGTGGTCTTCTCGGTTTTCTTCGGCCTGGCGCTGGCCGCAGCGGGCGAAAAGGGCCGTCCCGTGATGCGGGTGCTGGAAAGTCTCAACGACGTGATGTTCAAATTCGTCGGCTATGTGATGGTCTTTGCGCCTCTGGGCGTCTTTGGCGCGCTGGCAGCGACGATTGGTTCTCACGGTCTGGGGATTCTGGCGGTATACGCCAAATTGGTCGGCTCCCTTTACTTTGCGCTCATTGTGTTTGTCGTACTCGTGCTGGGCTCTGCCTGCGCGGCGGCGCGCGTGCCGCTGATGAAAATGGCGCAGGCCGTGCGCGAGCCGTTCTTCATCGCCTTTACCACGGCCAGCAGCGAGGCCGCTTTGCCCAAGGCCATGGAGACAATGGAGCGCTTCGGCGCGCCCAAGGGCATTGTCAGTTTCGTGATGCCGACCGGCTATTCGTTTAATCTCGACGGCAGTACGCTGTATCTGTCGCTGGCGGCCCTGTTTGTGGCGCAGATGGCCGGCATCGAGCTGTCGATTCAGCAGCAGGTGATGATGATGCTGATGCTCATGCTCACCAGCAAAGGCGTGGCTGCCGTGCCGCGCGCCTCGTTGGTTGTGCTGGCGGGCGCCCTGGTCAGTTTCGGCTTGCCGGTCGAGGGCATCGCCGTCATTCTGGGCGTGGATCATCTGATGGATATGGCCCGCACCTCGGTTAATCTGCTGGGCAATTGCGTCGCCACCACCGTGATTGCGCGTTGGGAAGGCGTTCTGGATGACGTCAAGATGCATGCCTTCAAGGGCGGCAAAAGCGTCCCCGCGCCGGAATCCCGCTTGCAGCCCCGTATTGCCTGATTCTGTCAGCGTGACTGTATCAGCCGGTTTTTGTAGGAAGGAGGCTCTCTGATGCCTGCTGTGTCTGAAGGCGCGCGCCTTCTGGATGGAAAGAGCGCCTCGCGCGCATTGCTGAGTCAGGTGTCGCGGGCCGTCGCCGAATTGACCGCCTCAGGCGCGCCGCCGCCTAAACTGGCCGTGGTGCTGGCGGGAGACGATCCGGCAAGTCAGGTCTACACGGCCCGCAAGACCAAAATCGCGATCGAGACCGGCTTGCTGTCTGAGCGGCTGACCTTTCCCGCAGACGTCAGCGAAAGCGTTCTGCTGGGCGAAATTGAGCGTTTGAACGCCAATCCGACGGTCCATGGCGTGCTGATTCAGTTGCCATTGCCCGCGCATCTGTCGACGGCCCGGATTCTGGCCGCCGTGGATCCGGCCAAAGACGTCGACGGCTTTCATCCGCTGAATCTGGGGCGCCTGCTGGCGGGCGACCTGCCCCCCGCCTTGCCCTGCACGCCCAGCGGGATGATGACCCTGCTGAACAGCTATGACATCCCTCTGGCGGGACGGCACGCGGTGATTGTCGGGCGCTCGACGATTGTGGGAAAACCCATGGCGCTGCTCTTGCTGCACGCCAACGCGACGGTGACGCTGTGCCATAGCAAAACCCGCGACTTGCCCGCTGTCTGCCGTCAGGCGGATATTCTGGTGGCGGCGGTAGGCTCTGCGGGCCTGATTACGGCGGATTACGTCCAGCCCGGCGCCGTCGTGCTGGATGTCGGCATTAACCGCAGCGCAGACGGGCGTCTGACGGGCGATGCGGACTTTGAGTCGGCTTGCCGCAACGCGGGCTGGATAACGCCGGTCCCCGGCGGCGTGGGGCCCATGACCATTGCGGCGCTGATGGCCAATACGCTGGCCCTGTATCGCGCCTCGCGCTCTTCTTAAGCTTATTCTTAGACCTCATAGCCGTCAGGCAAGAGCCGCCGCGCGGCGGCGTTGGCTGAAAGCTTTACGCGCAGCGCGCTACTAGTTGGCGAACGCCGAAATGGCGGCGTACTGCTCAGCATTGTCCTGCTGAGAGGCGAAGCCCCCTGCGCCGGGGCTCCAGTAGGACAGGCCCACTTGGGCCAGACAGAACAGAATCAGCAAGGTGATCGCAGACGGCAGGACAATATCCGCGATCAGCGACTTTTTGCCGGTATCGGCGACGGACTCAGCAGGCAGCGGATGGGATTTCATGGAGGCGTCCCTCGCGTAATTGCGCCAAAACACCCGTGGGGTCCGGCTTAAACTGACTGGACACTGGACGTTGCCCGCGCGAGGCGGGCGCCTTCAGGCGTCGATCTCTTCTCAGCTTCTGGACATGACTCTCGACCTGTTGTCGGATACGGTTTCGGACAGGATGTCAGGTTTCTGTAACCGCCTCGTCTTCTCGAGTGAGCGCGCGCCAGAATGGGGCATTGCGCATGCGCGCGAATCACGCCGGAGTGGGGAGCGGTGGACACAGCCTATGCGAACGGGAATTGAATACCAATCGTCAATCAGAATGGGGCCGCGATGAGAGGCGTCACGATTTCACCTCAGGTCGTGAGAAGATCCTGTTCACATCGCGCGATCTCAATTACATGGTGTATTGTAGGGCTTTTTCTAACAGAATGTAACCCTTTTGCATTCAAGATGTTACATTTTTTAGCGACCCGTGTATAATGAAGGGTTTTCAATTTTCGCGCGACATGCCGGGGACAATCATGGCAACGGCCGCAGGCCCGCGCTCGATCATCTGATAGTACTCTTCCAGGCTGCGATCGGGCATCGGCGAGCGCAAGAAGGGATTGGTCTCGTAGACCGACGGCAGCGCGGGGCTGCGGGTTGGCTGAGTCAAGGCGTTGGGCTTATTTGGCGGCGCGAATAACGCATCGAGCCCCTTGTAAGCGCCCAGCGCGCCGGCGATCATCGAGGCGGCGCCCAGCCACCAGCCAACAGGCCCTTTGATATTGCGCGCCAAACCGCCTGCCGCCAAACCAATGAGCAACGAGCCGGCGTTCATGAGCAGTTCCTTGCCGCCAGACCAGAGCGCGCCCCAGGGGCCGTCTTCGTAAGCCCCTCGCACGGTATCGCGAACCGTGTTCCAGGCGGCGATTGCGCCGAGCCCCAGAGCGGTGATCATCATCGGGCCCTTGAGGGACTTTCGCATGCCCTCTCCCAGCGAGCCAAAAAGCTTGGAAAACCAGTGCATGGAGCCGCCCTTGCGAAAAACGTCATTGGCGTAAACGGCGCGAAGCGCGTGCCCTTCCCGGCCAAACGTCTTTTCCACGCGCTTTTGAAAACTGGCGTTAAAGCCTGTCCGGTTAACGGTCGTTGACACGGTGAATCTCCCCTCGCTGTGGCGCAAAGCCTCTGCGGCCTCGCCCCAATAGAATCACGCTCTCTTGCTAAACTCAGTGACGCCCGCATCTCCCCTTGGCGCGGGACACTGATATTAAAACCGCTGCGCCGCTTTTTGTGCTAAGCAATCCTGAAAAACCCGAGAATCGCGCTAGCTGGCTTTCCTCAGCGTAAAATGAAACGTTGATCCTTGATTGGCAACGCTTTCCACCCAGATATCGCCGCCGTGGTACGAAATAATATGCTTGACGATGGACAGGCCGAGCCCTGTGCCGCCCATATCCCGCGATCGCGCCTTGTCCACGCGATAGAAGCGCTCAAATAGACGCGGAATGTGCTTGGGCTCAATGCCGATGCCGGTGTCTGACACGCTGATCTGAATCATTCCCTTGGCGTTTTCTTGCGCCGTGAGGGTGATGACGCCTCCTTCGGGCGTGTATTTTATGGCGTTATCCAGCAGATTGGTCAGCACCTGTTCCAGACCGCCGACGTTGGCGAGCGCATCGCCCAGCGGGTCGGCGACCTTGAGGCGAAACGTCAGACGCTTGCCCTGGGTGTTGCTCTCGGCCAGCGAATAAACGCGCTGGATCATGGCATTCAGCGCCGTGGGCGTCAGTTCGGGCTGAAAATCGGGCGATTCGAGCTTGGACAGATCCAGGAGATCCGTCACCAGTTGCGAGAGGCGTTGCGAGTGTCGAAAAATGACGTTGACGAAGTCCCAGGCGAGATCTTTTTCGTCTAACGCGCCTTCCAGCAGGGTTTCGGCGTAGCCATGGATGGCGCTGAGAGGCGTGCGCAGCTCGTGCGAGACGTTCGCGACAAAGTCGCGGCGCATGCGCTCAGTGCGGCGGATCGCCGTTTCATCGCTGAGCAGAATGACGCAGCCCTGAATGCGATCGCCCGATCGCAGCGGGGCCAGATGGGCTTCAAAATACTGGCGCATACCCGATCGCCCCAACTTGAGCGCCAGATGCCGCGACTTCCCGGATTCCAGCGTCTGAAGAGCAGCGTCTGCCAAAGCTCGTCGCTGGGGATGACCTCGCAACAGGGCTTGCCCAGCGCCTTCTCATCGAGCCCCAGAGACTTCTGAATCGCCGCGTTCAGCAGCAGGGCGTTTCCCGCCTCGTCGCACACCAGCACGCCGTCTTTCATCTCTTGCAGGACGCTGAGCAGCGCGCCGGGATCATGAAACAGGCGGCGAATCTGACCGGAAGACTCCAGCATGGGCAGCGACATGAGCGGGATTCCTGTCTTAAAGCGCTATGGGGCGGCGTGAGGAGACGCGGCGCTGGACGTGGTGGTCAGGCGATAGCCCACCCCGCGAACGGTTTCTACGGCGTCGCGCGCTGCGCCGAGTTTACTGCGCAAGCGTTTGACGTGCGCATCGACGGTGCGATCGAGCACCTCGACGGCTTCTTCTTGCCAGACGCTTTGCAGAATCTGTTCGCGCGTCTTCACGACGTTGGGATATTGCGCCAGCACAAGCAGAATCTGGAATTCGAGCGACGTCAGCGGGGCCTCAACGCCATCGACCGTGACGCGATACTCGCCGGGATAAATCGCCATCGGGCCAAACAGAAGGGTTTCTGGGGTCGTGGGGCGCGTTCGACCGAGCATCGCGCGCACGCGCCAGAGCAGCTCCTTGGGGCTGAAAGGCTTGACGACGTAATCTTCGGCCCCGGCCTCAAAGCCGGAAATCCGGTCAATCTCCGATGAGCGGGCCGTCAGCATGATAATCGGCGTGCGGGCCAGCGCCTCATGGGACTTGATCTCGCGGCAGACATCGATGCCGGAGCGATCCGGCAGCATCAGGTCCAGAATAATCAGGTCGGGGCGTTTGTCCCAGGCCAGTTCCAGCGCAATCTTGCCATTGAGCGCATAGACCACGTCGTAGCCTTCTTTTTGAAGGTTATAGCGCAGCAGATTGACGAGATCGGGCTCATCTTCCACGATCAGAATGGTGGGCTTCATCGGCGGGCGCTCCTGGCATCAACGCGGAGAGAGAGGGCAAGCCGCGTTCGGCGCTGATTATAGCCGAGGCTTACGCTTGCGCATAGAGGCCGCCGGCGTTGGTAAAGCGCGGCTGCGCCATGGCGCCGACGCCAAAGGCGGGGGCTCTCATAGGAGACATCATCGGCGGAGACGTCATGGGGGCCAGTAAATGCACCGTGGAGAAGACCGGCGCGCTGACCGGCGGTTTTTCAGAGGGCGGAGTCGCCGGGGGCTGAGCGTCGAGACGGCCATTGGGACCCCAGACGGCGCGCGGGGCAATCAGGCGGCTGATGTATTCGGATCCCGCAAACGCCGGCAGCGTCATCATCATACGGAGAATGGCTTCGTGGGAGGGTTTCGTGAGAAAGGCGACCGCTTTCTGGCTCAATCCTCGGATGGGAGGCTGCTTGGAAACGGCGCTATAAATCAACTGGATGCCGAGCATCGCGGCAAAAGCCAGACCTGCCTGCGATCCTTCACGCCTCAACGTGTCTTGCTTCACCTTAGACGGGGCGTATTTGTCGTCGTTAATCCGAAACATTGGCCCGACCAAGCGCGGAGCCAAGCCCAGGAATGCGTAGGCAACGTCATGCTGAAGGGTCTTGGCGGTGAGCAGTTTGGAAACGGGCGTCGGCAAGCGAGGGGGTCTTTCACGGAAATGTCTGACACGACGTATCGTATGGCAGAAGTTTGACAAACAGATGACGTTTTGAAGAGGAGAAAGTCTTATGACAACATGGCTTGTCCCGCCGTCCAGCCCGCGCTCCAACAGGCCTGAAAGTTGAATCCGCCCGTCAGGCCATCAATATCCAGAATTTCGCCCGCAAAATGCAGACCGGGGCGCAGGCGGCTTTCCATGCGGGTGAAATTCACTTCGGATAGCGCCACGCCGCCGCAACTGACGAACTCTTCTTTAGAAGGGCTTCGCCCCCCAATAGGCAGCGTGAGGCGTTTCATCCGCTCGGCCAGTCGTCGCAGCGCGGCGGTGGGGATCTGATCGGCGCGCGCCTCAGCGGCGATCTCGACATGGCTGAGCAACGCCCGCCAGAAGCGTCTGGGAAGCGTTCCCCAAATGGCGTTGGCCGCCTGACGGCCGCCCGCTTCTGCGCGAAACAGCGCGAGCAGCTCGCTGGTCAGGGCGTCTTGCGAGCGCGACGGCGCGAGATCCAGTCGCAAGGTTGCCTGATACTGGGCGTCCGCCAGCGCGCGCGCGCCCCAGGCCGACAAACGGTAAGCCAACGGCCCTGAGACGCCGTGATGGGTGATGAGCAAGTCTCCTTCGGCTTGGGCGACGCGCTTGTCACGAATCAGCAGCGAGCCGCCGACGCCTTGCAGCGTCACGCCCGCCAGATCGGCAATCAGCGGGCTTTGTGCGCGAAACGGAAACAGCGAGGGAACCGGCGCAATCACCCGATGCCCCAACCCCTGAGCCAGCCGCCAGCCGCTGGGACTGTAGCCGGTCGCCAGAGCGATGGCCTGGGCGCGCAGGGTCGACGCGTCGTTCAGCGCGATTAAAAATCCGCCGTCGGGCTCGACGTTTAGACTGTCGATGCGGGCGTTGACGCGCAGGGAAACGCCGCGCGCGCGGGCTTGCGCCAGAAACAGCGCGATCACGTCCTGGGCGCTGTCGCTTTGAGGGAAGACGCGGCCGTCGGCCTCGGTTTTCAGTGGCAGGCCGCGCGCTTCGAACCACGCCATGGCCTCAGCTGGCGAAAACCGGCTGAATAGCGACAATAAGGCCTTTGAACCGCGCGGATAGCGGGTGATGAGGTCTTGCGCATCGAAGCAGGCGTGCGTCAGGTTGCAACGCCCGCCGCCCGACAGACCCACTTTTTGCAAAGGACGCCCGCCCGCCTCGAGTATCGCAAGTCGGGCTTGGGGTCGGCGCTCGGCCAGCGTGAGGGCCGTAAAGAACCCGGCCGCCCCGCCGCCGATAATCACGGCGTCTACGCGTTCAATGGCTGTCATGGCCGTATTCTCCGACAAGCGCGCCGTCTGCGAAATGGCTTGCAGGCGCCTGTCTGCGTGCTACAGTCGGAGAAGCGCGTCACAGACGCTTATATAGGCTGGCCGCAATTGACGCAAATCGAGCATGCCAACATGACCGACATTCTCTCCAAACCGCTGGGATTTATCGGACTGGGCGCGATGGGAGAGCCCATGGCGCTGAATCTGTTGCGCGCAGGCGCGGCGCTGACGGTGTGGAACCGATCGGCGCCCGCGCGCGATCGCCTCGCGCAGGCTGGCGCGCGCGTGGCTGGCAGCGTCGATGAGGCGTTTGCCGCGTGCGAGACGCTGATCTTAATGCTGGCGAACGCCGATGCGATTGACGCGGTCCTTCAGCGCGGCGAGCCCGCCTTTGGCGCGCGGGTCGCCGGGCGCACGGTCATTAACATGGGAACGACCATGCCGGCGTACTCCAAGGCGCTCGAAGCCCAAATTCTGTCTGTGGGCGGGCGCTATGTCGAAGCGCCGGTATCGGGATCGCGTCAACCCGCGCAGGCGGGCCAACTGGTGGCCATGGCGGCGGGCGAGGCGCAAACGATTGAGGCCGTGCGCGATATCTTCCAGCCGCTCTGTCGAGACGTCGTCGACTGCGGCGCCGTCCCCAACGCGCTGCTGATGAAACTGGCGGTGAATCTCTTCCTGATCGCCACTGTGACCGGACTGGCCGAGTCGGTTCATTTTGCGCAGCATCAGGGGCTGGATCTGGGAAAACTGGCGGCGATTCTCAACGCGGGGCAAATGGCGAGCGACGTATCGCGGGTCAAACTGGCCAAATTGCTGGCGGGCGATTTCAGTAAGCAGGCCGGGATTGCAGACGTGCTGGAGAATAATCGCCTGATCGCCTGCGCGGCGCAAGAAGCGGGCGTCGCCGCGCCGTTGCTCGACGCGTGTCACGCCCTGTACCGCGAAACCTGCGAGCAGGGTCTCGGCGAGTCCGACATGATCACGGTGATTCTCGCTCTGCAAGCGCGCACGCAGGGACTGATGGGGAATCGCGCCTCCCCCTGACATCCTCCCGAAGTCGGGCGCTTTTATGCGATAATGGGGCGGTTTTCTGTAGCCGCCTTGCGGTTTTTCTGGAGTTGTCTTCATGTCTGTCACGGATTCCCCGGCGTCTTCTCCCTGCGGCCAGCCCGCGCGCGCCAGCCAGACGCCCCTTTCTCCGCGTCTGGCGCAAATGCCGACCTACGTCTTCGCGCTGCTCGACGATCTCAAGGATCAGGCGCGCGCGCGCGGCGCGGATCTCATCGATCTGGGCATGGGTAATCCTGATCAGCCTACCCCCGCGCCTATTATTGAGGTGATGCGCGAGGCCCTGCTGAACCCGGAGAATCATCGCTATCCACACTTTAAGGGCAAGCCCGCCTTCCGTCAGGCGGCGGTTGACTGGATGGCGCGCCGCTATGACGCGCGCGGACTGAATCCCGATACGGACATCCAGCCATTGATCGGCTCAAAAGAAGGGCTGGCGCACCTGAGCTTCGCCTATGCCGACGCGGACGCCTGTAACATCGTTCATGCGCCTTATTATCCGGTGCATACGCGCGCCACCTGGCTTGCGGGCGGCCATGTCTATCATCAGGCGATGACCGCCGAAAACCAGTACATGCCCGATCCCAACAGCATCCCGGCGGATGTGGCGGCGCGCGCGCGTCTGTACTTTGTCAGCTACCCCAATAATCCCACCGCCGCAACTGCCACGCGCGCGTATTATGAGCGCCTGGTGGACTATTGCCGTGCGCATCGTCTCACGCTGGTCAGCGATCTGGCCTATAGCGAGATTGCTTACGACGGTTACCGGCCGCCCAGCGTGCTGAGCATTCCGGGCGCGAAAGACGTGGCCGTGGAGTTTCACTCGTTCTCCAAAAGCTTTAACATGGCGGGCTGGCGCATCGGCTTTGCGGCCGGCAATCCCGATGTGATTAAAGCCCTGTATAACGTCAAGACCAATCTCGATTACGGCGTCGCCTCCGCCATTCAGGACGGCGCCATTGAAGCGATGACGCACGGAGAGGCGTATCTGCCGGCCATTGTCTCGACCTATCAGCGCCGCCGCGACATGATGGTCGAGGGATTCCGCGCCCTGGGCTGGACGATTGAGCCGCCCAAAGCCACGATGTACCTGTGGTTTCCCATTCCCGACGCGTTCAGCGATTCGATGGCCTGGGTGCGCCATCTGATTGAAACCGCAGACGTGGTGGTCACGCCCGGCGTGGCGTTTGGCGAGGCGGGCGATCGGTTTTTCCGCGTGTCGCTGGTCTCGCCCGAGGAGACCTTGCAACGCGCGCTGGCGCGTCTGCGCGAGAAAGGCGTGTCGTATGGCTAACGCCGACGCCTGTCGATTATAAAAGGGAGATTCCGCGAATGCCGACCCCTGATTTTTCTGGAAAAACCTTTCTCGTCACCGGGGCCGCCGGATTTATCGGCTCGCACCTGACAGCGCAGTTGCTGGCGCGCGGCGCGCAGGTCGTGGGCGTCGACGACTTTAACCCGTACTACGACCCGGCTATTAAAGAAGCCAATGTCGCCCCCTTCGCGCATCACGACGGTTTTGAGCTGTATCGCTGCGATATTCGGGACTTACAGGCGCTGACCGCTGTCTTTCACCGTCGCGGAGGCGATATGGTCAGCGGCGGCATTGTTCATCTGGCGGCGCGCGCGGGCGTGCGGCCTTCGCTCAAAGAGCCGCGCCTGTATCTGGAAACCAACGTCACAGGCACGTTGAATCTGCTGGAACTGGCGCGCGCGCACGAGATTGGCAAGTTTGTCTTCGCCTCTTCCAGCTCAGTCTATGGCGACAGCCCAGACACAGCCCCCTTCAACGAAACCCAGGACGTGTCGCGCCCGATTTCGCCGTATGCGGCCACCAAGGCCATGGGCGAGGCGTTGTTGCATACGTACAGCCATCTGTACGGGATTCAGGCCGTCGCGCTGCGTTTCTTTACGGTCTACGGCCCCGGTCAACGCCCGGATCTCGCCATTCACAAGTTTACGCGCCTGATCGATCAGGGGCTGTCCATTCCTGTCTTCGGCGACGGCAGTACGCGGCGCGATTATACCTATATCGACGATATTATTCAGGGCGTAGTGGCGGCGATCGCCTACGAGCAAACGCCGTTTGAGATTTTCAATCTGGGTGAATCCCAGACGACGACGCTCACCGCGCTGATTGAACGTATCGAGGACGCTCTCGGCAAGCGCGCGGTGCGTGATCCGCAACCGGCGCAGCCCGGCGACGTCTCGGTGACCTTCGCCAATATCGATAAGGCGCGCCGTGTCCTGGGCTATCAGCCTCAGACGCCGGTCAGCGAGGGGATTCCGCGTTTTGTTGACTGGTATCGCGCCTATTACGCGGGCCATCGCCAGCCGGCGGTCGTGTTAGCGCGATAACAATCCCAATCGTAGCAGGCCTTCTTCCAGCGTGCGGTTCAGCCGCTCGCGTCGCGCGCGTGGATCGGTTATTTCAGGCAATCTCGCCGCCAGACGCGCCTCTTCGCCAGCGGCGGCAGATTCCAGCCAGAGGGCCAGCGCGGCGTTCATCGGCGTGGACGGCGATTCGCGGTTCAAGAAAACCGCAGGCGTCGCGAGTCCTGCGTAAGGCGTCAGCGACGGCGGCGGCGCGTCGGGCGTCATCACGATCAGAGGAACCGCAGGCGGCTCGATTGCCTGCCCTGTGGAGCCGATGACAGTGGGCGCAACGGCCGGATGAAAGCCATCGAAGACCAGCGCGCCATATTCGGCGAGCAGGCGCGGCAGTCCGTAGGCCAGGGCCCGCATCGCGCCGGGCGATAACGTCGGGCGCAGGGCGCCCAGTGAGAGCAAATCCAGATTGTCGCCGCAATCTATCAAGGCGTCGCGAAAGCGCCAGTCGAGCTGTTCGCGTTGCTCATGATGCGCCGCGCCCGTGGCGGTGAGAAAGTGGGTAAAGGCATCCGCCCCCCCAAACAGACGCTCCAGCTCTGAGGGTGATGATGCAGGCGCGTGGCGCGCCGTTAAGCCGTGATTGGCGCTCAGATCGACCAGCAGCGTCGGCGCGCGGGCGGCCAGAATCGGCCCCAGGGCCGCCGCGATTTCTGTTTTACCGCTGGCGGGCGGACCGACCAGCCAGAGGGTCAGGCGCGATAAGCGATAACGCGAAGACGACGGCACCGGCAGGCTTACCGGGCGGGGGTGGATGTCGACAGCGCCGTTTCCAGCGCCTTTTCAAGGGCGGCGATTTTCAGCTCCAGCGTTCTCACGGCATCGGAAGCCGTTTCTGCCGTCACTTCGGCGCGTTCGCGCTTGCGCTCGTCTTGCAGCCGCTTGCGGTTTAAGCCTCGCTGACGGGCCTGCATCAGCGCCAGAACGGCCAATGCGGCCAGCGCGCTCATCGACAGGGCGCTGGTCAGCGCTTCGGGCGTCAGAAACGGAAACAGTCGGCTCGCCAGCACGGCCCAGCCGCCGACGCAGCCTAAGGCCAAGCCTGTCCATAACAGGCCAGCAGAAAGAGAAAATGCCCTGAAAGCTGCCATTCAAATGCGCCTCGCAAGTGAGGGTGCGACGCGATTCATCTTATCTCAAATCAGAGATTGGCGGCGGCTTTTTCCATCGGCGTCAGCTCATCCATCCACAGCGTGAGCGGATCGCCAACGTGAGATGCCGGGTCGGGTTGCGAAGAAGACGTGGGCGGCGCGGCCTGCTGGGGAGCCAGCGGCTGAAGCTCCAACCCCTTGGGCGGTTTGGCGTTCAGATCGCGCGCCGGAATATCCTCGACCGCAGGCGTGACAATGACTTCTTCTTCTGGAGACGGCGCGATAACCGGCTGCGCCGCTGCTGCGGGAACCGAGGCCTGTGCCAGTTGGGCGACAGCGCGCGCGTCTACTTCCAGTTGCGGTTGAATAGCGGGCGCCGGGGAAACTTTCAGCGCAAGAGGCGCTGCCGTCTTCACCGATGTGCGGGCGACGGAGGCCGATCCCGCGTTCTGGGTCGCCGCGCGCCAGACGGACGCCGACAACTTGCCGACAGATTCAATCGATACCGGGGCGACGCCCGATCCCAGCATGCCCAGCGCAACGGCCGCGCCGCGGGAGACGTCCAGAATCCGCCCTGCAATGAAGGGGCCGCGATCGGAGACGCGTACCACAACGCTTTTGCCCGTTCGAGTGTTGCGCACGCGCACCAGCGTACCAAAGGGCAGCGATCGATGGGCGGCGGTCAGTTGATTCATATCAAAGCGCGTGCCGTCTGCGCAGCGCCGGCCATGGAAGCCGGGCCCGTACCACGACGCCATGCCAGACCCCAAGCGGGCGCCGCCGGACGCCGAAAATTTATCCAGCGACACGGCTTTGCTCGTCGCCACCGGCGTGCGGGTCTCTTCGCGCGTGATCAGGCTTCTCGAAGCAATCGGCATGCCGTGGCTAATGGCGGGCGCGCCCAGCGCCTGGCGAATCTGATTGGCCCAGATGAGCGCCAACTGACGCTCGTCGGCCTGACGCGCCAGTTTGGCGCTTTGCGCGTCCAACTCAGCCAGATCGGCTTTACCTGCGCGCAGCACAGGGGTTTTGCCGGATAATCCCGGCGTGATCGCCCGCGCGTCGCCTTGCGCCGAGAGGTGCGCGTATAAGCCATCGGCCATGCGTTTGGCGCGCATCAGAGCCGAGGCGCCCTTGAACGCGGAGCGAAAGCGCGCGACTTCGCGGTCATTGATATAGACGCCCGCTTCTGTCGGCGCATTTTTAACGGCCATGGCCCGCACGCGGAACACTTTTTGGCCATCCTGACAATAATATTCGGAAGCCAGATTGCTGCTGCGAGGGGGTTTTGCGGGCGCATCCGCAGCGGCGATCAGCGTCTGATCCAGTGGTTGCGCGGAAGTGGTCATGAAAAAGCTAAATGCAAGGCCGATAAAACCGCTCAGGGCAAGGCCTTTTGAAATGCCAGAATGCGTCATAAATCTCCTAATGCTCAGCCAAGCTGAGATAAACTGAGATGGACGGGATTTTAGCGACAAGGCGCTAATCGGGGCTCTACCTGAAGACTGGCGACCACTCTACTATGAATTTTTAAAAAATCACAATGGCCTACCTAGAGGATCTTGCCTCTGAGGGGGTCATATCGCCTCTCAATTGAACGTCTATTGATGGCTGATTTCCATGAAAAATCCGCGCGGGCAGCTAATTTTTATAAAAGCAACGATCTGAAAATCCGGGCCGGAAATTTAATTGTAAAGATTTCAAAACGCCATCCGCCCCGCGTCTCCGCCTCCTCTGGCAGGAGGAGACGGGAACGCTTGCCCTGTGCTGAATATAAACCGATGGCGTGTCGCAAACGTTTTCCCTGAGGCGATTTTTATATGAGACGCCTCATAGTGTCGCCCGAAAAAGATCGAATCAGACGCATCGCGGGCGGCCCGTCGCGAGCGTTTGGCGAAGGCGGGCGGGGAGGGCGCGCGCCAATCGTAAAATTCGCTTTATAATAGTGGCCATGGAAGACCTTCGCAGCGACGACGTTCGCAGCCTTGAAGCGTATTATATGGCCCGGTGCCTGACACTGGCGGCGCGCGCCACGCGGCGCGTGAGCCCCAATCCGCGCGTGGGCTGCGTCGTGCTGGACGCTCAGGGACGCAAGGTTTCTGAAGGCTATCACAGCGAGGCGGGCGGCCCGCATGCCGAAGTCGTCGCGCTGGATCGCGCCGGCGATCGCGCGCGCGGCGGCACGCTGTTTGTGAATCTTGAGCCGTGTGCGCATCATGGCAGAACGCCGCCGTGCGTCGATCGCATCATTGAATCCGGCGTCGAGCGCGTGGTGTGCGGCACCCTCGATCCCAATCCGCTGGTGGCCGGGCGTGGGCGCGATTGCCTGCAGAACGCTCGCATTTCGGTGCGTTACGGTTTTTTAGAAGACCGCTGCCAGGCGCTTAACGAGGCCTTTTTCCAGTATATTCGCACGCAACGGCCGTTTGTGACCATTAAACTGGCCATGACCGTCGACGGGCGCATCGCCGATCGCGTCTCGCGGCCCGCGCGCTTTACCAGCCCCTCGTCTCAGCAGTATGTCCATTATCTGCGAAATGAACATGACGCGATTCTCTCGACCGCCGAAACCCTTCTGGCGGATAATCCGCGCCTGACCGTCCGCGACTGGCCGATGCCTGGGCTGGCGCAACCATGGCGCGCTATTCTTGATCGCCGGGGGCGGCTGACGCCAGACGCCTTTCATGTTTTTGACGCCGAAGCGGACGATGCGCCGCCGCGCGCGATGGTTTTCACCCGCCCGGAAGCTGCCAGTGGTCCCTATGGCGAGCGGATGCGCGCCCATGGCGTGGATGTCATCGCGGTGGCGGATGAAGGAACGGGTCTTGATCTGCGCGAAGTTTTCGCCCGTCTGGGTGAGCGCGCCGTCACCAGCGTCATGACCGAAGCCGGGGGGCGTCTGGCCGGTCGCCTGCTGACGCGGCGGCTGGCCCATAAACTGGTGTTGTTCTATGCGCCCCAAGCCTTGGCGGATCCCTACGCTCCGAGCGCGTTTGCCGCGACCGAGCGGATTCTGTCGCTGGGCGACGCGCCGTTGACGGTCACGCGCGCGCGCCGTCTGGAGGGCGACTGGGTGGTGGAGGCGTTGGCCCAAGGCGCGCCGCGCGGGGTGAATATCGTACGTTCCTATGGCCCGACGCCGCTGGGCGCGTCGCCGCCCTCCATTGCGTTTGCCCCCATGACGTCCGCCGCTCCGCCGGACTCGGATGCGCAAGCGCCTTTTGCAAAAGCATCTTCTGAAATATCTTCTGAGACGACCGCCGAAACCGCCGACGGCGCCCCCTCTCCTGACTTCGCTTCTGACTCGTCTTCTGAGTCCCCGCAGGACCCGCATGCTGAGCGGGAAGCGCCTGTTCCGCAAGACGCCCTGGCGACGGCCATTCCTTAGTAATTTTTAATAAACGGGCGATAAGGCGAACAAAACCATCCGCAATGGGTTTTATGCGGATAGATAGGTTTTGGTGGGACGCTTTGACAGGCCAATGTTGGGGGAATGGTTTCCATGGGAAACGCTTCAGGAGTTTGCAATGCGTTTTTAAACAGCGCGACGCCTTACGCCAGCGCGCCTCCGTCGTCTGCTTCAGGCCGTGATCCGGGCGGCGACTTTGTGAATCAATTTTATGGAACGCCCTTTGGGGCGCGCGTGTCGCCCAAGCATGACGCCTGTATGCGCTATTGCATAGACGTTACACCGCTCGGTTCAGACGTGGCCCCGCAGGACTATGGGTTAACGGATCCGGCTTCGCAGTGCCGGTAAATTTTCAGGCGCCGGCGCGCCAGTCGGCAATCGTTAGGTAGAACGCCAGAGTGGGGAGGTTCGAAAATACCAATGAACAGGATTAGTATCGGCATGTCGCTTAACCAGCCATTCGTGAACGCGAGAGGCTTCAACATGACCTTGCAGGATGTCGAATCCATGTACGGCAATCCCATGGCGGTGATGAATGGATTCTCGCTGTTTAACCAGCAATTTGGCAATCAGGGCATCGAATGGCTGGTGGGCCAGGTGATTCCCGATCCTTCGATGGGCGGCGGCAGCCCGTATGGCTGGGGCGGCCAGCAGTTTGCCTATAACGGCGGCGGCTGGGGCGGCTCGCAATTCGGCTACGGCGGCGGCGGCGGTTGGGACGGCCCGCCGCAATGGAACTGGGGGATGAACTGGTAAGGGCGCCGCGCGCGCGGCGCGTCAGGAAGCCCGCTGCGTAAATCGTCGGCGTCTGACCGCGCGGCCTGTCTGTGCTAGAATGCCAGCGTCGTTGTCTGGCAAGAAATGAGCGCTGCAGGTCATGTTCGGCTCTTTTAACCTGATTCACAAGATTCTGGGCGACCCGAACGCGCGCAAGGTGCGCAAACTCGACCCGACGGTGGATATGATCAACCGTTTCGAGCCGGAGCTGGAAGCGCTGAGCGATGATGAGCTGCGGGCCAAAACCGCCTGGTTTCGCGAAGAACTCGCCAACCGACCGCGCGATCCCGATCCGGGACGCGATTTCAAGCTGGAGCAGGAAGCCCTCGAATGGCTCCTGCCGGAAGCCTTTGCGGTGGTCCGCGAAGCCGGACGTCGCACGCTGGGGATGCGTCACTACGACGTGCAACTCGTCGGCGGGATGATTCTGCACAAGGGCGGCATCGCCGAAATGCGCACCGGCGAAGGCAAGACGCTGGTCGCTACGCTGCCGGTGTATCTCAACGCCTTGACCGGACGCGGCGTGCATGTGGTGACGGTCAACGACTATCTGGCCAAGCGCGACGCCGAGTGGATGGGCGCCATCTACCAGTTTCTGGGGCTTTCGGTGGGCGTGGTCCTGTCCGAGCAGCGCGGTTTTGACAGCTTCGCCCAGAAAAAAGCCGCTTATGCGGCGGATATTACGTATGGCACCAATAACGAGTTTGGGTTTGATTATTTGCGCGACAACATGGCCGGATCGCTGGCGCAAATGGCCCAGCGGCCGTATTACTACGCCATTATCGACGAAGTGGACAGCATCCTGATTGACGAGGCGCGCACGCCGCTGATTATCAGCGGTCGCGTGGAGCAATCGGCGGAAACATATCAGAGTATGGCGCGTCTGGCCCCGCTGCTGCAGAAAGACGCCGATTACACCGTCGATGAGAAGGCCCGAAACGTCATTCTGACCGAAGACGGCATTGATCGCGCCCAAGACCTGCTGAAAGTCGACGATCTGTTTGACCCGCGCAGCAATCTGGCCCATCACCTGCTGCAGGCGCTCAAGGCCAAAGAATTGTTTCGTCGCGATATCGATTATCTGGTGCGCGACGGCGAAGTCGTCATTGTCGACGAGTTTCGCGGTCGTACGATGGAAGGCCGTCGCTGGAGCGATGGCTTGCATCAGGCGGTGGAAGCCAAGGAAGGGGTCCGTATCCAGGACGAGACCCAGACGCTGGCCAGCATTACGTTTCAGAATCTGTTCCGGCTGTATCCAAAGTTGGGCGGCATGACCGGGACCGCGCTGACCGAAGAAGCCGAATTCGGCAAGATTTATAATCTGGAAGTCACCGCCATTCCCACCAACCGGCCCGACGTGCGCCAGGACGGGGGCGATGTCATCTACAAGACCGAGCAGGTTAAGTTCTTTAAGGCGGTTGAAGAGCTGGTGGAGAGCCATCGCGCCGGACGCCCGGTGCTGGTGGGCACCACGTCGATCGAAAATTCCGAGCGCATCTCCGCGCTGTTGAGCACCCCTGCGGAAATGACGCGGCATCTGCGCGAAAAAGCCCAGCGACTGGCCAAAGCCATCGAAGGCGATAAGGATCTCTCTGCGCGCTGGGCCCCGCTGCTTAAAAACCCCGAAGCTGTCGACGCGCAGACGTTGTTACAAGCTGCCGAGCAAGACGGCGTTTCCGGCGACTTCGCCGATTTTATGCAAGGCCTTGCGCGCACGCGCGACACGTTGCAGGCGATCCGCGACGGTATTGCCCATCATGTTCTTAACGCCAAGCGTCACGAGCAGGAGGCCATGATCGTCGCGCAGGCCGGTCGCGAAGGCGCCGTCACGATTGCGACCAACATGGCCGGGCGCGGCACCGATATTCTACTGGGCGGCAACGCCGAGTATCTGGCCAAAGACCGCTTTCTGCAAGCCGGTCGCGACTGGCGCGACGCCTCGCCGCAGGAATTTGAAGCCGCTCTGGCGCAGATGCGCGTCATCACCGAGGCCGAAAAAGAACGCGTGGTGGCGGCTGGCGGGCTGCATATCATCGGGACTGAGCGCCACGAATCACGCCGCATCGATAACCAGTTGCGCGGACGCGCGGCGCGCCAGGGAGATCCGGGCTCGACGCGCTTTTACCTGTCGCTGGAAGACTCGCTTATGCGGATTTTCGGCGGGCACAAGGTCTCAGGGCTGATGGATTTTCTGAATGTCGATGAGACCATGCCCATTACCGCGCCGATGGTCAGCCGCGTCATCGAAAGCGCCCAGCGCAAGGTCGAAGCCTATCACTTTGAAATGCGCAAAAACGTCCTCAAGTACGACGACGTTATGACCGAACAGCGCAAGCTGATTTACGGTCAGCGGCGCCAGGTACTCGAAGGCCGGCGTTTACGCGAAAGCGTCACGCACATGCTGAGTCAGGAGATTGAGCGCCTGACCTCGGCCAGCATCGCGCCCGATATCGATCCGGCGGATCGCGACCCCGAGATGATCGCTGACTTCCTGATGCATCTGCACGGGCTGATTCCGCAGCTGGCGACGCTGACGGCCGCGGATCTCGAAGACAAGCCGTATGGCGCGCTGTTAGAGCGTGTCCAGGAAGAAGCCCTGCGCGTTTATGAAGCCCTCGAAGCCCAGATTAGCCAGGTTGCCGCTGAGCTGGACGCCCAGCACGGCATTCAATTGCTGGGGCTGCACGATGACGCCGCCGAAGCCGACGCCCTGAGTCTCGTCAATGGCGCTTCCCCTGAGGCGGGCGCGCGCGCCGATACGTCTCCTCCTGAGGATCAGGATAGCGCCGAAGAGGCGCATTACCGACACCCCTTACGCCGCATCGAGCGCGATATCCTGCTCTCGGTGATTGACGCCAAGTGGATCGATTATCTGCACAGTCTGGACGCCTTGCGCGACGGCATCGGTCTGCGGGCTTACGGCCAGAAGGATCCGCTTCTGGAGTACAAACGCGAAGCCTTCGAGATGTTTCAGGCGATGACCTACGATATTCAGCGTGAGAGCGTCGCCTTGTTGTTCCGCGCCAACATTGAGATTCAGGTGGATCGTCACCTCGACGACGCCGGGGACGACGATGCGTTTGTCGACACGGCGCTCACCGACGCCCTGCTCTCAACGGCTCCCGGTCCAGACGCGGGCGGCGGCGTTACCCGGCCGCCTCTGGCGTAAGCGCATCAGCCTTCGACGGCTTGTGACAGCGCGTGAATCAGCGTGTCGAGCTGCGAGTCGTCGAGTTCGCCGGTCACGTCGTTGACTTGGCGAGCGCGTTCAAAGCAGCGAACAGCCCGTTCGCGCTCACCCATAAAGCGATGGGCGCGTCCCAGATTATAGAATGCCAGCGCGTACCCGGAATTCAACCCGATGGCGCGCTCAAACAGCGCCATGGCATCGCGCACGCGACCCAGATGATCCAGATAAATCACGCCGAGATTGTTATAGGCGATATCGTATGAGGGATCGCGGTCGATGGCGCGTAGATAGTAGTCGACGGCGGCGTCAATCTCGCCGGTCTGCCACTTGAAGTATCCCAGACACGCCAGCGCTTGCAGGTTGTCGGGCTCCAACCGCAGGGCGTCGGCGTACACGCGTTCGGCATCGGCGAACTGACCTGCTTCGTAATAGTAAGCGCCCAGTTGCAAATAGTGATCCGTCTGCCGCGGTTCGGCGGCAATGGCGCTGAGCATGGCCAGTTGCGCCGCCTGCGGATTATCAAGCAGGTCGTGATACAAATGCGCCAGATTCACGGCTTGCAGTGCGCGATCGCGCGGATGCGCCTGCGAGCGTAAAAACGTTTGATAATAGCCGCTGGCCTGTTCGAGATCGCCCAGCGCGGCGTACAGATCGCCGAGACGGCGATACGCGTCGGCGCGCTGCGGGGCGAGCGTCAGCAGATGCTCCAGCAGGGCGATGGCGTCTTCATGGCGATCCGTCGCCTCAAAAAGGGTCGCGAGCCGATCACAGGCCAGCGCGCTCAGCGGATTGCGTTTAAGGACGCGACGATACCAGTATTGCGCCTCGTCGAGCATGCCGCGCGTCGCGCATAAGTCGGCCAGACGAATCTGCACGCCGTTGAGACCGGGGAAGCGTTCGTGCAGGGATTGCCAAACGACCCTCTCGGCGTCGTCGTCATGATGAAACCGCGCGCTCAGCGCCTGGAATCCTGCCAGCAGCAGGGGGCCCCAGACGCCGGGCAGTTCGCGCATGCTTCCTATGCCTGCCGCCAGCCCAGCGCAGAAGGCGGCTCCCCACAACAGAAACGCCATGAGAAAGGTCGCGGGCGTTCGGACGTCATAGGCGCGGGCCAACAGCCGCAAGGCCATGTGCGTGTCGCCCAGCGTTTTGCTGAAGCGCAAGGCTTGCCAGCCCCATTGCCGGGCTTCGCCCGCATTGCGTTGAAACAGCGCGATGCGCGTCAGCGTCAGCGGCGCAGCGGCTTGCTGGGGCTCGAATGAGAGCGACTTGAAGGCCAGCGAGCGGGCTTTGTCAAAGCGGGCGCGATCGAGGTTGACGCGGGCCAGCAGGGCCAGCGCGCGCGCATGATCGGGTTCATGCTCCAGCGCCTGAGCGAGTAAATCCATGGCGCGATACTGCAAATTGTCGCCTTGTCTGGGATGCGCCGATTGGCGTATCAAGGCTTCAGCCTGACAAGTGAGTTCGTCGGACAGCGAGCGCGCCTGAGCGGCTTTCGCAGACCGGTTACCTGTTAAATTCCAGCTCATGACCACTTCCCGGAACACAGACGGTTCCCCCTCTTCTATCAACGCCTCGTTAAACCACTGGGTGAATGGATGCAGGTGATAACATCAACGCTGTGACACGGTGAGCTATCGACGAGCCCGCGCAAAGCTTTAGAAAATCGCCCGCTCTGTTACATTTTTTAACGCCAGGGGGCGTCTCGCTTCGCTACTGAAACCATACGCAGGTCCCTGGATTTTTCAGTAACAATAAATTAACAAAAAACGGCGTCAGCTCGCGACGAGGGCCTCATCGAATCTCGGCGCGCCCACGCGAAACAAGCGCGCTGAACCCTCCCGTCGCGCAGATTCAAAGTGGTTTTTCGGGCGAAAAAACGCGCGCGCCCTAGGCTTTGGATTTGCTCGGGGTCTTGGCCGGCGTCGGGGCCCACTGCATGTGCAGTTCTCGCAATTGCTGGGCGCTGGGCTCAGAGGGCGCGTCGGTGAGCGGACAAGCGGCATTGTTGGTTTTAGGAAAGGCAATGACGTCGCGAATGCTATCAGCGCCGGACAACAACGCGGCGATTCGGTCAAACCCGAGCGCCAGGCCGCCATGAGGCGGCGCGCCGTACTCGAAGGCTTCCAGCAGAAAGCCAAACTTCTGGCGGGCTTCTTCTTCGCTGAGCCCCAGCAGGCGGAAAATCTGGGCCTGAAGCTCGCGCTGGTGAATCCGAATGGACCCGCCGCCGATTTCGTTGCCGTTATAGACCAGATCGTAGCCTTGGGCCAGCGCCGTTTGCGGCGCGCTTTCAAGCAGGGCGGCATCTTCGACGCGCGGCGAGGTGAACGGGTGGTGATTGGGCGACAGGCGGCCCTCGTCATCCACGTCAAACATGGGGAAATCCACGACCCACAGCAGTTCATGGCGATTAGGGTCGATCAGATTGTGGCGACGGGCAAAGTGTTCGCGAAAACGGCCCAGCGTCGCACAGGCTTTGACGAAGGCGTCGGCCATAAAGAAGACGACATCGCCGGTTTGCGCGCCGGTTCGCTCAGTAATGGCGGCCTTTTCGGCGTCGCTCATATATTTGAGGATGGGCGACTTGAGCCCTTCGGCGGCATACACGATATAGGCCAGACCTTTGGCGCCAAAGGCGCGGGCCTGATCCTGCAAGTCATCCAGCTCTTTGCGGCTGTAGTCGGCGGCGCCAGCGACGCGCAGGGCTTTGACGGCGCCGCCCGATTGCGCGGGCGCGCGAAAGGCGGTGAAATCGCTGGCGACAAACACGTCGGTCAGGTCGACAAATTCCAGCTCATAGCGCAAGTCGGGTTTGTCCGAGCCGAAGCGGCCCATGGCGTCATGCCACGACATGCGCGGTAGCGGCAGGGATACGGACACGCCCGCAACGGCAAACATCTCGCGCGCCAGCGATTCTACCAGCGTCAGGACGTCTTCCTGCGTGACGAAGGCCATTTCGATATCAATCTGCGTGAATTCCGGCTGACGGTCTGCGCGCAGGTCTTCGTCGCGAAAGCAGCGCGCAATCTGGTAATAGCGCTCCATGCCCGCCAGCATAAACAACTGCTTGAAGATTTGCGGCGACTGCGGTAAGGCGTAGCACGAACCCGCATGCACGCGGCTGGGCACCAGATAATCGCGCGCGCCCTCAGGCGTGGCTTTAATCAGAATGGGCGTTTCCAGCTCCAGAAATCCCGCAGCGTTGAGGGTGCGGCGCACGGCCTGGGCCAGCTCATGGCGCAGGCGCATGGCGCGATGCATTTTCGGGCGGCGTAAATCCAGGTAGCGGTACTTCAGGCGCAATTGCTCATCGACGGCGTCGGCCTCATCGTCGATTTGAAACGGCAGGGGCTTGGCGCGGTTGATGATTTCCACGCGCTCGGGATAGACCTCGACCTCACCGGATGCAAGCGCCGCATTGACGGTGTCTGCAGGGCGCCGCGTGACCGGTCCGCTGATGGAGACCACGTCTTCGCTGCGCAGGCCGCTGAAGGCGCGGTGCGCTTCGGGATTCCGCGAGGGATCGGCAACCACTTGCAGCAGACCGCTGCGATCGCGCACTTCAATAAAGATGATGCCGCCTAAATCCCGGCTGACCTGCACCCAGCCGTTGACGGTAATCGTTTGCCCCTCGACGCTGGCGTCAACATCGCCGCAAAAGCGGGTGCGGGGGGTAAAAGCGGCGGAAAGCGTCACGGGCGGCTCCAAAACGGTTGACGGGGACATGGCGGATCTTCCTCTTGATATAGCATCTTTGTGAGGGGTTTGAAAACAGGGGGCGTGCTGACAACTAAAACGCCGGGTAAGAGGGGATTGCGCGACCATACCCGGGTCGTCGCGGGCGAAGGCTTGGCAGAAGGCTGTCACAAAGGCAGGACGCAGGACGAGGCCCGTTCTGCCCCCTGCTTCTCATGGAATCCACCGACTGAACGAGGCCAGAGCGGGCGCGGCGCGCTACGCTAAACATGACGCCACAGAGAGAGAAAAACCACTTGTCTTGAAAAACGCGCGCCCATCGGGGCGACGCCTGATCAGACGCGAAGCGAAGGGGATGCGATCATTTCGACGCGACCATTTCAATTCAGGCTGCAAAGCGCGCTGGACTTTCGCGCCCGCGAGCTGGAAGACGTCCAGCACCGTGTGGCGGCGGAAGAATCGCGCCGTTTGAAGATTCTCGGGCGCATCGCTGAAATCGATGCGGCCATTGAAACCTCCTATGTCGATTACCGCCGCCTGTCCGAAGAAGGCCTGTTGCCGATGGCGTCTTCGGAGAATTTCAGCGGTTATCTGGCGCGGATGAAGACCCAGCGCGGCGATCGTCAGCGCGATCTGGCCGAGCAGGAAAAACGACTCGACGCCGTTCGCGAAGAACTCAAAGCCGCCATGATCCGCAAAAAATCGCTCGAATTGCTCAAGGACAAGCAGGCCAAACGGCTTAACGCCTTTTTACTCAAAGAAGAAGAGAAATTTCTGTCGGAAATGACGTTATTGCGACTCGCCCGCACGTAAGCGGCGATCCGCAGGGGATTCAGAGTCAGAGAATAGGGGATATTGCAGGCTTGATGACGCCCATCGACGCGCAACTGCCGCCGCTTCCCGCCTTGGGGGGAGGGCTCGCCTCTGACGCCGCCGCCGCGCCCGCTGGCGGCGAGACGCAGGCCTTGGCGCAAGTTTTTGACGGCTTGCTGCAAAAGCTATTGACGCCCCCGGCGACGCTCAGCGCGCCGGCTGCGCTCACCGCCGCTGAAACGCCCGTTGCGGCGATGTCAAAAGACGCCTCGCAGACGATCATGGATCCCGTAACGCCCGGCGAGACGCCGATTCAAGCGCTCGCCCCGATTAACGGCTCGCCGCTCACGGCGCGTCCTGCGCTGGCGCTTTCCATTAGCGCTTCGCTCCTTGCGCTGACGCCGGGGCCGGTGGCTGTTTCGACGCCGCCGCCTCCCGAAAACGCCGCTTCTGAGACGACGGCGGGACTGAATGCCGCGCCTGCGCCAACGATCGCCTGCGGCGCTCACGATCCGGCTGCGCTGGCCGTGATGCCGGCAACGGCGCCGACATCTCAGGCGATTCCTGATGCGCAGGTAAGCGCTGCGCCCGACCTGCCAGGCGTGACGCGTGAGCAGTCGCCGCACGCGGCCTCTGAACACGCGCCCGTGACAAATGTCCAAACGCGGGAAGCCGCCGCGCCCGATGAAACGGCGGGAGACATCCGCCCTGAGAAATTCGCTGAAAAACCCGCTGAAAAATCTGTTGAAAAGCGCGCTGTACAAGGCGACGCGCCTGCTTCTCAGCCGTCAGATCCCGTCTCGGATGGCGCTTTGCCGGTTGTCGGCAATGAGTCCCCCGCGCCTGCGCCTGAAAAAACGCCGCCCGCGACGCCCAATCCTCCGGCGCATCCAGCAATCGTTTCGACGCCGCAAGCGTCTGTCCCGGTAATCGCGCCCATCGCCTCGCCCGTTACGCCTGCGGCGTTCGCGACGCAGACAGCGGGGCCATCGCCTGAGTCGGCCTCTGTTGGGTCGCCTCGATCGAGTCGCGCTCCCAGCTCGACTCCGGAAACGTCCATTCGCGAAACGTCCATTCCCGATGTTCCGCCCGGTCTGGATCGCGCGGCGGCGGCGCGCTTGCAGTCCCTCGCGTCTCCCCTGCCGCCCGGGATCGCCATCGCGCAACAAGTCATCGCCCAGACGCATGCCAGCCAGACTTCGGCGGTGACGAACGCTTTCGCCGCCGCACAGGCGGATGCCCCCGTACTGACAGGCGATTTGTCGCTGAGCGGCCCTGCGTCCGACAGCCTCCAGGCGACGGCTGAGAGCGCGCCAACCCCATGGCAATCGTCTCCTTCAAAATCAGTCGCCTCCGACTCTGGCATGATGGCGCCCTCTGCCCCCGGCGCTGAGCGGCTGACGCCGCCTCAGCAGCCGACACAGGCGCTTTCTCCTGCGCTGACGGCGCAAAGGGCGACCGCACAGGTTCAGCAAATCCAGGATCAAACGCTGGCGAAAACGCCGCCGCCTGAATTGGGGCTGGCTCTGAAGGAGACAGGGACTCCCGCGTCTGCGCCGGATGCCAACGCCGCACGGGTCTCGTCCTCCGCGCCGGAACAGGCGGCGCCCGCGCCGGTCGTTTCTGTCAACGTCTCCAAAGCGCCGCCCTCGTCTTATGCGTCGCTTTCCACCTCGGCCCATTCTCAGGAAACGCTTTCGTCATCTGAAAAATCGGCGCATAAAGCGTTTGAAGGCCTGTCGGGCGACGCTGCTCGCGCATCTTCTCTGGACGTGTCTTCCCGTGAAGTTTCTGGGCCAGAATCGACCCCGCCGTCGCTGTCGCCAGCGCCGTCGCTGTCCGTCGCCGCCAGCGGATCGAGCGTTCATGCGGCTTCCGGCGCTGTAACGATTGAAAGCGCTGGGTCGACGCACGCTTCCGCTGCCGCCCAAGCCGCCCCGCATCTGAAGGACGCCATGGCGTCGGGCCGTAAAGAAGTGATTCTGCAACTGAAGCCCGAATCGTTGGGCGAGGTGCGGGCGCAGCTCAGCGCCAGCGGACGCCATGGCGTCACCGTTCGCCTGGAAACCGTCACTGAACAAGCGCGTGAGGCGCTGTTGCAAGACGTAGACGCGCTGCGCCGATCGATTGAAAGCCAGGGCGTGCGGGTCGATCGGATTCAGGTGGCCTGCCACAGCCGCGCGGTCAGCGCCAGCGCCGACGGGCAGGGCGCGCGTTTCGATTTCGGGCAATCCGGACAGTCGGGGCAATGGACGTCTCAGGGTCAGTCCGCCCAGTCCAGTCTGTCTGACGGCTCAGGCGGCGCTCATGGGGGTCGCCGCGATGAGGCGTTTAGCGCAGCCTGGCAACAACAGTCTCAACAGCAAGGCCATGGCGGCTCTCGCCAGCACGATGCGCGCGCTTTTCACGGCAATGCGCGCCCTGACGCCCCATCGCGTTCAGAGGCGACCCATGCGGCTGAGCGTTTTCTCGGCGACGGGCGTCGCGACGCCGACCCTCTGGCGGCCACCCGCGTTTCGGGGCGCGTCAGCGTATTGGCCTGATAGAAATTTTCTTAAAGAAAGAGAGAGAAATAAATCAGTCAGACATTCAAATCGGTTAATTGGGAGGAACCCCTTGTGGTCAACGTTCAAAACATTATCAGACAGCTCCAGACCGACACCACGCGCATGCAATACCAGCAGGGGCGCGGCAACGTCGGCACCGGCAAGCTGGACAGCAACGCGTTTATGAAGCTTCTGATGGCGCAATTGACCCATCAGGATCCGATGAACCCTATTGAAGACGCGCAATTCATCTCGCAACAGGCGCAATTCGCCCAGCTGGAAAAAACCGACCAGATGCTCAGCGTGATGAAGTCCTCCAACCTGCTTGGACAAGCGGGCTCGTTGGTGGGACGCACCGTGGATATCAAGGCGACCGACGGCTCGCTCATTCGCGGACGGGTCGATAGCGTCAAAATCAGCGCCGACAGCGTGAATATCAACGTAGGCGGCAAGGCGTACGCCGTCGATCAAATTCAACAAATCTACGCCAACGCCGCCAGTTAGACGGTGACATTCCCCAACAGGCAGAGAGAGAGACCGGAGGAACCCCATTCATGACAGCAGGACTATATTCAGCCGTTTCAGGCATTCGGGCGAATCAGACGCGCCTGAACGTGATTTCCAATAACATTTCCAACGTCAACACGATCGGCTTCAAATCCAGCGACGTCACCTTCGCCACCGTGTTTTCCAACACGCTGTCCGGCGGGACGACGCCCAACGGCTCGCTGGGCGGCACCAATCCCAAGCAGATCGGTAACGGGACGCTGGTACAAGACATCCCCGTGGACTTCAGCCAGGGCGGCACCCAGTACACGGGCCGATCGACCGACCTGATGATTAACGGCAGCGGGTTTTTCGTGGTCGAGCGCATTGACCCCAACCTGGGCACCAGCAATACGGCCTACTATCTGACGCGGGCCGGCAACTTCAGCCTGGATTCCAACGGCAATCTCGTGACGGCGGCGGGTAACCGCGTGCGAGGGACGGCCCAACTGTCCGGCAGCTTGCCGACCACGCAAACCAACGTCAACATTCCGCAAGAAATGCTGATCGTTAAGGATATGAACGCCACCGCCAACGTCATTGGCACGCACTTCGCCCAGATTGGCACGCCTGCGGCGACCATCGCGCTACAGCAGACGGCGGGCACCGTGTCGCAGAACATCGCGACCGTCAGTCTGGTCAATTTCAGCGTGGGACGTAACGGATCCATCTCTGCGACCTATTCTAACGGCGATATTATCACTGTTCGGGTGGATCAGGGGACGATTAACCCGGTCAATCCCTCGGCGACGCGCACCGAAATTATCCACATGCCCGCAGAAGGCGGCACGTATGGCGCCGATAACGACGGAAACGGCGTGTCTTCGCAGCCTTTAACCGATTCCGGCATTGTGGATCAAATTACCGGCTTCAACGTGTTTAACGCGCCGCCCGGCGGCGTCGCGATGCAAGGGATGCAACTCAACGTGCAGACGGCCACGGTTACCAATCCGGCGGGTCTGGTGTACGACGGCAGCAATAACTTCCTGCCCGGGGCCAACTCCGGTACGGTGTATTTTGGCCAGCCCAACACCGGCAACCGGGGCGGCGTGACCAGCGGCTCTCTGGAAACGTCGAACGTGGACCTTGCGGGGCAGTTCTCTAACATGATCATCACGCAGCGGGGCTTGGAAGCCAACAGCCGCGTGGTGCGAACGCAAAGCGAAGTGTTACAGGCTATCATCAACATCGTCTAACGTCTCTCCGCCTTCATCCCACTGTTGCGCGGGAAGTCTGACCGGCTTCCCGCGCAGCTTTTTGCCCGCCGTTAACGCCTTGTAACGCAGGGACCGAGGGGCAATCTTGCAAAACCCGCAGACCTCATTACGCTATTCAGCAGAGTCACCGAGCGATTGTCAGCAAGAGGGGAGACGCGGTATGCAAGCATCTTTCAGCAGCGGCGGCGCCATCGCGCGCTTGCGCGAGAAACTGGCCGAACTGCGCTATTGGGCGCTGGTGGGGTTCTTCTCGTGGGCCTATGACTGGACGATGACGCGTCTCAACGCCCCGCAGCGGCGCAGCGCCTATCGCGCCATTACGCAACCTGCTGCGCCCTGGGTGATGCGCGATGCGGATCTGGCCATCGAGTGGTTTCTCGAAGAAAGCCGCTGGAGCGACTGCGACCCGGAGGACGAGCGTCCTGTGGGAGACGACGCTCCCGAGAGAAGCCGCGCTGAGATCGCTGACGCCTACATGCGCTATTGCGTGGAAGGGCGAAAACCGCAGCGCGAGCGCATGGTCAAATTCTTGCCCGATGGCGAGTGCATGGTTCTGGAAGGAAATCGCTACAAGGCCGTGGCATACGAGCTCAATGAGCTCTTTCAGCGAGACTGGGAAGCGCCCGCCGCCCCCGTCGGGAGCGCTTCCCTCCAGAGCCGGCTAATACGAGACGATAAAACGTCACTCGCCTCTGAGACGCACGATAACCGACGTTCACCCTCAGTGCTGCCCCCTAAACGCTTGCCTAATTCGTAAAAACGCGCGATCCGCCAAGCGCCGCTTATCCCCCCCAAAAAACGCGGATGGTCACAGAAACGTCGAGAGAAGAAGGATACGCCTGCGTGATGACACTGGATACGATTTATCAAAGCCTGGTCAACACCCTCGTGCGCCTGCTCAACCCGCACCGACTGCGCGAAGCGCTGGATCAGCGTCTGGCGTCGGACGTGGCGGCGCAGTTGTCGAGTTCAGCCGTCGAAAGCCGCATGCGCGAAATCGAACGCTATCTGGCCAGCGTCGGCGACGTCTTTGATCTCGATGAGGATGACGACGCGGACCTCCTGGCGGATCTCGACGCCGCCGACGGCGATTCTGACGACGGGAGCGAGGCCGACGAGGCTATACTGGAAGCAGATTGCGCCATTTACGCCTTGCTTCAGGAAAACAACTGGCGCGAGTGGAAAGAAGACGAGCGCCGGGGGATTCATCAGCCCCCGCGTGAAAAGAGCGTCTATGATCTATATGACGCCTATCTCAGCAGCCAATTGCAACAGCAACAGCGCCCCCCGCAAACGCCCGGCGCGGGACAGGGCCAGCCCTCCTCGCCCGCCGTCGCGCGCCGCGAGCCTCGCGGAGAATCTGTCGGCGCGTTGGGCATGTACAAATTTACCGAAGACGGCGAGTGCATCACGGTAGCGGGCGGTAAATGGCACGCAGTGGCCTATGAACTGGAAGCCATGTACCGCAAGGCGGACGACTGCCCCTGGGACCGCTAAACGCATTGTGAACGCGCGCCCTGCTGAAAGCCAGTTTCTGCTCAAACGCCCTCCCCGTCATAACCGGGAGGGCGTTTGGGTAAAAGCGACAGGAAAAAGAATGCCTAGCTGATGGCGGTTTTCACCTGCTGAACGACCAGCGCAAAGGCTTCCGGCTGACGGGCGGCCAGTTCGGCCAGATGCTTGCGATTAAGCGTCACGCCGGATTTGGCCATCGCGCCGATAAAGCGGCTGTAAGACAAGCCATGTTCGCGTACGGCGGCATTAATGCGCTGAATCCACAAGGCGCGCATTTCGCGACGACGATTACGCCGATCGCGGTAAGCGTACTTGAGCGACTTCATCACGGCCTGGTTGGCAACCTTGAACAGTTTGCCGCGCGATCCGCGAAAGCCCTTGGCCAGCTTCAGAATTTTCTTATGGCGCTGGCGGGAAACATTTCCTCTTTTGACTCTGGACATCGGGGACAATCCTTACAGATAAGGGGGGAGGGGAAAAACCGGGAGCGAAAGCAAAAACGCGAGGCGCGCGCCGCTTAACGGCAATATTGCGGATAGGGCAGCTCGGCGCAAACCCGTTCGAGATTGGCCGAATGCACCAAGACCTTGTGATCCAGATTGCGTTTGCGCCGCGAGGTTTTTTTCTGGTTCAAGTGGCCGCGGCCCGCCTGTTTGCGCGTCACCTTACCGGTGCCGGTCACGCGATAGCGCTTGGTGGCGGATTTGTGATTCTTCATTTTAGGCATCGTCGGAATCCTGTTTGGCCGCAGCCTCAGACGGTTTGGGCGCGGCGGCGCGAGTGGGATTAAGGTGAAGGGTAATGTTGCGCGCGCCCTCCAGACGGATCATCCCCTGAAGCGCGCCGACGTTTTCCAAGTCTGCTACAAACCGGCGAGCCAAGTCAAATGCCAGACTCGAATGCTGAACTTCGCGCCCCTTGAGGCGGATGGAGCATTTAACGATATCGCCTTCCAGCAGAAACTGTCGCGCGCGATTGGTTTTGACGCCATAGTCATGATCGTCGATGCGAATGCCCATCTTGATTTCCTTGATGGCCGTCACATGCTGTTTTTTCTTGGCTTCGCGCGCCTTTTTCTCGGCTTCGAACTTGAACTTGCCGTAATCGGCCAGTTTCACGACCGGCGGCGAGGTGCTGAGGTTCATCACCACCAGATCCAGGCCGCGCTCTTCGGCCATTTGTTCGGCCTCGGCGCGGGTCAGAATATGGTGTTCGTCCCCATCAATCAAACGAACTTCAGAGCACTTGATACGTGGCGTCAGAAGTTGCGGCCCCTTGGATTCCGGGGGCTTGGGCGGCATGCTGCGAATCGGAGCGTCCTCCAGCGGAAAAATTGACCCAGCGCGCGCGTCAGGACGTCGGCGCTGCCCATGTGAGTATTGTATACCTTAAAAAGGCGAAAAATGCGGAAGGGGGGACTTGAACCCCCACGGCCTCACGGCCACATGCTCCTGAAACATGCGTGTATACCAATTTCACCACTTCCGCGCGGCGAGCCGTTGACGCAAGGCCAACGACGTAGGGCATACTCTAGTATAGACCCGCGCTCCTCGTCAAATCCTCCCGGCGGCGGCCTTGCCCCGGGGCTTGGAAATATCTCAAAACGTAACACCCCTTTACGAAAGTTTCGTGTATGATATTAGAATAAATTTTCGATTCGCCCGATAGATTTGGATACGGATGAGAGCGGGCGGTTTTGTGCTTGTTCGACAGGAGTTTGCGTCAATGGCCGTCAAGGAAACGTCTCGCGACAAAACAGAAAAACCGGGCGTGGGGGGCCCTGCCTCTCAGCTGGATCGTGAAAAGCTGCGCATGCTGGATCTGACGATGGAGAAAATCGAAAAAGAATATGGCAAAGGCTCCATCATGCGTCTGGGCGATCGCGCCTCCATGGCGCTGAAAGTCATTCCCACCGGGGCCCTGTCGCTGGATCTGGCGTTAGGGGTCGGCGGCGTGCCGCGCGGACGGGTCATTGAGATTTACGGCCCGGAATCCAGCGGGAAGACCACCCTGACGCTCAACATTGTCGCCGAAGCTCAAAAAGCGGGCGGCATCGCTGCGTTTATCGACGCGGAACACGCGCTCGACCCCGAGTACGCCCGGCGTCTGGGCGTCAATATTGACGCGCTGCTTATCAGCCAGCCCGACACTGGCGAGCAGGCGCTGGAAATTACCGAGCAACTCGTCCGCTCGGGCGCGGTCGATGTGGTGGTGGTCGATTCGGTCGCGGCGCTGGTTCCCAAGGCCGAAATTGACGGCGAAATGGGCGACTCGCACGTGGGCCTTCAGGCGCGGCTGATGAGCCAGGCCCTGCGCAAGCTCACCGGCATTATCGGCAAGACCGAAACCTCAGTGATCTTCATTAACCAGTTGCGCCAGAAGATCGGCGTTATGTACGGCAACCCGGAAACCACCACCGGCGGCAACGCGCTGAAATTCTACGCCAGCGTGCGCCTGGATATTCGTCGCACGGAAACCCTCAAAAAAGACGGCGTGGAATACGGTAACCGGGTCAAGGTGCGCGTCAAGAAGAACAAGGTTGCCCCGCCCTTTAAAGCCGCCGAATTCGACATCCTGTTCGGTCAGGGGATTTCCTCAGAAGGCTGCGTGCTTGATGTGGCCACCGAATTGGGCGTCATCAAGAAAATGGGCGCCTGGTACGCTTATAAAGATGAAAAACTGGGTCAGGGCCGCGAACGCGTGCGCGACATGTTGCAGCAAACGCCGGACCTGCTCGCCAAGATCGAAGCCGAAGTCCGCAGCCTGCTCAGCTCGGGCAATCTGGCCGCGGCTGCAGAGGCGCCCGCCGAAGCGCCCGACGCTGACGAGATGACGCTGGAAGAAATTCTGAGCTAAGCGTCTTTTCTTTTCTGTCGCATTGCGCCATGATCCTTACTTATGGCTGCAACTGCGTCGAAGACGCTTGATATTCTGTTTTTTGGCGACCTGGTCGGAAAACCGGGGCGAGTGGCTGTGCGCCGTTATCTGGCGTCGCTGGCGCCGGATTGCCGCCCGGACGTCGTGATTGCCAATGGCGAGAACGTGACGCACGGCTTTGGCCTGAGCGAAAAGCATTATCACGAACTGCTTGCCATGGGCGTTGATATTATCACCGGCGGCAATCACAGCTGGGATCGCCCGGATATCCTGCACTACGTCGAGCGGGCCGAGCGTTTCGTGCGTCCCGACAATCTGCCTGCCGCCACGCCGGGGGTGGGGCATCGCGTAATAGAGGTCCATGGCTTTCGCATTGGCGTCATTAACCTGATTGGCCAAGCCTTTATGGGCAACTATAATTCGCCCTGGGAGCGCCTTGAACGGGTAGTTCAGACGTTGAAGGCCCAGACGCCGATTCTTTTTCTGGATTTTCATGCCGAGGCCACGGCCGAAAAAATCGCGATGGCGCACTATTGCGCCGATCTCGGCGTCAGCGCCATGGCCGGGACGCACACCCATGTCCAGACGGCCGATGAGCGCGTGCTGAAAGGCGTCATGGGCTTTATCACGGATGCCGGCTTTAATGGCGCCCATGACAGCGTCATCGGCATGGACGCCGAATCCTCGCTGATGCGCCTGAAATCTGCGCTGCCAGCCCGGCTTCAGGTGGCGATGACGCCGACCTTGCAGGTGAACGCCGCGCGCTTTCGCGTGGAGATTGCAAGCGGGCGCTGCGTCGGCGTCTCGCGGACGTTTCAGTTGCTCGATCCGCTTCCTGCGGGATAGCGAAAGCGCCCATTCCGGGCTATAATAAAAGCGCTGGTTATCATAACAAGAGGATTGCCGTTGCCCCACTCGCCAGACGTCGCTCTCTCCGCCTTGCCGGGCGCGCCTGCCTCGCCCGACGCTCATGGAGAACCCGCGCCGCCACCCAGCGAGTTAGAAGCGGCTCTTGCCTTGACGCGCGCCAGAATCACGGCGGCGCAAGCGTGGCTCGGGCGTTACCTGTCGCGAGAGCGCTTGTCTCATAGCGCGGGCGCTTGCGAAAAAGCGGTGGAACTGGCCCGCCTATTCGCTTTGCCAGACGCCGTGGTTGAGCAGGCCGCCATGGGCGCGCTCCTGCATGATTGCGCCAAATGGATGTCGCCGCTGGAACTGGCGCAATACTGCCAGGCGTACGGCATTGAGACGCAAGCTGCCGATATGGCATGTCCGCAGACCCTGCACGCGCTGGTCGGCGCGCATCTGGCTGAGCGTGAATTTGGCGAGAGCGATCCCGAGGTCTTGAATGCCATTCGTTCGCACACCACCGGACGTAGCGGCATGAGCGTTGTTGAGAAACTCACGTTTATCGCCGACAAGATTGAAAGCAACACGCGCAACCCGCTCTTTGTCCGAAAAACGACGGAATGCCTCGATTACCGCAACGTCGCCAGTCTGGACGTCGCCGCGCTGTACCTGCTGGACGCCACGATCGCCTTTATGCTGGAAAAGCGCCAAATGATTCATCCACGGGCCATTGAGGCGCGCAATGATCTGATTGCGCAACTCAAAGAGCTCAGGGACGCTCACCAGACGCCGCAAACCGAGAGGAGGAACGTGCGCATTGACCCCGCCAATCGACATCAACGCCTTTGAAACCGCCGTTTGCGCCGCCCACGCCGCAGAGGCCAAAAAAGCCAGGGACGTTTGCATGTTACGCGTGGGCCCTGTCACCACGCTGGCAGAATATTTCTTAATCTGTACCGGGGAAAGTCAGGCGCAGCTTAACGCCATTGCTGACGCCATCGCCGAATCACTTGCCAAACAGGGGCATCACCCTATTGGCCAGGAGCGCGATCGTCAGGGGAAATGGATTCTACTGGACTATGGCGATGTGGTCGCGCATGTGATGCATCCCCAGGCCCGTGAATTCTACGATCTTGAATCGTTCTGGAGCCATGCGGCGGCGGTAGACGCCTCGCAATGGAGCCCCTCGGCCCGTCAGGCGTCCTGATCCGCCTGCAACGGTTTCTCCGATCGCGGCTGAAATTGCAGGGACGCCGAATTGACGCAGTAGCGCAGGCCGGTGGGCTGGGGGCCATCCGTAAACACATGGCCTAAATGGGCGTCGCACCGCTGGCACTGGATTTCTATGCGTCGCATGCCATGGCTGTCATCCGGCGTCTGGCGAATGCCGCTTGCCTGAGCCGCCTGCCAGAAGCTGGGCCATCCAGACCCGGAGTCATATTTGCACTGCGCGTCAAACAGCGCCTGTCCGCAACACGCGCACAGGTAAACCCCGTCTGCATGATGGTCGTAATACGCGCCGCTGAAAGGCGCTTCGGTTCCTTTTTGACGGGTGACGGCGAATTGTTCGGGCGTCAGAACGGCCCGCCATTCGGCGTCTGTCCGGGGGAGGGCATGGTCGCGCGGGGTGGTCATCGTTATAACCTCCTGTTTCTGTGGCCTCGCGCGCGGTGATGATGCGATGACGCGCGATCGCGTTTTGGCGCCATTTTTCACAAAAGAAGTCTGTCAGACGGCGCCGGTTGCCGCTATAATAGCCCACGATGAAAAGCGCGGGAATTTTAACCGGTTGCGCCCTCGCCGGGCTGGGAGCGGGGCTGGCGCTGGCGTGGAACGTCGATGCGTCCATCAGCGAGGAGCGCTCGGTCTATCTGGTCGTCGCGCTGGTCATTACCATGGAAACCCTGTTCCACGGGTTGAAGCTGTATCTCGAAGAGCGCTTTGACCTGCGCACGACCCTGCTCAATTTTGGCGTGAATCTGCTGGCCGCGTTCTTCTTTTTGAAGATCGGCTTTCTGACGCATGTCGATTTTTACATGGCCCTGTTTATCATTTTTGGCATGCGAATGTTTAGTAATCTTTCCGCTCTCTCACAAAAACTGTTTGCAAACCCTTCTGTTTGAGACGATAATAGGCCACTCTTTCCGCGCTGTGAATGAGAATTCATGCGCTGCGCCGCCAAAAGCGCTGAAATGCCGCGCCAAGCGAGCGATTCCACGCCCGATTCCATAGCCCGCACACGTAGTTCAAGGGGACGATTTGAATGCAAAAAGAGAAGTTCTCCGACGATGGGCCCGCCTCGCTTTTTTCCGCGCGAAGCGAAGATATTGGCCGTCTGAACGCCACCATTAAAGTCGTCGGCGTCGGCGGCGGCGGCGGGAACGCCGTCAATCGCATGATCGACAACGGTCTGACCGGCGTTGAATTCTGGGCGATGAATACCGACGCTCAGGTACTGGAAATGTCCGGCACGGGCAACCGCCTGCAACTCGGGCACAAGATTACGCGCGGTCTGGGCGCCGGGGGCAATCCGGCAATCGGGCAAAAAGCCGCCGAAGAAAGCCGCGATGACGTCATGGCTGCGCTCGAAGGCGCAGACATGGTCTTTATCACCGCTGGCATGGGCGGCGGCACTGGCACCGGCGCCGCTTCCATTGTCGCAGACATCGCCCGCGATCTCGGCGCGCTGACGGTCGGCATTGTGACCAAGCCGTTCATGTTCGAAGGCCGTCGTCGCCAGCAACAGGCGGCGCAAGGGCTGGAAGCCATTTCGGAAGCGGTCGACACGCTGATCGTCATCCCCAACGACAAGCTGCTAGACGTGGTGGAGCGTCGCACCTCCATGCTCGAAGCCTTCAAAACGGCGGATGACGTGCTGATGCGCGGCGTTCAGGGCATTTGCGACATTATCACCGTCCCTGGGCTGATTAACGTCGACTTTGCCGATGTCAAAGCCATTATGTGCCATGCGGGCTCCGCCATTATGGGCGTGGGCACTGGCTCAGGCGAAGGCCGTGCGCTGGAAGCGGCGCGAATGGCCATTAATTCGCCGTTGCTGGAAACCTCGATTGAAGGCGCCAGCGGCGTCATCTTCAACGTGACCGGCGGCCCCGACATGACCCTGCATGAGGTGAATGAAGCGGCTGAGATTATCTACGAAGGCGTGGATAAGGACGCGAACATCATCTTTGGCTCGGTCATTGATGAGCGCATTGCGGGCGAAATCCAGATTACGGTGATTGCCACCGGCTTCCAGCTCAAGAGTCAGCAGCAACGCGCGGGGCAAGCCGCCACCGGCGTTCGGACGCTCTTTGAAACTGCTGTTTCCGCCCCTGCGGGCGTGGCTTCTGCGACAACGGACGCCGCCGGCTCCAAGGGCTTGCCCTTTATGCCGCCGCGTCTGGAAGAACAACCGCTGCCGCCGCCGCCCCGTAAAAATGGCGATGCGGTTTCCGGTAATGGCGCTCACGGATCGCACTCTCCGGTGCGAGAAGCGGCGCGTCGCTTGCTGGATCTGCCGGACTTCCTCAAGCCGGGCAATAAATAACCGTTTATGACGGCCGTTTCACACCATTGCGCGCGGGTGTCTCCCGTGGCATGGGAGCGCCTTGGCGATCGATACGTCGCGCGCCTGCTGGATCAAACGCTGCTGCCGCATCAAACGCGCTGGCTGACGATTGAAACCCCGGAGGCAATGGCCGACGCCATTACGCGGATGATCGTGCGCGGGGCGCCCGCCATTGGCATTGCGGCCGCTTATGGCCTGGCGCTCGGGGCGCAGCGCGCGCGCGGGGCCACAGCTTCCGTTGAGGCGATGACGCGCGCGCTCAGCGACGATGCGGCGCATTTGCTGGCCGCGCGACCCACGGCGGTCAATCTGCACTGGGCGTTGGCGCGGCTGCGCGCGGTGTGGGAACGCCCGGATTCTCAAGCCCTCTCATCGCGCGACGCCCTGCAAGAGGCTTTAATTCGCGAAGCGCAGGCGATTCATGAAGATGATCGCATAGCCTGTGACGCGATTGGGGCGCATGGCGCGACGCTGATCCCTCAAGGGGCGCGTATTATTACGCACTGTAACGCTGGGGCGCTCGCCACCGGCGGACGCGGGACGGCGCTGGGCGTGATTCGCTCGGCTTTTGAGCGTGATAGCGCCATCACAGTTCTGGCCGATGAGACGCGCCCGCGCCTTCAGGGCGGTAAGCTCACGGCTTGGGAGCTGCGACAAGACGGCATCCCCGTTCATGTTATTCCCGATGGCGCGGCGGCCAGCCTGATGCGGGCCGGTCGCGTCGATGTCGCCATTGTCGGCGCGGATCGCATCGCTGCCAATGGCGATACGGCCAACAAAATTGGCACCTACGCCTTGGCTTTGGCTGCGCGGGCGCATAATATTCCTTTTTATGTGGCGGCTCCCCTGTCCACGTTTGATTTTTCGGCGCAATCGGGCGCAGAAATCCCGATTGAGGAGCGTGACGCGCGCGAAGTGACCCATCATGAGCATACGGCCCTTTTTGCGGCAGATACGCCTGTGCTGAATCCGGCCTTTGACGTCACGCCCGGAAATTTTATCGCCGCTTTTATTACCGAGTGCGGCATTATCCGCCCTCCCTACGACGAATCCCTTGCCCAACTGGCGACATCGGCGTTTTAAAACGGCGAATTTTAATCCTTTGGGCAGCAAAAGATACACCTTTTGGACGACTTCCGTTTCGGAGGTCGTTCGTATAATGGACTCACATTCAGTCAACATTCCCTTGTCCAAGTAGATTGGATTTTTCTCATCTTCGTGTCAACCACTCAGGTCCGTTTCGGATCTGGGTGTTTTCTTTTGGGAGAGCGCCGGGCGTGCAGCCCGTATAATCAAGCTATGAAGGGAGGCGCCTACTTGCGCTCGCACACGTTTTTTCTGTCGTTTCCCCTGCTGATGCAGTGGGTGACGCGTCTGCTGGGCGTGGTGGCGCTGGCGGCGCTGATAGCGTCGGCGCTTGTCGTGATTCCGGCTTTCTTTTTCGCGCATTTGCCCTTAACGCTGCTGATGACACCGATCATGCTGACGCTTCTCCCGACGCTGCTGCTGGGTTTGGGCCTGTTGCCGTTTCTGGCCTTGCTGTGCTGGCTGGCCTGTCGTGTTTTTCGCCTTCGGCTCGATGAAGCTGGCGTGACCCTTTCGCTGGGTCCTTACCAGCGGGCGATGCTCTGGCTGGAGACGCGTCAGACGCAGGCCGCGCGTCTCTTTGGTCTCCCCTGCGTCCTGATGGAAGGGTTGGCCCGTGACGCGCGTCTTCGCGTTCCTACCGGCCTGATACGCGATGGCGAATCGCTAGGCAAAGCCTTGCTGGCGTTTACCCCCGCGCATCGCGCCGCATCTGCCGCGCTCTGGCGCGACGCGCCCACGACGCCGCCACAAGAGGCCTCCCAAGACGTTCAGGAAGACTTCGAGCCCGAATTTCCTGAAGCAGACGAAGAAGAAAGCCCCTGAAGACAAGCGCCAAAAACGCGCCCGCGAAAACCAGCCCGAAAAATCTGTAATAACGCTTTTCCCCGACCCTGGGTTTGCGCGACAATACCCCGATGACGCCATCACCTCGCCCCTCCTACGCTATTACCACCGCCATTGACTACGTCAATGCGCCGCCGCACCTGGGCCACGCCTACGAGAAAATCGCCGCCGACGTCATGGCGCGCTTCCAGCGCCTGATGGGGCGTGACGTGTTCTTTCTCACCGGCAGCGACGAACACGGCGCCAAAGTCGCCCAGACGGCGGCCACTCAAGGCTTGACCCCGCCCGCGTATGTCGATGCCATGGCGGCGCGCTTTCAACAAGCCTGGAAATCGCTCCATCTCAGTCATAATCGCTTTATTCGGACCACCGAACCGGCGCATTACGCTGTCGTGGAATCGCTATGGCGTCAAATGGTGGAGAAGGGCGATATCTATAAGGCGTCTTATACGGCGCGGTATTGTTCCGGCTGCGAAAGCTTCCTGACGGATCGCGATCTGGATGATCAAGGCCAGTGCCGCATTCACCGCCGCGCGCCCGAGCCAGTCGCCGAAGAAAACTGGTTTTTCCGCCTCACCCGCTACAAAGACGACTTGCGCGCCCTCATTGATAGCGGGACTTTTGTCCGCCCGGCCTTTCGCGTAGCAGAAACCCTGAATATGCTGGAAGAGCTTGAAGATATCAGCGTCTCCCGTCCCAAAACTTCTGTCGCTTGGGGTATCCCGGTTCCTGATGACCCGGATCAGACGATTTACGTGTGGATTGACGCCCTCAGCAATTACGTCACCGGTTTGGGCCTCGGCCAGGATGCCGCGCAATTTGAGCGCTACTGGCCCGCAGATTGCCATTTGGTGGGCAAGGACATTCTGCGTTTCCATGCCCTGTATTGGCCAGCCATGCTGATGTCGGCGGGTCTGGCGCCGCCGCGATCGGTTTTCGCCCATGGCTTTATCAATCTCAACGACGCTAAAATCAGCAAGAGTCTGGGCAATGTGGTCTGCGCAGACGACCTCATGACGCGCTTTTCGCTGCCCAACCCGGACGCCATCCGCTATTACCTGATGACGGCGACGACTTTTGGACAGGACGGCAATTTCACCGAAGACGATTTTAAGCGCCGGGTCAACGCCAATCTGGCCAATAATCTGGGCAACCTGCTGAATCGCGCGTTGAATATGACCCAAAAATACTTCGACGGCCGCGTTCCGACGCCGCCCGGACTGGAGGCGAGCGCCCTCTACGTCGAAGACGCCGCCGCTCTGGACGCCCTGCGGGCCGAATATGACGCGCTGGAGGAAGGCTCAGAAGCGCGCGCCGCCTGGAAAACCGGCTATCATTTTCCGCAGTCGGGCATTCGTTTTCTGGCCGCGCCCTGGCGCGCGAACGCCGACTATTTATCGGGCGAGGCCGTCGCGCGCTTTGCCGATGATATTCGCTATAAATACGAATTGTTCGACTTTGAGTTTGCGCTGTTTACGCTGTTTGAGCGTATCATCGCGCCCGTGAATCTCTTCATAGACGAGAAAGCGCCCTGGACGCTCGCCAAAAACGGCGAAACCGAACGTCTGGCGGCGGTCTTATACAGCGTACTGGAGCGCTTGCGACAGATTGCGCTGCTGTTATCTCCCGTCTGTCCATCGATGGCGGCGCAGATCTGGTCGCAACTGGGCGATGACGTGGATTCATCGGGTTTAGAGCCACTGCTCAACGGCAGGCCCGCGCGCTGGGAAGCCCTCTACGACGCCCTTGAGCCGGGTCGGCCCATTCGGCTGACGGGGCCGATTTTGCCGCGTCTGGATGATGATCTGGCCGGGCCGGACGGCAAAAAGAAAAAGCCATGACGCCTGCGCCGCTGGCCGACACGCATTGCCATCTGGATTATATCGCTCGAGATGCGGATCCGGCGCAGGTTCTGGCGCGCGCTCAGGCCGAAGGGCTTTCGTTTCTGGTGAATCCGGCGGTGTCGCGCGCCAACTATCAGGCCGTGATTGATCTGGCCGAGCGCTTTGATCCGGTTTACGCGGCGATTGCCGTGCATCCTACCGACGTTTCATCCGTGGCCGACGATCCCGACTGGTTGTCGACCATCGAGGCGCATCTGGCGCACCCCAAGGCGCTGGCCATCGGCGAAACCGGTCTGGATTATTACTGGGATGAGACGCTCAAAGATCTGCAACAGACCTGCTTTGCGGCCTTGCTGCGCTTGGCGCGCGATCGCGATCTCCCGATTATCGTCCATCTGCGAGACAAGGCGGGCTGTTGTGCGGCGCAAGACGATGCGGCGCGACTCATTCGCCAGACCCCCGGCGTGCGCGGCATTATGCACTGCTTTGCGGGCGATCTGGCGTTTGCGCTGGAGATGATCGCCTGCGGCTTTGACATTGGAATTGCGGGCAATGTGACATTTAAAAATGCGCGGCAGTTACAGGCCGTGGCCGCCGGCATTCCCCTGGATCGCTTACTGCTGGAGACCGATGCGCCGTATCTGAGCCCTGCGCCGTTTCGCGGTCAGCCCAACGAGCCTGCGCGGCTGCGGCAGACGGCTGAATTTGTGGCGCAATTGCGCGGCGTCGCGTATGATGATCTCGCGCGCCGCACCACGGAGAACGCCCGCCGGGCCTACGGTTTATGCTGATTCTGCTGCCGACAGACGTGATGACGGAAAACGCCAGCCAATGGTTGACGTCACAGGCGGTTGCGCATCGGCTGATCGCGTTACCGCAACGCCTGTGCGGAGAATCCGGCGCGAGCAAGGGGATTTTTCTGGATTCGCGTGACAATATGGACGTTCCAATGCGTCTGTCACGCGCGCGCTTTGTGGTCATGCGCGTCTTTCGCGAGTTCGACGCGGAGCCTGAGGTCCAATAGCCCGCGCTCCCTGGGCAGAGAAGAGACTTTAGCCGCCGGTTGCCGCGTCGTTGAGAGAAAGCGCGTCAGCGGTTGCGTCCACCACGGGCTCTGCGGTCAACGTCAGCGCGTTGCGGCCCATGGTCACCTCCATGTGACGGAAGATATTCATCCCCAACAACCCAGCCAGCAAGAGATCATCGCCCAGCGGATGCACGACGGCTTCGACGTTGCGCACCTCAATGCCGCCCAGCGACAGCGATTCAATAAGAACCCGGGGCGCAGACACCACCCCGTTGGCCGTGTGAATGCTCACGCGCGGCGCGTTGTCGGCGACCACCACGCCCAATTGGCGCGCCATTCGCGGGGTCAGCACGGTATACGTGGCGCCGGTATCCACCAGAAACGCGCCCACCACCCGTTTGTTCAGAATCGAGGTCACGGCCACGCCCATCGCCGTTTGCGTAATCACCGGCGCTGAGACTGTAATGCGCTTATCGCTTGCCTGCGTGCGCAGTTTGGCGAGATTCTCGCGGCCGCGCTGGGCGATATACGGATTTTGAGAGCGGCCCATCGTCTCAAAAAATGATTCTGCCGCTGCGCGCTGACGGGCCGCGGATGCTTCCGCCGACAACGTCGCGTCTTCAGCCGTTTGCGCCCATAAAGGCGTCAAACATCCCATGCCCGTCAACAGACAGGCGATTAACCACCCGGTCTTCGCCATTGCCATAACATCCCTGTTTTGAGTCAACATCCCTGATTAATATGTCTCGCCTTGGGCAAGGCATCGACTGCGGACGCTCCGTTCTTGAATAATCCCCCCCGGATTGTTACGTCTCGTTACGCAAGCGGCGATTCGGCAATCGTGCGCGCAATGGCGGTTTTGAAATATCAGCCGCCATGCGCTACGCTAGAGCGAGACTTCCTTACCAATAGAAAGGTTCGATCGTTGCGCCCTTCTGATCTCCCTTCCGCCGCCCTGCAACCGCCGGATGCCTTGCTGGACGTGCAGGCATACGCCGACGCGCGCGGCGTGGCCTTGGCGCGCGCTGGCGTGCGCGATGTGCAAATGCCCTTTCGCCTGCTGCAAAAAGACGGCCGCGCGCAGACTGTCGCCGCCCGCGTCTCGATGACGACCCGTCTTGCCCCGGAGGTAAAGGGCGCGCACATGTCGCGCTTTATTATCCAGTTGGCGGAATGGAGTCGCCTGCATACGCTGAGCCTCAACTTCAACGCCATGTTGCAGGAAACCATGATGCGGCTGGAGGCCCCTGCCGCCGCGCTCGACCTCAGCTTTCCGTATTTTATCGATAAGAAGGCGCCGGTGACCGATCATAGCGCGCCGATGGCCTATCGCTGCTCGTTTCACGCCCATTTAAACTGCGCCAATCCCGACGCGCCGGAATTCCAGCTTATTTTGGGCCTGACCGTTCCCATTGCGACGCTGTGCCCGTGCAGCAAGGCGATCTCTGACTATGGCGCGCATAACCAGCGCGCAGAAATCCGTCTGCTGAGCGTGATGCAAACCACCGACAACGGGCCGCAGACCCTGAACGGCGCCCATCATCCCGGCGAGGATCATCCGATGGTATGGATTGAAGATCTCGTCAGCGCGCTGGAATCGTGCGCGTCGTGTCCCGTTTATCCCGTGCTGAAGCGCGAGGACGAGAAATACGTTACCGAGCGCCAGTATGACAACCCCAAGTTTGTGGAAGACGTCGCGCGCGACGCCATTTTATTGCTGCGCGATCTGCCCGGCGTGGCGGGCTTCGCCCTAGAGGTTGAGGCGCTGGAAAGCATCCATGGTCACAACGCCTGGGCCGGACACGAAGAAGGGTTTTCGCCTCTAGGCCTGCGCCCGGCGTTTCCGTAGCCGCCATGGCGCGCATCACCCGCAAGACGCGCTTTTGCGCCGCGCACGCCTTTTGGCTCGACGGCGCCGATGACGCCGAAAACCGCCGCCGTTTCGGGCTGGCGGCGCGACGCCATGGCCATAATTATGAACTGGAAGCCGCCATTGACGGCCCCATCGACCCGCAAACCGGTATGGCGATGAATCTGCGCGATCTCAAGGCGATTCTCGACGAGGTGGTGCGCGCCCCGCTGGATTTTGCCGACCTTAACGCGGATGTGCCCGCTCTGGCAGGCCGCCTGCCGTCGCTGGAAACGCTGGCGGACTTTCTCTGGCCTGCGCTGGCCCAGCGCGTCAGCGCAGCCGGTTTGACGCTGGCGTGGATTCGACTCTATGAAAGCGAGGATCTCTTTGTGGAACGTCACCCTCATTCGGCTGCTGCGCTCACGTTGCACCGACGCTACGATTTTTGCGCCAGCCACCGGCTGTATAATCCGTCGCTGAGCGAAGCGGAAAACGCGCGTATTTTCGGCAAATGCGCCAACCCCAACGGCCATGGACATAACTATGAGCTGACGGTTGCCATCGCAGGGGAACCGGACCCGCAAACCGGTCTGTTGACCGATTTGCCTGCGCTGGATGACGCGGTCGGCGAAACACTGCTGCGCTGGGTGGATCACAAGGATCTGAATCGCGATGCGCCATTTCTCAGCGGCGTCATCCCAACGGCGGAAAATCTGGTCGTCGCCTTCTGGCGTCAACTCGCCCCTCAGATTCCGCCTCCGGCGCGGCTTGCCCGTCTGCGCTTGCTTGAGACGCGCAATAACTTCGCCGAATACGCCGGTGAAGACGAGTCCGTCTGACCCGGTAGGCTCGTCCGCGAAGACGTCTTGCGGCCATGTCTTATGTGACGGTCGCTTTCAGGATCCGGCGAATCGGCAACAGATCAATGGCGTCTTCCGTCAGGCGTTGCAGGTTGCCCAGACTGGCGGCGCGCACGCTCACGGCGGGGCTATAGGGAATCACGCCCAAAAACGGCGCGCCGATGAGGGTCTGGCTGACCCATTGGCAGTCGCGCTCCCACGCGCCGGCGGCCATCGGCTCGACGGCGGCGGGCGAGACGGTTTCCACCGCCAGCCAGCCGACCACGCTGAGCGGATGCGCGGCGAGAAAGGCCATGGCCAGCCGCAGCCGCGCAACCATCTGCGCGGATTTCGAGACGGTTAGCAAAAGCGGTAAGCCGAGCGCGCGGGCAAAAACCATGGCGTCGACCAGGGTCAACGCTTGCGAAGCCTCCTCGCGGCGCCAGCCCCACGGCGCACCCACCCCGCCCGCGGCTTCAAACAGGCAGGGCGCGGGCAGGCGGCGACAGCGGCGCAGCAGCGCTTCCCAGTCTGAGGCGCTGATATCGTTGGCGGGATCCGCGACCATCGGCTCGGGCAGCGCTTGCGCCAGCGCCGGATCGATGGCGCGACTCAGAAAGGCTTGATCGCCTGCGCGCGAGGCGGCCCACGGAGACGTGATCAGCGGAGAGGGCGTCAGCGACCGGGATGCGCAAGAGGCATCTGAGGATCGCGCCCGCGTCAGATGCGGCACGTCCACGCTGGCCATGGCGCTGTCGCCGCCGCCCGGCGTATGAGCGAGCATCACTGGCTTAAAGGCCATCGCCTGCGCGCCGCTGGCATAAAGCGCCGCTGTCAGGCCAGCAGCGGCGACCGTTTTGCCGCTGCCCGCATGCGCGCCTAAAATCAGCAGCCCCTCGGCCATTAGTTCGCCTTCGCGCAGCGCGGCGGCGGAGTCGGCGGCTGGTGACGTCATGCGTCGTCGTCTTCCGGGTCGTCGCGCTCATTCGGCGGGGCCGGGCCCGGGTCTGGCTCGTTCGATAGCAAGCCCAGCCGTTGCCGCACGTGGCGAATTTCAGACAGGCGATCTTTGAGCCGGCCCATGAGCTTCAGCTTCAGCAGATCCCGCAGGGTCTCGCCAATCGCTTCGCCCGGCGGTACGCCCAGATCGAGCAGGTCGTCGCCGTTGAGTTCAGGGCGCTGGCCCGCGTACTTGTCGCGATAGGCGCGCAGGGCCAGTAAAACGGTTTTCATCCGCGCGGGGCGATCGTCGTAATACACGGCGGCGGCGGCGACAGCGGCCGACAGCGGCCGGTCGTGAAACGCCGTATACACCTCGTACGGCGACGACGATTCCTGAATGCGATCCAGACCGCCAAGATCCAGCAATTGACGATAATGGACGATTTGTTCACGCTCCACACGCGTCAACCCCAGTCGATGCGCCGTCTGCGCCAGATCGCTCCCGCTGGCCCCGCCGAAAATAAAGCACAGGAACAGTCGCCAGCGAAAATCCGGGCCCAGCGACGTTTCGCCCAGCGCTTCGCGTAAGAGCGGATAATGACGCCAATAGCAGGCCATCGCATCGCGGGCGTGCGCGCCAGCGGCTTCTGCGTCAGCGGGATCGAGCGCCATGGGATCCGGCGCCGTCATATTGGCCAGCCGCGCGCAGCCGCGCTCGCGAAAATAGCCCATCCACCGGCGTTTGACGGGCGTTTCCTCCGCCTCGCAGAATTTCCGCAGCTCATGCTTGATACGCTCGCCGCCGCCGTGATAGGCTCGGTCGCCATATTTCAGGAATTGTCGTAACAGCCGCTCAGTGCCCGGCGCGAGCTGAAAATCCAGCCGCGTCAAAAACTTGAAGGCCCGCAGAATCCGGCTGGGGTCTTCAAAAAACGACAACGGATGCAGCGCGCGAATCAGCCGCGCGGCGATATCGTCCATGCCGCCAACGCGATCTTCAATCACGCCCAGCTCATGGACAGCCATTGCCAGCGTATTGACCGTAAAATCGCGGCGAATAATATCCTGAGCTAGCGGCGCCCCGCGCTGAATGACTTCCGGCAGCGCACCGCACGCCGCATAGCGCTCGACGCGCGTGGAAGCAAGATCAAAGCGCAGGGCCTGCTTATACAGCAGCGTCACGGTGCCGAAATCGGGATAGCACGCCTCCACGCTGAAATTACGCGAATGCGCCACAATAAACTGACTCGCCCCGATGGCGGACCCTTCGATGGTCAGATCAACATCCTGAATATCCAGCAGGCGCGCGTTATACAGTAGCAAGTCGCGGATATTGCCGCCGATGACATAGGCGCGCAGTTCGCCTTTACGCAACAGCGATTGCATCTCGTACAGCGCGGCGGCCACATAGGCCGGAAAATACGTCGTCAGCCGACGCGAAATATCCAGCGTCTGAAGCGGCGCGGCTTGCGGGTCCGGCAAGCCGGGATAGTCAACCGGCGCGCCGATGGCGTCAATCGGGAGATCGCCCAGACCCATGGCTGTCATCCGCGCGATGTCGCCTCGCGTCACCGCCAGCATGTGGCCGTCGGCTTCAAACGTGAGTCGCTCATGGCCGTCCAGCGCGGTCAGGGCGGCGCGCGCCGTGGTGGCGGCATTCAATTCGATCGTGGGGCTCGTCATCAAACGCCTCGCGGGGATGCTGGTTTGGCGATTGTACCAGCATTCCCCGCGCAAGGCATTATGTGGTTAAAAAGGAATTGATTAGGTCTTCTGTTCTGTTTCTAATTCTGTCATTTTGGCTTGATGGTCTTTATTCGTGGTTTTAATGAAATCATATTTTACACCGCTTAAATCCAGATCACCCCGGTTCTCTTTTCGCCATTGAGGATCTTTCATTAGAAGCGCTAAGCCGATGTCCTTCAGAACAGACCGATTGAAAATATCACCTTTTTGATAGGCGAAATCTGGCGCCGAATCAATTTTTTCATCCGTGTCCGAACATCTTTCCAGCAGGTTATCCAGATACTTAATTTGTCTTTCTTTTACTTTGGCATCATCGGACAGTTTGAATGCGGTATGGCCTTCCTTAATTTTTTCGATAAAGCTTGAAAGACTTTCTACCTCTAAATGGGCTTTTTCACGTTTGTTTTCGATAGCCTCGCCAGGAGAATTATTATCCCCCTCCACCGACGACGATTTACCTCCGTCAGCCTCTTCGAGGCGGCTCAAGCGCGCATCCATCCGCTGAAAATATTGCTGAAAGTATTGCGCAAATTGATTCGCGAAGTTATTAAACATCTGCGCTTGCGGCTGCATACCGCCTGGCGACTGCATCATGGGCTGCCCCATTCCTTGGGCGGCGGGCGCGCCGTTTTGATTGCCCAGCAGCGCCATCACATCTTGATAAAGAGACCCCGCGCTTGAAGGGCCGTATTGCTGATACAAAGCCGCTACCTGTTGCGAAGCCGGATCGCCGCCAAACTGAAACCCTTGCTGCCCGGTAAAATTGAAGCCTTGTGTCGAGGGCGTCATAGTCGCAACCGGCGCGAAGCCCCTGTCAGGGACCGTAACCGCTGTATACCCTGCGACGAGCCCATTCGGACCTTGTGCATAACTTGGTACAAGCACTTGAACCATGGTGATAGAACCCCCCAACCTAATTCGTGCGCTATGTCGCTTCCGGCAGGCAAAAACCTATCAAGACGAGGAGAGAAACGGCCTGCGAGATGCGCTTTTAGAAGATGAAACCCAACCTGTATTAATAAAAAAACCAAATTCGCGGGTTTGATGCTAGCTTGCTTTAAAATGTTACATTCTATTAAATAATGCCCCTCGCATGCCTGCGCGCTTGTGCGGGGCGTCATGGGCGGGGATAATAACGGGCGTGGCGCAAATGGCGTGGAGGCGATGGCGATGACATACCCCCGATGGGCGTTTAAATTTCTGATAATGGGATTCATGGCGCTTGGCGCGATACAGGCTCAGGGCGACGCTCAGGCCGCTGCGCCCACAGATTCGCTGACGGCTGCGCCTGTGGACTCTGGCGCGCGCGGGTCGTTTTGGCGACGTCGGGCCGCCGTACCTGCGCCCGATAAAAAAGCAGCGCCTGTCGCGAAAAAAGCCGACAAAAAATCGTCGCAGCCGTTGGCGGCTGGTAAAATTGTCTGGCAAACCCGTCTGGACGGGCCGGTCGCCGCCGAACCCGTCGCCGACGCCGATAGTCTTTTTGCGCTCAGTCAGGCGGGCGTTCTGTACAGCCTCGATCCGCGCGATGGCCGCATTCTGTGGCAAAAAACCTTAAAAGCCTCCACTGAGGCGTCGCAAGGCGAACCAACCGCCCCGCCCGATCGGGAGGCGGGCGCGCAGGCCGCCCCGGCGCTCAGCGCCGACCACGTCTTTGTGGCTCTGGCGTCTGGCGAGGCGATCGCGCTGGAGAAGGCGAACGGGCGCGAACGCTGGCGCGTTCAACTCGGCGGGCCCGTGACGGCCGCCCCGTTGCCGTGCGAAAACGGTTTGCTGCTGGTGGCAGATCAAAGCGGCGCGCTGAGCGCCCTCAATGCGCAAACCGGCGAGCTGCGCTGGCGCTACGACGCCCAACGGCTGCTGAACGCCTCGCCGGTGGCCGGTAAAACCGCCGCCTACGCCGTGGATTTTGAAGGCGGCGTGACGGCCCTGAATCTGGAAACGGGCGAAACCCTCTGGAAAAGCGAGGTAGAGGGCCCGTTGACCGCCGCCCCCATTTTGACGCCGGATGTGTTGCTGGTGAGCAGCGGCGTCGGCGCGCTGTTTGCGCTGGATGTCAAAGATGGCGAGCGGCGATGGAGCTATACCAGCGGCTCGCCGATGCTGGGCAGCCCGATTGTCGTCGGGCGCGACGTCATGGTCGGCGATATCAACGGCGCGGTGGGCTGCGTGGCGCTGGAAAGCGGATCGCGCGTATGGCAGCGCGATCTCAACGCGGCTATCTTCTCGCCCCTGCGGCTGATGGGTAAGTCCACGCTGGTGACCGGCGACGGGGCGGGGCGCGTGGTGGCGCTCAACAGCCATGACGGGCGCCGCATGGGCGAGGCGGCCTTGCGCAGCGTCATCGCGGCGCCGGTGGCCGTGCATGGCGCGCGGATGTTCGTGGGCGCGCAGAATGCCACCCTCAGCGCGGTGGAATGGCCCAAATGACGGGCAACGACGCGACAGGCGCCGTGCTGGCGGTGATTCCCGCGCGTTGGGGCTCGACGCGATTTCCGGGCAAGCCGTTGGCGCTGGTGCATGGCAAGCCGATGATCCAGTGCGTGTGGGAGCGCGTGCGTCAGGCGCGCGGCGTGGATCGCGTCATTATCGCAACCGATGACGCACGGATTCTGGAGGCGGCGACGGCCTTCGGCGCCGATGCGCGTATGACGCGCGTCGATCACGCCAGCGGCACGGATCGCGCCTGGGAAGTCGCCCAAACGCTGGCGGGCTACGACTGGATTCTCAACGTACAGGGAGACGAGCCGCAGATCGATCCTGCGCATCTGGAAGCCGCGCTGAAGGCCCGCGCGCGCTGGCCTCAGGCGGATATCATCACGCTGGCCAGCCCGATAGCGGCTTGCCAGAGGGATTCCATTACAAGCGATCCCAATATCGTCAAGGTCGTCTTGCGCGGCGACGGCGAGGCGCTGTATTTTTCGCGCGCGCCGATCCCGTGGCGGCGCGACCCGCAGGACGCCGCCAGTCCTATTGGGCCTCAAGCGCTTTCGCAGGCGGGCTTGCGGCATCTGGGCCTGTATCTGTATCGCCGCGAGGCCCTGGCGCGCTTTACGCAGTGGCCGCCCTCTGTCCTGGAAGGAATTGAAAAGCTGGAACAGTTACGCGCGCTGGAAAACGGCTTGCGCGTTTACGTAGAAACCGTCGACCGCCCGGCGATCGGCGTCGACACGCCCGAGGATCTGGCGGCATTACTGGCCTCAGGCTAAGGCCTGCGATTTTCGGAATTTTCAGGCAATTGTCGCCCTGCAAGCGCGTTTCATGGGGAGAGATATCCCTTAGCAGAAGACATGCCTCCATGAATATGACGATAGCGCCCCGATTCAGCGGCCGTGTGGTACTAGACCCCTCCTTAAAGAGGGATGCCGGGTTGCGCAAAGCGCAGCAGGCCGCCGCTCGAACAGCAAAAGACCTGCTGCCGGTCGATATTGAATTAAGATACAGCCACAAGCGTCATGAAAATTCTGATGCCCCCGCGCGCGGCGCTGATGGTGGCGATCCGCCGGTTCAGGTTATTGAGGCTGTCCGCATAAAACGCAAAGGGCTGCCGTTCTGGAAAAAAACGGTCTCAGAGAAACTTCTGGGTTCTTATCACGCCCCGACAGCACCCCATCCCCATCCAGCGGAACCCCCGCTAGCGTTCATCCAGCGGGTCATTGAGGAGGTTGTCGCGGAATTGCGTCAGGAGGCGCAAGCGCTCTGTCCATCCGCTTGTGGGGGTTAGCGCACCACCAGAACGGATTGATGGCTGGATTGCACCATGCGGTAGCTGACGCTGCCCAGCAGCCAGCCGGGTAAACCACGGCGGTTGTGAGATCCCATCACCACCAGATCCGGGTCGAGCGCGTCGGCCTGGCGCAGCAGTTCGGCGCTCGGCGCGCCGCAGGCGACTTTGGTATCCACCACATTGATGCCTTCGGCTTGCAGGACATCGCGCGTCATCTCGACAATCATCGATCCGTTCTGACGCAGCGCCTCTTCTACCGCTTCTGCGTTAACATAGGGCGCGATGACGGGATTTTCCATATAAGCGACGTTCTCCAGAATCGTCATGACGGTCACGTCCATCGCGTCGGTCCGCAGCAGTTGAGGCAGGCGCGCCGCCGCGTGATTGGACACTTCCGAGCCGTCGGTGGCGAACAGCACGCGCATGCGCGCCGGATCTTTCAGCGGACGGCGAATGACCAGGACCGAAGACGGCGCATGGCGCGCGATGCGCAGGATAAAGCTGCTGGCGTCCTTATCGCGCAAGGGATTTTCCTTGGCGACAATGGCGACCAGATCCGGGTGAAGCCGCTTAATTTCATCGAGATTAAACTGGCAGGCCTCGTCGGAGGTGTCGCAGACGGAATCCGAAGCGACATGGAACTGATGCTGGGTCATGGTCTGATAAAACTGCTGGCGAATCTGCTCGATTTCATCTTTGCGATCGCTGATATTGCGCCAGAACATATCGGGATCCATCTGGATCCAGCCTTTATGCGACACGCAATCCATGACCTGGGCGAGCGAGACGTCGAGGTTGTCCGGGCGAAACCAGCGCGGCAGGTCCGGGATGGCCCACGCGCCGTCCAGATGGCCTTCGAGCATGAGCTTGAGCCGTCGAGCGGCGGTATCAGCGCCTGCTGCGGATGTCGAACCGGGGGAAGAGTCGGCCGATGGCTTCATGAAAAACGTCTCTCCTTGACTGAAACAGGCCCAATAACCCAAATAGGCCCAACAAAGCGGAATCGCGTGAGAAGTAACAGCGTCTGGCGCGAAGGATGGCTTTCTCTGGCCTGCGGCGTGAAAAAAGACCAATTTCCCGCGATTGTACTTTACTGCGATCCGCCGTCTGTGTCCAGACGGGGCGCGTCTTCGGGCGTTGCGGCGCGGGCGGCGTCGCCCAGCGTAAAGATCTGCAGCGGCGTTTCGCGACCCCGCACGGTAATCACGTCGAGCGCCTGCAGCGGATAGGGTTTTTTGAGCGCCGCAACCGTGTATTCGCTCAGAATAATCGGCGTATGATACACCTTGGTCTGGTCCTGCAGGCGCGCGCACAGGTTAATCGTATCGCCGACCGCAGTATACGCCACGCGTTCAGGCGTGCCGAGAAAGCCCACAAAAGCGTTACCGCTGTTCAGCGCCACGCCGATATCGAGCAGCACGTCGTATTTCTGGATCAGGAGTTTTTCGGCGTTCCATTTTTCGATGAGCTGGCGCGTCACGGCGATGAGATCCTGCGCCGCTTCCAGCGCCTCGTCGGCATGCTCGGGCGTCGGCCATGGCGCGCCGAAGATAATCAGCACCCCGTCCCCTAAAAATTTGTCGATAATGCCGCGGTGGCGCATCGTCACCCGCTCGGTCTCCGTGTAAAACTCATTGAGGATATCTTTGAGATCGGTCGGCGAGAGGCGCTCGCTGAGGCGCGTAAAGTTGCGGAGATCCACAAAGGCGGCGCTGACGTCCATCCGGTTGCCGCCTGCCTGAATGCCCTTGTCCATTTTCTGGATTTCCAGAAACACTTCTCGCGACACCAGTTTGGACAGATTGCGCTGCAACACGCGCACTTCCTGATTCTTCATGACTTCGCGAAACACCGATCCGCCGGCCAGCGCCACGATCATGAAGACCTCCGGCGTCAGGACGTCCATCACGATGCCCCAGCCAAACAGGGTTTGCGCCAGCCAGTAGAAAAAGATCATCAGGGCGGCGGTATATAAGAATGTCGGGCCCAGTCGTTGCAGCTTAAGACGCAGGTAGAAAATCGGCGTTGCGAATAAAATCAGCAGGGCCGCGTTCTGCCAGGGCGCCAAGGGGCGCATCACGGTCTGGTCATATAAATTATCAATGCCGGTCGCCAGAATATCTGCGCCCAGATGCCGCGCCGACATCGGCGTGCGCAGAAAATCGCTGTGTGTCAGCGACGACGAGCCGATGATCACGACGCGATCGCGCAGCATCGCCTTGTCTTGCGCCGTCAGCGATCGCGGACCCGATTCGCAGGCGTCATACACGCGGCAAACGGGAATGGCGTAATGACTGCGGCTATACAGGGCCTGCGGATCGCGCAGCGTTTTAAACCAGCGCACCAGAATATTGCCGTTACGATCCAGCGGCGCCACCCGCCCGCCTTTGGGGGCGTGCTCGGGGAAAATCCGCAGCGCGCTGCCTTGCGCGTCCGACTGAATATCGACAAACCAGTTGCTGTCGCCGCCCTCCATGCGTCGCTGGCTCTCCAGCGCCAGCAGGCGCGAGGCGGCTTCCACCGAAATCGCCAGATACACCCCATCGGTCCCCGGCGCGCTCACGGCAAACGGCTGGGTAAAAATGGGGCGAATCGCCCGCACCACGCTATCGGGGTCGGTCACCATATTCACCAGCCCCAGATCCAGCCGAAAATAGGCCGGAATCCGCGCAGCGTTGTTATCGGCGTAATGCAGGGCATGGCCGACGACCAGATTGTCAAATTGCGCCATCTGCTCAATAATCGGCCCGTCACGCGCGGGGCTGAGGCGCGAGAAAACGCTGTCAAAGACAATCAGCGTCGGCTGATAGCGCTGCAGGCGCTCAAACAGCTCGACATACGTTTCGCGATGATTCTCATAGCGCCGAAACCGGGCTTCTCGCTTGAAACGCTCGGCCAGCAGCGCTTCCGACTCTTCGTCGATCAGCAGCAGCGTCGCCTTGCTATGCGAGGCTTCAACGGCCGAGCGGCGCATAAAGTCGTCGCGAATGGCGGGCTCATTGCGCTGGGCAATCTGGTAGACGCCAAACAGCAGCGCCACCGCCCCCAAAAACGGAAACAGCCGGTGATAAAAGAAAACCGGATACTGCCGAAACAGTCGAATCAGCGCGCGAATAGCGTTTTTCTCCCGAAGCCGTGGGCGGTAGGCCCCATCATAAGCCCGCCTCTTGCGGGCCGTTTCCGCCCCGGAGCCCCCACCCGGTCTTGATTTGAGGGGTTTCGCCTCCAGGCCGTTTATCGCCTGTCTGCGTTCATCATGGGGTCCCAATGGGGTGGCATCTCATTGTAACGGCAACGCCCCCCCTGCGGATGCCCCGCTTGCACGAGATTGGCCCTGGCGCCGCACGCGACAACGATATCTGACGGCGATACGACGTTTGTATGAACAAACGTAACAGCTTGGCGCAATTCACTAGCACAAAACCCTGAAATATTGTTTTTATACACACATAGAGAAAAAGAGACGCCCTCCTTCTATCCATCCACCCCATCTTCCTCACGGATAGACGACGAGGCCCACAGGAGACTCCCCATCATGAGCAATATTCGTAAGGCCGACGGACTTGGCGCTGTCCCCAAGCAGCACGAAGTCGCCAAGAGAGAAGTTGCCAAACACAACGCCGAGGCCGCGCAAGCGACTCGCGCCGCCGCCGAACCCGCCAAAACGCATGCGGTTGACAGGCCGACGGCCCATGCTCAATTCGCGCTGGTCGGCCCGCAAATTACTAGAACGCATGCGGGTAGAGATTCGGTTCGCGAAGAAGGCCTGCCCCGCAGCGTGGGCAAAGCGGTGGCGAATAAGAACCAAGTCGACATCGCGGCGATTCTGGGCAATCTGGACACGGCCTCGCTGCATCCCAGCACGCTGAACGGCTTGCAAACGCTGAACTTCAGTTAATCCGCGCGCCGCTGAGACGCTCACTTTTTTCAGTCTCTGATCGACTTCTCATTCCCAAGGCGGGCGCTGGCGCGCGCGCGGCGGCAATGGACATCACGTCATCCTCTCTTTTCAGTTGCCCGTGTTTGAAGATCGGGTTGTTTCGTTCTTGCGCAAGACTGCCTGAGGGGCGGGTCTGCGCCTCTCCCAGCCGCGCGCTTACGCCGGGAAATACTCGCGCCAGCGCTGGCTGACCCTTGACGCCGTCTCGGCGTCCATCGTTATCTCATCGGGCCACGGACGGGCGAAGCCTTCCGCGGCCCATTTCTTCGTGGCGTCGATGCCGACTTTCGAGCCAAAGGCCCAGCGCGGCGTCGCATGATCCAGCACATCCATGGGCCCGTCGGCAAACATCATGTCGCGGCGCGGGTCGGTATCGTTAAACACGTGCCAGGCGACGCTGGACAGGTTCTGCACGTCGACATGCGCATCGACCACAATGACGTACTTGCTGAACATCAACTGACCAAAGCCCCACAGGCTGCTCATGACCTTCTGCGCATGGCCGGGAAAGCGCTTGTCGATGCTGATGATGACGCAATTATGGAAGACGCCCTCCCACGGCAGGTTCATATCCACGATTTCCGGGATAAACAGTCGCAGCAGGGGCAGGAAAATCCGCTCGGTGGCCTTGCCCAGATAGCAGTCTTCCTGCGGGGGCTTGCCGACAATGGTGGTCTGGTAAATCGCATCGCGACGATGCGTGACGGCGCTGACGTGAAACACCGGGTAATCGTCGGCTTCGCTGTAATAGCCGGTATGATCGCCAAAGGGGCCTTCACGCCGCCGCTCGTCGAGCAGCACATAGCCTTCCAGGACGATTTCCGCATCGGCGGGGACTTCCAGATCGATTGTCCGGCAGCGCGTCAACCGCACCGGGGCGTCTTGCAGAAAACCCGCCAGCAGCAATTCATCGATGCCGGGCGGCAGCGGCGCGGTGGCGCTATACGTGACCGCAGGCGACGGGCCAATGACCACAGCGGCTTCGAGCCGGTCGCGTCCCAGACGCCGCGCGGCTTCGTACAGGCGCGCCCCGTCGTGATGCTTCTGCCAGTGCATGCCGGTGGTGACGTTGTCATACTTCTGCAGGCGGTACATGCCCACGTTGCGCTCGCCGCTGGCAGGGTCTTTGACTATGACGCAGCCCAGCGTGATAAACGGGCCGCCGTCTTGCGGCCAGCACTGCAAAATCGGCAGCGCGTCGAGCATGGGACGGGCCGGATCCGCCAGAATCACCTGCTGACACGGCGCCGGGCCGGGGTCGAGCTTGGGCAGAAAGCGATTCAATTCGGCCAGTTTGGGCAGCATCAGCAGCTTATCCCACCAGTTGGCGGGCGTCGGCGGTTTGAGAAACCCCAGCATCCGCGCCTGAATCGCCTCGTAGTGATCGACGCCCAACGCCGCCAGCATCCGATTATGAGAGCCAAAGGCGTTGATGAGCAGCGGCATGGCGCTGTCGTCCACGCGGGTAAACAGCAGGGCCTTGTTGTCCGTCGGCGTCGGCGCTTTGCTGATGCGATCGGCGATTTCCGCGATTTCCAGATGCGCGCGCACCGGCGCGTCAATTACGGCCAGTTCGCCCGTCTCGCGCAACGCCTGAAGAAAGGCGCGTAAATCTGTCGGGGCGCGGCGTCGACTGCTCATAAGCCCGCCTGAGACGGATCCGCGTTGCGGACCGGTCGCAAGACCAGCGCGCGCGTCGCATCCGGGGTTAAGTCGCCAACCGCGTACAGCAGACGAAACTGCGCATGGTTATAATCGAGTTGGGCGTCAATCAGCGCGATTTGCGCTTCGTCGTCTCGCACTTGGGCGTCCAGCGCGTCTTTTTCGCTGCTAAAGCCCGCCTTTTCGCTAATCTGGACCTGGCGCAGCGCGGTCCGGGCCAGCGCGGCGCGCTCTTCGGCGATGCTCAGGCTTTGACGCGCAAACGTCAGCGTTTGCCACGCCTGAATGACGCTGGCTTCGGCGGCTTGCCGCGCCCGTTTGAGTTTCATATCCAGTTGCGCCAGCGTCGCCTGCATCAGCCGGGTCTGGTTCTTATCAAACTGGTTGATATTGGCGCGCAGCAGGTTATAAATGGACAGGCGGCGGTAAAACAGCTCGCGCGAGTCGGGCCGTTTGTCGATCGGCTCGGCCAGCAGCGTCTCCAGTGGCGGAAACGCCTGTTGATACTGCGGAATTTGAAAGCGACCTTCCGAAAATGATAAATCACTTGGCCTCAGGCGCGCTTTGGCGGGGAAATCGCCCATCGCCAGCGCCAGTTGCGCTTGCGCCAGCGGCCGCAGGGACAGCGATTGCTGATAATCTTCATCGCGCTTGAGGAGCAGACTTTTTTCAGCGATTAAATCCAGTCCCGTGCCGTCGCCCGACTCAAAGCGACGCTGGGCGAGCAACACGGATTTAACCCCTTGCCTGATGCGCCGATAATCCAGATACGATTTCAGCGTGGCGCGAACGTCGTTATAATAGGCTGTGACGCACGCCAGCAAGGCTTTCTGCGTGACGGCTTCCAGATGTTCGCGCGCCGCCTGCGTATCGCTTTCAGCCGACCCTTCTAAAAAGCTAGCGTTAAAGTACCGAAAGAAGAACAGCAGGCGTTTATTTTTCACCATGGCCCGTTTGGCCTGCATCTCGCTGATTTTCTCTTTCGCCGCCTGAATATCCGGGTTGTTTTCAAGCGTCTGGTCCAGGGCTTGCTGGAGCGTCAGCGGCGTGGCGTCGGCTGCGGCCAGCGTCCATGGGGTGTGGGCAAAGCGGGCGTTCAGCGCCGTCTCCACGTCAGAAACGCCGCTTCCGGCCTGAGCGAAAGGCGTCATCGTCAGCGCCACGGCGCACAGCGCCAGCCCCACGGCCAGAGAAACCCGAAGTCGTCCAATGCATTGCATACGGCTATCTTAGCAAAATCCCGCCGCCGACGCGCCGACTAACGCTTTCGGTCCGGGAACGCGATCACGACGCGCGCGCGGCTTTTAGCGACCAACTGCTTTTCCAGCGTCTGCTGACAGGTCTTCAGGGCCGATAGAATGGCTAGGCGCGCGCTCTCAGGCTGGATGGCCAGCGCCGTATGACCACACATGGTAAAAAACGTCTCGATCGCGCTTTCAATATGCTGCCAGTGCGGCTCTCGCGTGCGGGGATCTTCGTTACCCCGACTCAGAATTTCGAGGAATCGGCCGCTTTTGAGATCGGGAGTGAGCCACACGTGAGGCTTGTCTCTCAGGACCTTTAAAATGACGGCTGGCTTTTCGATCTGGAAAATGCTCGTTAAAACGCCTTGGAATCGTCCCATGAAAAGGCCTTTTAAGTAGTCTTCATCGTTGCTCCCTTCTAGTTCGGGGAGATCGCTTGCCATGGCTGCGGCAAAATTCAGGGCGCGCGCCACTTCACGTTGACCTTGAAAACGAACCGACAGCGGAGCGAGCATCTGGAGAGTCTTTCTGAAGAGGGGGCGTCTCCTTCATAACGCGCGTGATGGCTCGCGATTGCTCCGGGTTTGGCGGTCTCAAGGTCTGCGGGGTCTTATGATTGCCGAAGCGGCGAATCTCCGCGATAATCAGACAAGCGGCGCGCGAGCGCTCGACGCATCCGAATCGCCGAAACAGGAGACGGTCTGATATGAAACGCTTATACGGATACGGCGTCATGGCGCTGTTTGTGGCGCTTACCGCCGGGCTCATCTGGGGCGTCTCCGCCAGCGAAAAGTCGCCGAAGCTTGCAAAGCCTGCAACCGTCGAAAAAGTCGATCTGGCGCGCTATATGGGCAAATGGTACGAAATCGCCAGCATGCCGATGTACTTTCAGCGCCGATGCGTTGGCAATACGACGGCGACCTACTCGCTGAAGCCCAACGGGCGCGTGTCGGTCCTCAATGCCTGCGACACGCGCGAGGGGCGCATCGACGCCAGAGCCGAAGCCCGCGTCATGGACCCCGAAACCGGCGCCAAGCTGAAAGTCTCTTTTCTCAAACTCCTGACGTGGCAATACTGGCTCGGCGGCGACTACTGGATTCTCGCGCTGGAGCCAACCGCCTATCGCTACGCCATTGTCGGGCATCCGCACCGGCGCTATGGCTGGGTGCTTTCGCGCACGCCGCAACTCAGCGACGAGGACGCGCGCGCGATTCTCACCAAGCTGGAGACGCTCGGCTACGATCCGTCTCGCTTTATCAGCACGCCGCAGACCGGCGGCTGGTCAGTGAAGCGGTCCCTGCCTGAGGCGATTTCAGCTTCGACGCCCTAAGCGGCGCGGCTTGCTGCATCGCGCGCGCTTATTCTTTGACGCCGCCCGCGAGCAAGCCTTGCAGGAATTGGCGCTGCGCCGCCAGAAACGCCAGCGCCACGGGAATAATCGAAATCACGCCTGCGGCCATCAGCAGTGTCCAGTCGGTGACATCGCGAAACGCGCTTTTGAGTGCGGCGACCCCAACGGGCAACGTGCGCATGGCGTCCGAATTCGTCGCGATCAGCGGCCACATCAGGTTATTCCAGCTGCCGATAAAGGCGAATACGGCCAGCGCCGCCAGCGCCGGACGCGCCAGCGGCATCGCCACGCGCCAGAAAATCCCCCACGGTGAGCAGCCGTCCAGCCGCGCGGCGTCTTCGAGATCGGCGGGCAGGGCGTTAAACCACTGGCGCATCAGAAACACGCCGAACGCCCCGAATAATCCCGGTACAATGAGCGCCCAATACGTATCAATCCAGCCGAAGGTTTTCATCAGAAAGAACAGCGGCGCGATATTCACCGCCGGCGGGATCATCAGCGTGGCCAGAAACGCCAGAAACACCGCATTCTTGAACCGGAAGCGCAGGCGCGAAAACGCATAGCCCGCCATGGCGCACAGCAGGGTTTGTCCCAGCGCGGTCGCCAGCGCCGTTATGACGCTATTCGTCAGATACGTCCCCATCGGAACCATGGTCAACAGGCGTTCATAGTTTTGCCACACCGGCGGCCACGACGGCCAGAGGGCGGGCGGATAGCGATACGCCTGCTCGGGCGCAATCAGCGAGGTGGACAGCATCACCCAGAACGGCGCGAGCATCGCGATCGCCCCGGCGCTTAAGACCAGAAACGCAAGCCGGTCGCCCCAGCGCGTGGCTTTTATGCGCTTTGCTGTCGCCCTGTTAGTTTTCATACAGCACCCATCGCCGTCGCATTCGCCATTGCCACAGGGTCAGCGCCGCCAGCGCGCAAAACATCACGCAGGCCATGGCCGACGCCGGGCCGATTTTGTAAAACTCGAAGGCGTTCTTGAATATCCAGTAAGCCAGCAGATCCGTGCGATGTTCGGGTCCGCCCTGGGTCAGCAGAAAGGCCGTGTCGAAGGTCTGCACGCTGTTAATCAGCGTGATAATGGCGACAAAGAACAGCGTCGGCGATAGCAGGGGCAGCAACACATGCCAGAATCGTCCCCAACGGCCCGCGCCGTCGATCATCGCCGACTCCATGGCGCTGGCGGGAATCGCCTGCAAGCCGGCCAGCAGCAGAATCAGCGTATAGCCGATGTTCTTCCAGATCTTGATGGCGATCAAGGCCGCCAACGCCGTGTTGGGCTGATACAGCCAGGCGATCGGCGGCTTGAGGGCCAGCAGCCAGTTGAGCAGGCCGAATTCCGGGTCGTAAATCCAGCCCCAGGCCAGCGCGACGCTCACCAGCGGGGTGACGTAGGGCAGAAAGTAGGCCGTGCGAAACAGCGCGCGCCCGGCGACGGCGCGATTGAGCAGGAGCGCAAATCCCAGCGCCAGCGCGATTTCCAGCGCGCCGGAAGCCAGCGCAAAGAGTGCCGTATTGCCCATCGCGTTCCAGAACAGCGGATCGCCCAGAATGGCCCGATAATTCTCCAGTCCCACCCATCGCGGGGCGCTGAGCAGATCCCAGCGACAAAAGCCCAGCGCAAACGAGGCCAGCGTGGGCAGATAGGTAAACAGGGCCAGTCCGGCCAGCGTCGGCAGAATCAGCGCCCAGGCCCAGAAAGTCTCTTCGCGCGCGCGCCGCATCAGGCTCCGTCCCGCAAGAGGCGGCGGGTGGCGGCCTCCATGCTCTTGATGGCTTGTTCGGGGGTTTTCTGGCCTTCCCATACGGGTTCCAGGCCCAGTTTGAGCGTTTCCGACAACTCGCCCCAGGCCGGATGCGACTGGGTAGGAACGCCCGAGGCGATGGCTTCGAGAAAGGCCCGGCTATTGCGCGGCGACTGGCGCGTGTCCAGAAACACCGCCGATTGCGCCGCGTCGCGCCGGGCCGGGACAATCAGACCGCTGGCGGCAAAGCGCATTTGCGCGCGTCGCGAGCTTAAGAAGGCAATCAGACGCCACGATTCTTTCGGGTGGCGCGTTCTGGCCGCCATCGCATAGCCAGAGGCGTCAATGCCCACCCGTGACCCGGCAGGGCCGCGCGGCAGCGGCGCGACATCCCAGGCAAACGACGCCTGTTCGCGCAACACCGGCGTCGTCCATCGCCCGCTGATGAACATGGCCAGCCGCTGCTGTAAAAACCACTGGCTCATGGCGGCGGCGGCAATGTCGGCCTTGCGCGGGGCGATCCGCTCCGTGCTGCTCCAGCGGGCGTAGAAGTCGAGGCCGCGCAGCGCTTGCGGCGAATCAAGCGCCAGCGCCGATTGATCCGCGTTAAAAAGCTGACCGCCTGCGCTCCAGACGTACGGCAGCCAGTAAATGGGCTCGCTTCGAGAAAAAGAAACGCCGAACTGTTCGGGGCGACCGTCGCCGTCTCGGTCATAGGTGAGGGCGCGCGCGGTTTTCAGGAAGTCGGCCCACGTCCAGTCATCGGCGGGCGGCGCGAGCCCGGCGCGCGCGAATAAATCCCGGTTGTAATAGACGACCAGATCCGACACGTCTCGGGGGATGGCGCCCAGGGCGCGTTTGTCAGAAGCCGCAAAATAGAAAGCCTGTAACGCCTGCGGATAGAAATCCGTTGTCGACAGGCCGCGCTCGGCGCGCATCCATGGGGTCAGATCCGCCAGAAGCCCGGCGCGGGCGTACGCCGGAAACTGCAAACTGTTGATGAACGCCACATCGGGCGTCATATCGGCGGCGGCCAGCAGATGCAGTTTCTGGAAGTATTGCTCAGGAATATGCAGCAATTCCACGCGAATCGTCGGATTCTCGCGCTCAAAGTCGCTCAGCAGGCTGCGGAGCGTCTGTATCTCCTGTGCGCCGCCCCAGGTCGAAAGCCGAATCGAGGGGCGCATGGGTTTTGCGCGGAGAGCCGCATCCGGGGCGGGGCTGCACGCGCTGAGCGTCAGGCAGCCCAGCGCCAGAACACAGGCTAAAACCGCCGAGGCCATGCAGCGCAAGGGCCACAGGTAACAGTTTTTATCGATTCCGGGGGCTTGGGTCAATTTTGGGCGTCATCAGGTTTTTGATGGGATAAGGAGCGCGGCATGCGTCTTCCTCATTGTACTCCAGCCGTTCGCCCGACGAACGCGGAAGGGAGCGTCCCGGCCATGCGATGGTCGCCTTCGTTTGAACAAGTCCTCGAAACCCAGCCCGCTGACCGCCTGCAAGCCCAGTTGCTGTGGCTGCTGCAAGGCGGCGAACCGCTGGAAACCGCTTCGCCCCAGATAAAAAGCGCGCTGGCGGCGCTCGAGGCTATGACTCCGCCGGATTGTCTGCGCCGCCTGGAGCGCCTGACGCGCGCCGACGTGGTGCGACTGGCGATGCTTCAGGAATTCGGCGCCGGTTTTTCCAGCACGCCCGCGTTTGATGCGCTGGCGCGACTGGCCGAACAACGCGCGGCGCTCAAGGCCCTTTAGACACCCTCTCTTCAGCGTCTGATACCGGCCATGGCGCCCGTCCTTCCGCAGCCGGGCTGAAATGCGTCGGCCCTGTCGGCGCGCTGTGCGCGGGGTTTTCGTCGTATAATAAAGCCTTTCCTCCTCCGGCAAGAGGGAGCGACGCTGGATGCGGGCCCGCCAACGGTTTAGACGCCATCACCCCGACGCGCTCAACGCGCAGCCGCCCGCTTCGATGACAGGCGGCCTTTTTGCGCTGGCGCTGGCGTTGCTTTTCGCCGGGCCGGCCCTCGCGGATTCCCGACGTCTGGTCGTGGCGCAAGGCGCGGATCTGTCGATGCAGGTCCGGCTCGACCCGTCGCTGGCCCCCGATGCGCAAATTCTGCGCTACCCCTCGCGGATGGTGATTCTGCTGCCCGATAAGGCCTTTCCAGAGGGATTTGCGGCGGGGACCCTGCGCGTGGATCCCGCTTCTCGCCCGCGCGTGTCGATTGCCCGCCAAAACGGGGCGACCGCCGTCACCATTCGCGGCGATCGCGTCGGACTGGGCCTTCAAGACCTGTCGCGCCTGGAGTCGTCTGCGGGTCCGGGATCGTCTGGCTTGGGGACGACGGGTTCGGCTGCCAATGGGGCCTCCCCCCCGTCAAGCGCTGATGCCCGCTCAGCGCCGGGCGCGCCGTCAGCTGGGGTTCAGGCGGCGAAACCCGCGACCGCGCTGGCTTCTCCGCTGGCGCTTCTGGCTCAGGTCCTGCCCGTTTCGTCGCCCTCGCCGCAAAAGGCCTCGCGAGCGATCGGCGCGCCCAGCGCGCGCGCAGCCGTCTCATCTGCGCCCCAGCCTTCCAATCGGCGGAGTCTGTTCTCACAAACGCCGCCCCCACAGACGGCGCAGGCCGCCCCCGCCCCCGCCGAAACCGCCTCTTCTGAGCCGCTGGTCCCACCGCTGACGCAGACGCCCTCTCAAACGGCTCCGCAGCCGCAATCAGTAGAAGCGCTCCCTTCTGGATCGCGTCTGGATGACGTGCCGTTGTCCGCGTTAATCGGGGGACGCGAGCCGCTGCTGTCCAATGCGACGCTGATTCGCATGGCGCTGGGTCTGTTAATCGCCCTGGGACTGGTGGTAGGCGTGCTGCGCTACGGTCTGCCCCGTTGGCGTGGGGGCAGCCTGCTGCAATCAGGCCAAAACTCCGCTCAACGGCACGGCTGGCAAGCAATGGCGCCGCGATCGACGCCTTCTCAATCGAGTCGCAGCAGGCCGCCGCGACCGTCTTCCCGACCGCCTCTGCTCACCCCGAACGCAGGGGAGAGCGCACGCCACGGCGGCGGAAAACCACCGGGCCGGGCCTCATCAGGCGGCGGTCTGCTGGGGGTTGTCCGCGACTGGCTTGAGCGCCGCCGCCAAGCCGAAACCCAGCGCCAGCGCGAGGCCGTTCGGCAGATGAATCCCGCGTTTGATATTCTGGAAACCCGTGAACTGGGCGGCGGCAAGACGCTGCACCGGGTGGATTTATGGGGCCGTCAGCTTATTATCGCCACCTCGCCGCGCACCATCTCCTTGCTGGCGGTGCTGGATGACGAGGGGCATGACCTGTACTTCAACGACGCTCAGGCCGAAAATGGCCGCCTGCTGGCGCAGATGGTCGGCGAGCGCGACGCCTTGCGCGATATCTTCCGTCAGGCTGAGCGCCACTGGACGCCGGTCGCCGATCTGCCCGAATTTGCGCAGACCCAGCCGGTGGAGCGCGCCAATCGCGCCGTGCGTCTGGAGGCGACCTTCGACGACCTGTACCGCAAGTATCTGAACGAGCCTTCTGGGGAAACGGTTGACGACGCTTCCTGGGCAGAATCGGGCGCGTTACTGGAAGATGAGCCCATGGACGGCGATCCGGAGCCTGAGACGCTGGATTCTCTTGCGCGCGCGTGTCTTTCATCTCAGGCCGCTTCTGGGCAAACGACGTCTGCGGCGTCGCTCAGCGGCAAGCGTCCACTTGATCCTGCCAATCCCGCCAATCCCGCCCATGCCGATGAGGCCATTACCGCCCGCGCACCACGGGCAGCGGCTCGACGCGCCAGCGGCTTCTTGCCCGCGACGCCTGCGCTGGCGCCTGCTAGAGCGAAGCGCCCGGAACCAACGCCACCCGCTTCGACAGAACGGCTTTCTGCGTCCGATCGCCCGCGCCGCGATCGCCCGCCGACGCCCCCACCGCAGCCCATGGCATCCCCGCGCCGCCAGCCGGACGACTGGATCGTACTGGCAGATTATGAAGATGAGTTTGAATCGGACGATTAGCCCGCCCTAAAGCCGGATGGGGCGAAAAAGGCGGCGTCAACGCGCTGAAATCAGGCATTTTAGACGAAAAAGGCGCGGGCTTGTTCTGAGGCGCGGGCTTTTGCTCCAGAGCGGCCATCATCGCAGCTGCCTGCGTGGCCATACTCGCCGCCATCGCTGCAATGGCGCTATCGGCCGAAGACAATCCGGCGCCGGGTGCCAGCGCAGCGGCTTCGGCGGTTTTCAGATCGCTTTGAATCGCGCTGAGTTTGGCCGACGCCCCCGGCCCTGGGGTCATGTCGACCGGAAGCGAAGGCACGGCGATGGGAACAGACCCGGCGCTGGCGTAGGTAATGCTGCGCGCGCTGCCATCGGGCATTGGAATCGACAGGGTGGAGAAGTCCAAATGCACGCCGCCTGCCAGATGCGCGCCAGCGGACTGGTGAGCGGCCTCATGGGCGCGGGTATCGGCGTCTTCGGCCATGGCGCGCGACTCCACGTCGGCCGCATGCCGTTCGGCCTGGGCCATCGCATCGGCGCGGCGCGCCGTCAGCCGAGGGGGTTTGGAATCGGCGGCGGGTTTGGTAAGGGGCGATTTCGATTGCCGCAAGGCAGGGGGCGCTTGAAGCGTTGCGGCGGGCAGGTGAGCCGAAGGGCCCTGCTGGCTTTTCCCCTGACGGGCGAAGGTGTCCTGAGCGGCTTGCTCGGAGGCTTGCTGAGAGGTTTTCTCGGACGCTTTTTGGGGGCTTAAAAAGCCAGCGCCCAGCGGCCCACGGACCGTCGGGGTCATTTTCTCGCGCACGCGCGTCCAAAACGGCTCGAATACCGGGTCATTGGCCGCGGTACGCGAGGCGCGCGCCATCACCGCAGCAATCCGCGCGACTTCGCCGGCCTGATGGTCGGCGTCCTGCTGATACTGTATCGCCGTAACGGCGGCCAGCGCGGCGCTGGCGACAGCGCTTACAAACGGGCCTACGCCCATTGAAGAAACCTCGGGGATTGAGGGAGATGCCGCCTGCGCACAGAACGCGACTCAGAAGCAACGCGGCGCGCGATGACGCGCCAAGCGCTTCGCTGCTCGATAGACCCTTCCCGTTAGAATGCGCAAGAGCATGATTATAGCCGAACTTGCGCCCGTTGAAAAGCCCGCCGCCTCAAGCGCCTTGCCTCAAATTGACATCGCCGATCGGCCCCGATAGAATGCCATCAACCGTTGGGGAGTCGCCAAGCGGTAAGGCAGCGGGTTTTGGTCCCGCCATTCGAGGGTTCGAATCCTTCCTCCCCAGGTTTTTCTTTTGACCCAGAGGGGTGAGAGGGGGAGCGCGGCGCGTGACAGGCTCCCCAAAAATGAAGCCCCGGAAACAAGCGTTTCCAGGGTCGTTGTCCGCAGGAATGGTCCCCATTCCATCCCTTATCGAGACAAAAAAGCGAGATTTCCCCGATTAAAATGGATCGTCTTTCAGACGTTAGACGCAGGAACTGGCGACCATCGCTTCGAGTTCACACGTCATATTGAATTTAACGCGCAGCGACAATTCGCGCAGCTCGCGCGTATCGGCTTGTACGCTGCTAATCGCCATGGTCGGGGCGATCAGGCGACCCTGATATTCCCCTTCGGCGGAATAAAGCCGCATTTCAAAACTCTTTTCGTTTACGGAAATTAATTGACCGCGATAATAAGCGTTGGCGTTGGCAATCGTGGTGCCCAGCAGAATGTATTGATGCAGCAACGGTAACACGCGTTCAAACATATCTGTCATTTCCAAATCTCCACCTCATTCACTTGACGTTCACTCAGACCCTGTATGTTATTAAAAACATTTTTTTGGCCGGAGTTGACTGATTTCGGGTTAAAAAAAGGTTATGGTTTCTCATACAATAGACGTAACCCTTGGCGTTCCAAGGCCGCCGCCCGGGGGCGCAGCCCGGCCCCAATTTGCTGGAGGATTTGCCCGATGACGTCCGCAGAACAGACGGCCGCCGTGGCCGTAACGCACGACGACGAGATGGCTGCGCGTTTGCAGGGCGCGCGTCAGGCCTCGTGGGCGATGGCCACGCTCAGCCCGCAGCAGAAGAATCAGGCGCTGGAAGCCTTCGCCGCCTTGCTCGAATCGGGCGCCGAGCGCTTGCTGGGCGAGAATCAGCGCGATCTGGACGCGCAGGCCGGGCGCATTAAACCGGCCCTGTATCAGCGCCTGAAGCTGGATCGCGGCAAGCTGGCGCAACTGGCGAGCGGGATTCGCGACGTGGCCGCGCTCGAAGACCCGGTGGGGCGCGTGTCGCTGCGCACGCGGCTCGATGACGGTCTGACGCTGGAGAAAGTGTCGGTCCCGCTGGGCGTGATCGCCATTATCTTTGAATCGCGCCCGGACGTGATCCCGCAGATTCTGTCGCTGGCGCTGAAAAGCGGCAATGCCGTGGTACTCAAGGGCGGCAGTGAAGCGCTGCATTCGAATCGGGCTTTTATGGCGCTGGTCAAAGCGCTTGGAGACGCCTGCCCCTGGCTGCCGCCCGACTGGGCGCAATTGTTCGAGTCGCGCGATGAAATTCGGCGCCTGCTGGCGTTTCCCGAATACGTCGATCTGGTGATTCCACGCGGATCCAATGAGCTGGTGCAGTCGATTATGGCCGCCACGCGCATCCCGGTGCTGGGCCATGCGGACGGGGTGTGTCACGTCTACGTCCATGCGCGAGCCGATCTCGACAAGGCGCTGGAACTGGCGATTGACGCCAAAATCCAGTATCCGGCGGCCTGTAATGCGGCGGAAACCCTGCTGCTGGATGCGGCCATCGCCGACGCCTTTCTGGATCGATTCGCCCCGCGCGCGGCCGCTGTTCCTATCGCCCTAAAGGCCTGTCCGCGAGCGCTTGCGGCTCTGACGGCGCGCGGACTCCAGGCCGAGCCGCTGAGCGACCCGCTTGCATCGCAAACGTCTACGGGCGACGACCCATGGCGGCGCGAATACGGCGAAAACACGCTGGCCATTGCTATCGTGGATTCTCTGGAGGCGGCCATGGCGCACATCAACCGCCACGGCTCGCATCATACGGATGCTATCGTTACGGAGGAGGCGGCGGCAGCCGAGACGTTTACGCGGCGCGTGGATTCGGCTTGCGTCTTTGTCAACGCTTCGACGCGCTTTGCCGACGGGTTTCGTTTCGGTTTTGGCGCGGAAGTGGGCATCAGCACGGCGAAAACCCATGCGCGCGGTCCCGTTGGACTGGACGGGCTGGTGATTTACAAGTATCTGCTGCGGGGAGAAGGTCATTGCGTGGCCCGTTACGTCGGTGAGCAGGCGCGACCGTTTCGCCACGAGCGGCTTTTGTAGAATCCTAACAGGCAAGGCCCGCACTGGAATCGTGCGGGCCTTGCGGCAATCGGGGCGAGACGGGGCGCTTAGGCCGCGTCTTGCGAGAGAATCACCAGGGCGTAGGCGCCGAGGCCCACGTTGGCGTTCCATGCGTGCTCGTCTTTTTCGGCCTCGTAGGCTTCCGTGTCGACGCTCTCGAAATCGTCGATATACGGGTCGTAGACCTTGGAGCTGCTGTTAAAGCGCACCTTCCACAGGCCGGGTTTGGGCATGCCGATGTTGTAGTTTTCGTGCGGGATGTTGGCGAAGTTGGCGACCACGATGACGTTATCGCCCGCGCCGCCGTTGTTCCAGCGGTGGTAGGCAATGACTTTCTGCTCATCGTTGACGTGGAACACGTCGCAGTGATGGCCCATTAATCCTGCCGTCGTCCCGTGGACGTTACGCCGCAGTTTGATTAAGTCGCGGTAGGCGTGAATAATCCCCTTGTATTTTTTGGCGAGGAACCAATCCAGCGGATCGGTGTCTTCAAACCACATGTTCTCCAGCATTTCCTGGCCCTGAAAAATCATTGGAATGCCGGGAGACGTCAGCGCGACGCCCGCGCCGAGAATCGATCGCTTTTTGCTGAAGAAGCTGCGGTTATCGCCTTCTTCATGATCAATCTCATAGGTCACGCGCGCCTTGCCGTTGGCCACGTCGTCGTGCGATTCTGAATAAATGACCCGCTGAAACGCGTTGTCGTTGTATTTCTTTTCGACGATTTGCTTCACCAGATTCATAGACCGGTCGGAATCGTTGGGGGCGATAATCTGCGAGCGAATCACATGGACAAATTCGGTGTCCCATTGCGCATCGAAGCCCGCGCCGCCTTCTCCGACGGATTTAACCACCCACGGCTCGCTGCCGATATCTTCGGCAATGGTAATTTTGCCGGGGAATTTCTCGTTTTTGGATTCGTTAATCCATTGCAGCAGGCTCCAGCCTTCGGTCAGATCGTCGTCGACCGAGACATGATCAACCTTGCGAATATAAACCGTGGCGTCAAAGCGGGCGCCGTCCAGTTTAAATTCATCGAGCCACATCATCACGTTATCGTGAATAAAATTGCGGACTTCTGAGCGGCCGTAATCGAAGCGGGTGTGTCCCCACGGCGTGCTGGCGCGGTGATCCTGATAGAAATACACGCCGCCTTTGTCGTTTTCCGACCAGCCGTCGAATTGCCATAGATCGAGATTATCCGGTCCGGCATGGTTATAAACCAGATCGAGAATGACAGATAATCCGTGTTGATGGCAGGTGTCGACGAATTTTTTGAGTTGCTGGGCGCCGCCATAAATATTTTCGACGGCGAAGAAATCCGACGGGTTATAGCCCCACGAATAATCGCCGGGGAAGGCGCAAATGGGCATAATGGCGATCGCGTTGACGCCGAGTTCTTTGAGGTAATGAATTTTTTTCAGGCAGTCGTCAAACGTCGAGGGTTTTTCCTCCTTGGCGTTGAACGTGCCGACGTGAATCTCATACAGCACCAGCTCATTCCAGGCGGGCATGGCAAAGTCGGGGGCGCGCCAGTCGTAGTCGTCCTCGACGATAATGGATGCGGTGTGCTCGTCGTTGACTTCGCGGCCATACGGGTCACGGCGCTCAACCCAGTCGCCGTTGGGCGTTTGGAGTTGAATGCGGTACTCGTCGCCGGGCTGTCCGCCTTCGACGACAGCCGACCAGACGCCGACATCGTTTTTTTCCAGCGCGACGGCTTTGTCTTTCCAGTTCAGATCGCTAAACGTGCCGGTGACAAATACCTGTTGCGCATGCGGGGCCCACACCCGGAAGATGCAATGCGAACGGCCGTTTTCATGGCGCAAGGACGCGCCTAAACGTTGAGACTGAACGTCTACGGAAGAAGGGGTCATGGTTGTCATGATCAAAAATGCCTCCATAAAACACAAACGCAGCAATGGATGACGCGAGGGTGACGTCTCTTCTCTTCTTACCAGTTTCAATACCCGATGAAGGTCTCATCCGGTTGACGATTGTACTATGCCTTGCGCGCGCTCGCCTAGTGATGCGGCTGGGCGGGCGGCGATGGAAGGGCGTATAAGTCGCGTTTATCGCCGTGGGCGTACGTTTTATTTGTTAAGGGATGTTCCGGCGCGGGGCGTGAACCGTCATCGAAGCCAACGCCAATAGGGGCGCGGCGCGTCCCTTAGCCAGAGAATAGAGCCAAAGACCCGGCGTTACGGCGGATGGCGGGCGTCGTCGCCAAAGCGCCTGGGCTCTGGGCGCGACTCTGACGGATTCGCTTCGCGCTTTAACTGGCTCAGCAGACGGCGATCGCGATCGCTGACGCCGGATAAACGGCGGATGCCCGGATTTTCTGCCGGCGCTAAATCGGGGGAGGGCGTATCAGGCGGCGGGGGGCGGCCGCGCGCGTCAGCGCGCTCAGCAGCGTCGGCGTCGGGCGCGGCTGTAGCGCCCGGGCGATATCGTCGAGGCGCTCGGGGGCAATCGCCGGGTCTTGCCACCAGCCCGTGTAGTTGGGCCTGCCCCAGGCCGGATTGCTCAAGAGAATCCGCTGGCGCTGCAACAGCTCTAGCAGCCGCTGGCGCGGGAAATGCGGGGATTTTCCGCGTTCGGCGCGCGGGTTGGGCGTAGGCTCACCCCATGACGCACAAAGCAGGCCATCGCCAACGTCTTGAAACGCCCGGCGGCGCGGGCGATAGTCCAGCGCAGGCGCATCAAACGCATCCGGCGCGCCGGCAGAAGACTGGAGATGCTGAGACGCCCGCGATCGCCCATCAGCAGGGGCTTGCAGCATTGCGATCAAATGATCAACCAGCGCCAGCGCACTCTCAACCGGGTTCAAGTCAGGCCCGTCGGCTGAATGAGCGCCTGAAACCGTCTCTGGAGGCGTTTTTCGACGCATGACGCGCTCCATCAGCACCGGAAACCAGAACCGGTTAAAATAACTCGCCCACGCGCGGACTTTCTGCTCGGAGTCGGCGTACAGCGCGTCCATCAGGGTGCTGAACAGCCCCAGATTTCCCAGAAGCGCCATAAAAAATGGCGCATAACGATAAGAAGGCGCGTTGGCCCACATGATCGCGATTAGCCTCTTTTACATGTCAAACAAACAAAGCGTAAACCCCATACATATATAAAAATTATATCTTATTTCCCTCCCCATGGCTAGTGCTTTTGGGGCAATTTTAAGATATATTACAATTGTCGTTCTTTCGGCGCTGAGGGCGCGACCACCCCGGGCTTCCATGAGACAGTATGGGTGGACGCGCTGCACAGGTCTGCTTGTACGTCGCCTCGGCGCGCGCCGCGTTTCCCCCGATTTTGGCCCGCCCCTGTGATGATAACAGCCCTTTCCCCTTCTTCGTCTTTGCCGGACGCATTCTACAGGCCCCAGACGCCTGCGCGGGCGCATTTTGGCATGGCGCTGAGCTCGGATCATGCCGCGCGTTTGCAGGACGTCAACGCCCGGACGGCGTGGTCGCTGGCCCCAAAAAAGCGCTTTGACGCGTTTCTCGCCGCGCTGGCCGACCCGGCCGTCTCGTTACCCGATCTGTTCACTGGCGGGGTTGCGGGCGCCGCGCTGCCCGAATCGCTCCCGCAGACGCAAGCGGCCCGTCTGAGTCGGGAGCTGTGCGACCGCGCGCAAGCTCTGTCCATCCCCTCGTTAACGGCGCTGCTGAATGACTTGCAGGCGGCTGAGACGGTGGTGGATCCGCGTCTTTCCGCGCCGCTGCTGGATGTTCTGGAGGCGCGGACGTTGCCCAGGGCGCCGTCGCGGCTGGAATCTTTCTTAGCGAGAATTCAGGCTGTTGCTGGGGCTGCCCGTGAGGCGGCTGCCAATTTTTTCCCGCGCGCGACAGGCCGTCCCGGCCTTCTCGGCGACGAGACCGTGGGTCCTCATCAATAGAATAGCCGCCTCTCTCCAGAGCGATGCCCGGCGGCGTGAGAAGCCCCTGTGAGAGGCCGTGCGCCGCGCGTCGCGACAGACGCGCTCAAAACGCCGACCGGCGGCCTCGTTGAACAAGGCCGCCGGTTCGACATGAAGCGCTGAGTGCGCCCGCGTGCGGGTTACACGCTGGCGAGCATGAAGTCGCTTTTCTTTTGTTTTTCCAGAATCGCGCCCTGGGCAGCGGCCAGACGCGCCACCGGAATGCGGAAGGGCGAGCAGCTGACGTAATCCAGCCCGACGAAGTGGGCGAATTGTACGCTGCGGGCTTCGCCGCCATGTTCGCCGCAGACGCCCAACTTGAGGTTGGGTTTGACCGAGCGGCCTTTTTCCTTGGCGATTTCCACGAGCTGGCCCACGCCCTGGCGATCCAGGACCTCGAAGGGGTTGGTTTCAAACAGGCCCATTTCGAGGTAGCGCTTGAGGAACTTCTCCTCGGCGTCGTCGCGGCTGAAGCCGTAGGTCATTTGCGTCAGGTCGTTGGTGCCGAAGCTGAAGAACTGGGCGTGCTCAGCGATTTTATCCGCCGTCAGCGCCGCGCGCGGAATCTCGATCATCGTCCCGAAGGCGTAATCGATCTGCACGCCCGATTCGTTCATGATCTCTTGCGCCATGGCCTCCAGCTTGGTTTTGGTGAATTTCAGCTCGGAGGCGTCCGAGACCAGCGGGATCATGATTTCGGGTTTGACGTCAACGCCCGCTTTTTTCAGCGCCACGGCGGCTTCAAAAATGGCGCGCACCTGCATCGCGACGATCTCCGGGTAGATGACGCCCAGACGGCAGCCGCGAAAACCCATCATGGGGTTGGCTTCCGAGAGCGTTTCGACGGTTTTCAGGAGATCCTGCTTTTCTTGCAGCTCGCGGCTGTTGGGCGACTGAATCGACAGGCGCGCGGTTTCTTCCACCAGCTCGTCGCGCTTGGGCAAGAACTCGTGCAGGGGCGGGTCGATCAGACGTACCGTCACCGGCTTGCCAGCCATTGACTTGAAAATCGCCTTGAAGTCGTCGCGCTGCATCGGTAACAGCTTGTTCAGCGCCGCTTGCCGGGCTTCGGTCGTCGTGGCGATGATCATTTCCTGGACGACCGGCAGGCGCTCGGCCGCCATGAACATGTGCTCGGTGCGGCACAGGCCGATGCCGCTGGCGCCGAGTTCGACGGCGCGTTCGGCGTCTTCCGGCGTATCGGCGTTGGCGCGCACGCCCAGACGGCGATAGCCGTCCGACCAATCCATCAGCGTGGCGAGATCGGCGTTCATTTCCGGCGGCAGCGTGTGGATGCGGCCTTCGTAAACTTCGCCGGTCGAGCCGTCAATCGACAGCAGGTCGCCCGATTTGAGGGTCTTGCCGTTGGCGATCAGGGCTTCGGCTTTCATATCCACGGTAATCGACTCGCAGCCGACGACGCAGGGCTTGCCCATTCCACGGGCGACCACGGCCGCATGGCTGGTGTTGCCGCCGCGGCTGGTGAGAACGCCGCGTGCGGCGATCATCCCATGGACGTCGTCAGGGCTGGTTTCCACGCGCACCAGCAGCACGTCTTCGCCTTTGCTGGCGCGTTCGACGGCTTCATCGGGGCAGAACACGATGACGCCGGTCGCAGCGCCGGGCGAGGCGTTGATGCCGCGCGCCAGCAGACGGCCCGACTTTTCGGCTTCGGCCTTCTGCGCCTGGTCAAAGCGCGGCAGCAGGAGTTGCGGCAACTGGTTGGCGTCGACGCGCAACATACCGTCCTCTTTGCTGATCAGCCCTTCGCCGACCATCTCAACCGCGGTGCGCACGGCAGAGGCGACGGTGCGTTTGCCGTTGCGGGTTTGCAGCAGGAACAGGCGACCTTTTTCGATGGTGAATTCCATGTCCTGCATGTCTTTATAGTGTTTTTCCAGCTTGTTGGCGATTTCCATAAACTGGCGATACATCTCCGGCATTTCTTTTTCCAGCTCGGAGATTTTGTTGGGCGTGCGAATCCCGGCAACAACGTCTTCGCCTTGGGCGTTGGTGAGGTATTCGCCGTAGATCAGGTTTTCGCCCGTGGCCGGGTTGCGGGTAAAGGCCACGCCGGTGGCCGAATCGCTGCCCATGTTGCCGAAGACCATCGCCTGCACGTTCACCGCGGTTCCCAGCGTGTGATCAATGCCGTGGAAGTTGCGGTACGCAATGGCGCGCGGAATATTCCACGAGTGAAAGACCGACTCAATGGCCATTTGCAGTTGCGTCATGGGATCCTGCGGGAACGGCTTGCCGAGGCGCTTCTCGGTGTGGGCCTGATACTGGGCGGTGAGTTCCTTGAGATCCGCCGCGCTTAAATCGGTGTCGAGTTTCGCGCCGCGCTTGCGCTTCATCTCGTCCATGATCTCTTCGTACTCGTCGCGGTGAATCCCCAGCACGACGCTCGAAAACATGGTCAGAAAGCGGCGATAGCTGTCCCAGGCAAAGCGTTCGTTGCCGGATTGGGCGATAAGGCCCTGAATGGTCTGGTTATTGAGCCCCAGATTGAGAATCGTCTCCATCATGCCGGGCATCGAGAACTTGGCGCCGGAGCGGACCGACATCAGCAGCGGATTCTGGGCGTCGCCAAACGTACGGCCCAGTTTGGCTTCGACCGCAGCGACGGCTTGCTTGACGCTGTCGAGCAGCCCTTCGGGGAAGCGTCCGCCGAGTTCGAGGTATTCGTTACAGGTGGCGGTAGTCAGCGTAAAGCCGGGGGGCACGGGCAGGCCCAGATTGGTCATTTCCGCCAGATTGGCGCCTTTGCCGCCCAGCAGGTCGCGCATGCTGGCGTTGCCTTCATCAAACAGGTACACGCGTTTGGTGGCCATAGTCGATCCTCATCGTTCATCACTTGCTACTATGCAATTTGCTAATACGCACAAACCGTCGCAATCGGGGAGATTTCGCGCGCGCCGGCGTCGGGGGCCGCGCAAAGCCTGTGTGGGCGACAGGCGTCTACTGTAACAAAGACAAGGCGCGTAAGAAACGCTTGATTGCCTATGGCAGCGCCGGAGGCGTTCTTATGGCCAGCGGGCAAGCCGGCTCGTCTCCCCGGCGATCCGCGCGCCTGAGACGCTTTCGGACAGCGTCGCGCTGTAAATATTTGTAAAATCAAGGGGCGGCGTCCAGCCGTCACGGCGCGGCGGCTTGCGCCATGCGCTGAAACAGAGGCGGCGCGCTGAGCGGGGTCGCCCCGAACGACGCTCGGCCCAAGCCGTCTAAAGCCGTCTCTGGAGGGCGGCTGACGGACGGGAGGTTTTGCGCTTGCCCCGCCTGTCCTGACGACCCCGCCGCGCTGACGCCGCGATACGCGACCGCCCGCGCCACGACCTCGGCCAGGATATTGCTGACGATCGCCACGCCCAACGTCGCGCCGTTTTTAGACATCCGCAGCGTGTGTGTCAGCTTTTGCGCGAGCGCTGACGTAAACAGCCCAAACGTCCACGCCAGCGCCACGGAGGTCGCTTCGCGCCGGACAACCCGCGTCCGGTTGGGCGTGACGCCTTGCTGCAACAGCGCAGGATTGCCCGCATCCCAGATGCGAAACGCGCCGCCGACCGAACGCGGGGCCGCAGCGATAAAGGCGGTGGCAATGGTTTGAGCGTTGAGAAGCGATTGAACGTTGAGAAGCGACATGAGGGCGATCCTGTTGGGGCGTCAGCGAAAATGCGGAAGCAAAAAACCCACCGCCACGAGGCGATGGGTTCGGAGATGTCAGACGCTGAAATGCGTCAGTGAATCACAAAGATCCTCTCGCCCTCGCCGCGCGCGCGCAGACACATGGCCATACAGGGCATGGCGAGGGTCAGCGGGCTGGGGGGCGCAGAAAAGATCGTCAAAGACACGGCGGCAAACCTGATGCAAAACGATGTCTGGTCAGTATATGCGATTCAGGCAATGCGTCAAGATCATGCGACTCAGGCAGCGACGGCGTTTGCCGCAAGCGGCGCCATGGCGTAAACATTTGTGAATGCCGCGGCTCCCTCCCCTCACGGCGATTTTTGGGAATTCTCAGAAATCATGCTTCGACACCCTTCAGAAGAAGGGGGCCTCGTCGATAGACAAATTATGTGGACCGATGCCTCTGTTGCGTCGCGGTCCAAACGACTGGTTTAGAGAAGACGAGATATTAGTGAGGACAGAATGGTTGCGATTGTGCAAGGGACGGCATTTGAAGATGAGCTGCAGGGCGGCGATCACGGGAATCTGATTCTCGGCGGCGATAGCGCCGATCTGCTGCTGGGCGGCCTTAGTAACGATACTCTCAATGGCGGCCGCGGCGCGGATCGCATGCAGGGCGGGCTGGGCAACGACGTGTATTACGTCGATGAGGCGGGCGACGTGATCGTCGAAAACGCCGACGCCGGACTCGACACCGTGCGCAGTTCCATCTCCTATACGCTGGGCGCGAATCTGGAGAATTTAATCCTTGAGGGGACAGCCAACCTCAACGGGACCGGCAACGCGCAGAATAATGCGCTCATCGGCAATGCGGGCGCCAATACGTTATCGGGCGGCGCGGGCAACGATGTGCTCAATGGTCTGGCCGGGGCCGATACGCTGATCGGCGGGCTGGGCAACGATGTCTATGTCGTCGACAACGCGGGCGACGTCGTGATTGAAAATGCTGACGAAGGCCGCGATACGGTCAATGCGCTGGTGGATTACACGCTCGGCGCCAACGTCGAAAATCTGACCCTGCTGGGAACGGCTAATCTCAACGGCAGCGGCAACGCGCTGGCCAATTACCTCATTGGCAACGCGGGCGCCAATACCTTATCGGGCGGCGCGGGCAATGACGTGCTCAATGGCATGAAGGGCGCTGATACGCTCATCGGCGGTCTCGGCGACGATTTATACGTGGTCGACGACGCGGGCGACGTGGTCAGCGAGAATGTCGGCGAAGGCCGCGACACCATTAACGCGCTGGTGGATTATACGCTCTCGGACAACGTCGAGAATCTCACCCTGATTGGCACGCTGAACCTGTCGGGGACCGGCAACGACCTGAACAATTCGCTGGTCGGCAACGTCGGCGCCAACACGCTGTCTGGCGGCGCGGGCAACGATGTGCTCAATGGTCTGGCCGGGGCCGATACGCTGATTGGCGGCCTTGGCGACGATTTATACGTCGTGGATAACGCCGCCGACGTGGTGATTGAATCTGCGGGCGAAGGCCGCGATACGATCAACGCGCTGGTGAGCTACACGCTTTCCGATAACGTCGAAGTCCTGACCCTGCTGGGAAGCGCTAATCTCAACGGCACGGGCAATGCGCTGTCCAATTACCTCATTGGCAACGCGGGCGTCAATACGCTGTCCGGCGGCGCGGGCAACGATGTGCTCAATGGTCTGGCCGGCGCCGATACGCTGATCGGCGGCGTGGGCGACGATACCTATGTCGTGGATAACGCGGGCGACGTGGTCACTGAGAACGTCGGCGAAGGGCGCGACACGGTTCAGGCCCTGATAAACTATACGCTGGGCGCCAATCTGGAAAACCTGACCCTGCTGGGCGCGGACAATCTGGACGGGACCGGTAACGCGCTGAATAACTCGCTGCTGGGCAATGCGGGCGATAATGTTCTCAATGGCGGCGCGGGCAACGATATTCTCTCCGGCGCTGCCGGTAACGATACGCTTAACGGCGGCCTGGGACTCGATAAACTCTATGGCGGTCTGGGTAACGATACGTATGTCGTGGATAACGCCGGCGATCTCGTGGTGGAAAAGCTCGATGAGGGCGTTGATACCGTTCAGGTTAATTTCACGTATACGTTGGGGGCCAACGTCGAAAACCTCACGCTGCTGGGCGTAGACGCCCTGAATGGCAATGGCAACGAGCTGGACAATTATCTCATTGGCAATGCGGGCGCCAATACCCTCACCGGCTTTGCGGGCAACGATACGCTGGATGGCGGCGAAGGCGCCGATATCCTGATCGGCGGCGCGGGCGATGACATCTATGGCGTCGATGACCTCAATGATGTCGTTCAGGAAGATGTCGGCGGCGGCAACGACACTATTTACGCCACCGTCAACTACACGTTGGCGGCCAACGTCGAAAATCTGATTCTGGGAGTGATTCCAAACGGCGGCGCCATGGCGCTGGGAGTCCCCTCCGGGCTGGTCGGCGTGGGCAACGATCTGAACAACGCGATCGTAGCCGGCTCTGGCAATGATACGCTCGATGGCGGTCTGGGCGCCGATACGCTCAGCGGCGGCGCGGGCAATGACGTCTATATCGTCGATAACGCGGGCGACGTGGTAAACGAAGCTGCCAATGCGGGCATTGATACGGTGCAATCCAGCATCTCGTATACGCTGGGCGCCAACGTCGAGAATCTGACGCTGCTGGGATCAAGTAATCTCAATGGAACCGGCAACGCGCTGAATAACGTGATTATCGGTAACGCAGGCGTCAATACGCTGGATGGCGGCGCGGGCAATGATACGCTCGATGGCGGCGCGGGGGCCGACAGATTGACCGGCGGGCTGGGAGACGACGTCTACGTCGTGGACAACGCGGGCGACATCGTCACCGAAAGCGCGAATCAGGGCGCCGATACGGTGCGCGCGTCAATCAGTTATACGCTAGGCGCCAATGTCGAAAATCTGACACTGCTCGGGTCAAGTAATCTCAATGGAACCGGTAATACCGTCGATAACGTTTTAATCGGCAATGCCGGGGCCAATACCCTTAACGGCGGTTCGGGCAATGATACGCTCGATGGCGGCGCGGGCGCCGATACGCTCATCGGCGGCTCAGGTAACGACACCTATGTGGTGGATAATGCCGGCGATGTTGTGACCGAAAGCGCCAGTCAGGGCACGGATACGGTGCAATCCAGCCTTTCCTATACGCTGGGCGCCAACGTTGAAAACCTGACGCTGCTGGGATCCGCCAATCTCAACGGAACTGGTAATACCCTCAATAACGTCTTAACCGGCAATGCCGGAGCCAATACCCTCAGCGGCGGTTCTGGCAATGATACGCTCGATGGCGGTCTGGGCGCCGATACGCTTGTCGGCGGCTCGGGCAACGATACGTATGTGGTGGATAACGCCGGGGATGTTGTGAGCGAAACCGCGGGTCAGGGAACCGATACCGTGCGCGCCTCAATCTCCTATACGCTGGGCGCCAACGTGGAAAATTTAACCCTGCTGGGCGTCAACGCATTGAACGCCACCGGGAACACGGCCAGTAACGTCATCACCGGCAATGCCGGCAACAATACGCTGGACGGCGGCGCCGGCTCTGATACGCTGACCGGCGGCGCGGGTCAGGATATCCTCATCGGCGGGGCGGGCGCGGATACCTATCAGTTGAATGCCGGCGATGGGGTCGACGTCATCCGTGACAGCTATACCTCGACTAAAGAAGTTGACAAGGCTGTCTTTGGGGCCACCGTCGATAAAAACAGCATCGCCTTCTGGCTCAAAGACAACACCTTACAGATTGCCTACGGGGCGGGTTCCGATCGCGTGACGGTGGAAAACCAACCCACTCAAGGACTGGAGCGCGTCCAGACCAGCGCGGGCAGCTTCCTCACGGCCAGCGATATCAACGCGCTGGCGCAATCCATGAGCAGTTACGCCGCCAGTCAGGGCATTGTCATCACCGACGTGAGCGACGTCAAGGCCAACGCCGCCTTGATGCAACTGGTCAACGCCGCCTGGCATTGACGCAGGCGCTCGCCCCGTGCGCGTCTACCCGGTTTTGCCGCCTGCTGCGCGCTTAGTGTCTATGTGAGCGACTGGCGCAGAGGCCGGAACTTGGGAAAAATCCGGGAATTGAACCCCGTTTTCTTTCAAGAACGCTTTCAATTGATCCGTATACTGTTTTTCCCGCCTTTGAGCGTCCCGGATTTGTTTAGGCGTTGCATTTTGGGGCGGATCGATGCGAACGCCCATTTCAAAGACGTCGGCTTTTGATCGGTATTGGTTGGATTGTCTGTCGCAAAGGCCTTTTTGCGTGATGTCGGCGTCCTTTTCCCAGCCCCAATGGGTTTGCATCGTTAAAAGCGTGCGAGGATTGAGTGCGTTTGAAGCCTCATCGGTATGGGGGTGAAAAACTGCAAAACTACCGCCAAAGCGCGGCGCGCCGACGTTCATCGGGGATTCCTCCTTAAGCGGCGCCTGCGCGAAGGCAGCAACGCCGGATATTCTTAACCGTTGGCTGATGACATGAACAAGAAAAGACTTCAAATGATGCTAGTGAGTTGAATTTTATGGAGCCCCACTGTAGAGAAAAGAGCGGGACATTGCAAGGGGAATTCTCATTCGGAGGGGCTCCCTGCGGCCCGATCGCCGGATGGCGTCCATCGCGCGCGGGCGGCGGCCGCATGGGCGCTGAGGCCTTCCAGCGTCGCCAGTTGCGCCGTGGGCTGCGGCAGCTCAGGACGCCCGGCGTCGGCGCGGATCCACGACTGGGGGCGCAAAAAGGTAAACGGCGTGAGCCCCCCGCTGAAACGGGCGCGCCGCGCCGTGGGAAGCGTGTGATTGGGCCCGGCCACGTAATCGCCGTAAGGCACCGTGCTGGCGTCGCCCAGAAACAGCGCGCCGTAAGCCGTCAACGACGCGGCCACCGCATCCGGGTCGCGGGTTTGCACGCTGACGTGCTCGGGCGCCAGTTGATTGCAGGCGGCGATACAGGCGGGTAAATCCGCCAGCGTCAGCAAGGCGCTGGCCGCAAGCGATTGCGCCACAAACGGCGGCGGCGCCAGCTCGGCGACGACCATCGCCAGCGCCTGGGCCACGGCGCGCGTCATGGCCGGATCGTCGCTGAGCAGATAGGCGCGCGCATCGGGATCATGTTCGGCTTGCGCGAGCAAATCGAGCGCGACCCAGCGCGGGTTGGCCCCGGCATCAGCAATCACGACTACCTCGCTGGGCCCGGCCAGCATGTCGATGCCGATGACGCCCTGTAATTGACGCTTGGCCTCGGTCACGTACGCGTTGCCGGGACCGACGACGATATCAACCGCCGCGATGCGCGGCGTGCCATAGGCGAGCGCGGCCACGGCCTGAGCGCCGCCCATTCGCCAGTAGCGGCGCACTCCTGCCAGACGCCCTGCGTAGAGCACGGCGGGCGAGAGTTGGGGCGAAACCAGCGTGATATCGGGCACGCCCGCGACTTGCGCGGTGAGCGCCGTCATCAACGCCGTGGAAGGCAGCGGGTAACGCCCGCCGGGAACATAGCAGGCGGCGCTCGCCACGGGCTGCCAGCGCAGGCCTGCGGCAAATCCTTCGCGATGCTGCTCGACAGGCTGCGCGGCGCGCATCACGGCGTGCGCAAACTCCCGGATATTGTCGGCGGCAAATGTCATCGCGCGTCGCACGTCGGGGCAAAGCGCGTCGCCAGCAGCCATCACCTGCGGGTCGTCGCCGGGCAGCATCAGGGGCGAGGGATCGCCGAAGCGTTCAGCCAGACGCGTTAACGCGGCATCGCCGTCTGCGGCGACCTCGGCCAGAATGTCGGCGACGGCGCGTTCGCGTTGACAGGCGGCGTCGTCGGGCGCGTCGCGGCGGGTCTTATCGCGCAGAAACGCTTGGGCCGCCTCGCCTGCGAGCATCGGGATCATTTATGGCGTCCGCCGAGTTCGGCTTCAATGTCGCGCCAGTCGAGCCCTTCGCGCACGGCCAGCGCGCTGAGGAAGAACACGGCGTCGGCGATTTCCCAGATCACGTCGTCGCGCTCGCGCGCCTCAATGGCCTCCTGGGCTTCTTCCATGATTTTGGCGGCCAGGAGCTCAGGATCCGCAAAGAGCCTGGCCGTGTACGATCCGGCAGGCGGATGCGCCATGCGATCGCGCAGAATCTCAAACAAGGCCGGGAGTGAAAAGCGTCGGTTTCGCTGCCCGGATCCAAAGCAGCTATAAGCGTGCGTATGACAGGCGGGACCGGATTGACGCACGGTAAACAGCAGCGTATCGCGATCGCAATCGGTGCGGCAGGCGAGCAGTTCTTGCTGGTGACCGGAGGTTTCGCCTTTGCGCCAGAGCTTTTGTCGGCTGCGGCTGTAATAAACGCCATGGCCGTTTTCCAGCGATTTGCGAAGCGATTCCGGCGTGCTGTAGGCCAGCATCAGCGTCTGCCCGGCTTCGTCTTCCACGATGGTAGGAATCAGCGGTTGCTTGTCAAAATCCAGCGCGCCAATGACCGCCGCCGCCGGGTCGAGCTGGCCGGTATAGAGCGCCATGCCGACCTGAACGTCGAGTCCCATCCGTGAGAGAGCAATGACTTCGTCGGTGCTGGCCACGCCGCCGGCCACCGTCAGCGGATGCGGGGCCACGGCCTGAATGGCTTGGGCCTCATCGACGGGCAGACCCGTCATGCAGCCTTCTTCGGTCACAAATGTACAGAGGTACGCGCTGCAATGATCGGCCAGCGCCAGCGCCCGTTCGCTGACCGTCTGCCCGGATCCGTGCGTCCAGCCTAGATCCACCACCTCGCCATGGCGGTGATCCAGCGCGACCATCACGCGCGCCTTGGGAAGCTGGCTTAAAAATTCCGGGGTGGCGGCGGTTCCCACAATGATGCGTTGGGCGCCTGCGCGCAGTAAGGCGTTGGCGCGCTCCACCGTGCGAACGCCGCCGCCTGCGCGCACGTCCGCCACGCGGCAGATTTGTTTAATCAGCGCCAGATTGTCGCCTTTGCCCAGGGCGGCGTCGAGATCGATGACGGCGATTTCGCCGTAACGGTTAAATTCGCGGGCCAGCGCAATGGGATCGCGCTCATCGGTCAGCACGTGCGTTTTGCCCTGGCGCAATTGCACGGCGCGGCCATTCATCAGGTCGATGCTGGGGATCATCATAATCGAATTGCGATCGCCTCCGGGTTGAGGCGGACGATCTCGCGTTTGAGCGAGTCGACCGTCCATTGGTTGTCATGAAAGATGCTGGCGGCCAGCGCGGCATCGGCGCCGCCTGCGCAAAACACGTCGACAAAAGAGGCAGGCCCGCCCCCGCCGCCCGAAGCGATGACCGGGATCGGCAGATTCTCGGCGAATTGACGGGTCAACGCCAGATCAAAGCCGGCCAGCGTGCCGTCCTGATCCCAGGACGTCAGCAGAATTTCGCCGGCGCCGAGGTTCACGGCTTCGCGCGCCCATACAAAGGCGTCGGGGTGGCCGACCGAGCGGCCCCCGTGCGTGAGCGCTTCCCAGACGGGCGGCGGCGGCACAGGCGGACGCGGCGCAGCGGCTCCGGCGATGGCGGGTTGTTTGCGCCGCGCGTCGATGGCCAGCACGCAGCATTGCGAGCCGCACTCTTCGGCGATATCGCGAATCAGCGACGGATTGCGCAGCGCGCCGGTGTTGATGGAGACCTTATCGGCGCCGCTGGCCAGCAGGCGCTTGGCCTGCGCAAGCGTCGTAACGCCGCCGCCGACGGTAAACGGGATCATCAGACGGCGGGCGACGGCTTCCACGACGTGAAACATCGTCTCACGGCCTTCGTGCGACGCCGAAATGTCCAGAAACAACAACTCGTCAGCGCCCTGATCCTGATAAATCAGCGCCAGTTCCACCGGATCGCCGATATCGCGCAGATTCTGGAACTGAACGCCTTTCACCGTGCGTCCATCGGCGACGTCCAGACACGGGATAATCCGTTTACACAGCATCCAGCCACCTCCGCAATAGCTCATGGCCGAAAGGACCGCTTTTTTCCGGGTGAAACTGGAATCCGGTCACGTTTTGACGCTGGATGGCGGCGCAGAACGGGCCGCCGTAGTCGCTTTCGTACAGCGTGATCCCGGGATCGGCGGGACGGGCCGCAAACGAATTGACGAAATAGGCTTCGCCTTCGGGCGCGTCCGGGTCGTTGACCGCGCGCAAGCGATTCCAGCCAATCTGCGGAATTTTGCGATGCGTCAGCCGCGCGACTTCCCCGCAGAGAATCCCTAGGCCCGGCGTGCCTTCGGACTCGGCGCTTTTTTCAAACAGAATCTGCAAGCCCACGCAGATGCCCAGATACGGAACGCCGCGCCCGAGCAATTCAACCAGACGCGAATGTAGGCCGCCTCGGCGCAAGCCGGCCATCGTCGCGCCAAATGCGCCCACCCCAGGCAGGATCAATGGACGGCGCCCGCTGGGCAAGAGATCCGGGCCGACTTTGACGTAAGAGACCGAGAGTCGCTCCAGCGCCCGCATGACGCTGGCGATGTTGCCGCCGCCGTAGTCAATCAGCTCAATTTGGGGGGGGCTGCTCATGCGTCTAACATACCTTTGGTGCTAAGGGCGCCGCTGAGCGCGTCGCCCGGCTCAATACGACCAGCCGCCTGGCGCAGCGCGCGGGCGAACGCCTTAAAGAGCGCTTCGAGAACATGGTGATCGTTGTCATGGCATGGCACATGCAGATGCGCCGTTGCCCGCATGCCGTCGATCAGGCCCTTGAAGAATTCGCGGAACAGGTGCGGGTCCAGCGCGCCGACCGGCAGCGCGCCCAGCGGGACGTTCCAGGTAAGATTTGGCCGCCCGCACAGATCGAGGGCGACCAGCGCCAGCGAGCCATCCATGGGAAAGGCGAAGCAGCCCGCGCGGGCAATGCCTTTATAGCCGTCGAGCGCCTGCGCAATGGCTTGCCCCAGGACAATGCCGACGTCTTCCATCAGGTGGTGCGGATCCACTTCAATGTCGCCAGACGCCTCGACGCTCAAGCCAAAACGGCCATGGCAGGCAAACGCGTCCAGCATATGACTGAAAAACGGCAACGGCGTCTGGATGTGAGGCGCGCGCGCGGCGTCCGCCTCAAACGTGACCTGAACGCGGGTTTCGCGGCTGACGCGCGAGACGCTGGCGGCGCGAGCCGAACTCTGCGCTGAAGGAGACGTCATATCATCAAAGCCTCTTGAAGTTGGGGAATCGATTGAAACACGCGCTCAGCGCCCGCTTGCGCCAGGGCTTCTGGCGAATGGGTCGTCGCCACGCCCCACGCGCGCAGTCCCGCCGCGCGCGCCGCCGCCATATCATCGACGGAATTGCCGACATACGCGCCGCCGCAGACGCCGCGCGCCGCCATGGCGGCTTTCAGCAGATCGGGCGCCGGTTTACGCGGCAGCGCGGAGCCCGCGCCGTCGAAGTCATCCTGGCAGAAGACGCGCTCGACGCAGGCGTCCAGCCGCTCGCCCCAGACGGGGGCGTACTCGTCGCGCGGGCGACCGGTGACGACCAGCGTGCGATAGCGTTTAGAGAACGCGCGCAAGGCCTCCGGCGCCGTGGGCCAGCTTTCGTGATCGCGCGCCAGCGACAGATAGAGCGGTTTTGCGAGTGCGACAATCGCTTCGCGCGAGACGTCCTTGCCGGCGCGGCGCAACAGCTCGCGGGCGGCGTCCCAGTCGTCGTTGAAGCCGCCTTCGGCCTTGAGCGCCAGAATGGTTTGGCGATCAGGGCGCTCGACGCCAAAGTGCGCCACGACGCGCATGACGACTTCATCGTAACTGCGCGAGACGTCGACCAGCGTGTCATCGAGATCGAACATCAGGGCGCGTTCGGCGCGAAACGCGTCCAGACAGGCCAGAAACGCGTCCATTTCGGCCTCCGTGCCGACGCTGACGCGCACCAGACCGCCCATATTCGGCAGCGATGAGCGATCGCGCAGCAAAACGCCGCGCGCGCGACAGAAATCGCAGAGCGCGCCGGCGTCGAGACCCACTTTGAGCAGAAAGAAATTGGCCGCCCCGGCAATCGCGCCATAGCCGCGCTCGGCGACTGCGGCGAGGACAAGCGCTTTTCGGCGCAGGGTCGCTTGCGCCTGATCGGCAACCTGCTGCGGATTTTCCAGCAGGCGCCCGGCGGTCTGGACGGCCAGCGCGTTGACGCTGTAGGGCGAGCGCGCCACGCGAAGCCACGCTATCACCTCAGGGTGTCCAATCGCCACGCCGAGGCGCAGCGCCGCCATGCCCCAGGCCTTGGAAAAACTGCGCGTCACGACCAGATTCGGCATGACGCCCGCCTGCGCCAGCACGCTCTCGCCGCCGTACTCGATATAGGCCTCGTCGATGACAAACAGCGTGTCTGTAAAGCGCTGCGCCCAGTCCAGAATCACCGCTGACGCAATGGTTGCGCCTGATGGGTTATCCGGCGTGGCGAGCGTACAGAGTCTGGCGCCCGTCTGCAAGGCCTGCTCCAGTCCGGCCAGATCATAGGTGAGATCGGCGCGCATCGGCACGGCGTGAATCCGGGCGCCTGCCAGCGCCAGACTATGCGGAATCACGGGAAACGTCGGCGTCGAGACCACCGCCACGTCGCGTCCCGGTTCGATGAAGACAAAGGGCAGCAAAAACAGGGCTTCCGCGCTGCCGTTGGTCAGAAGCAGCTCCTGGGGTTCTCGCCCGAAATACGCTGCGAGGGCGGCGGTAAAAGCGTCGTATTCGGGGTAAGCGCCGAGAAACGCCGCGTCCAGCGGCGCCGCCGCCTGCGCAAATCCCGTGGTGTTTTCGTTAAAATCCAGCCGGATTTGCTCGCGGCGGCCTTCCAACGGCGCGCTGTAGGCGCTCATCGCGGCGACTGCGGCGCGCGGGGCGATCGTCATGGCACGATCTTCGCCAGACGATACTCCAGAATATCGCTGGCCCCCAGCTTCACCAACTGCGGGATCAGCCGGGGCGCCTCGGCGGCGGAAACGGCGACCTTGACCGCATAACCCGCGCCATCGTGCAGCGGCGACACGGTGGGGGCGCGCATACACGGCAGATTCGAGACCAGCGCTTCCAGTTGCGCCGCGCCCACGTTCATTTCCAGCAGGACTTTCTTGTCGGCGTTCAACACGCTCTGAATCAACATGCGGATTTCCGCCAGCTTGCCGGCGCGGGCCGGATCGTCCAGCGCTTCGCCAGAAGCCAGCAGGCGCGTGGTGGAACTGAGCAGCTCGTCGACAATGGCCAGGCGGTTCATGGCCAGCGTCGAGCCGGTCGACGTATTGTCGATGATCATATCGGCGTCTTCCGGCGGCAGGGCCTCGGTGGCCCCGTAAGATTTAATCAGCACGGCGTCGAGCTTCTGCGCGTCCAGATAACGCTGGGCGATGACAGGATATTCAGTCGCGACGATGATGCGGCGCTTGCGGTAAGCCTCGTCCACGGCGAGCGTTTCGGGGACGGCGGCCACGATACGCACGCGGTTAAAGCCTAAATCCATGACTTCGCGCAAGTTATCGTGCGTTTCGAGGCCCTGCTCAATCACCCAGTCGAGGCCGCTGAAACCGGCGTCGTGACGGCCCAGCGCAATAAGGGCGGGGATGTTCTGAGGCTTGAGCAGCTTGATTTCAATCGCCGGATCGGAGCAAACCGGTCGGTAAGAGCGGCTGCTGTAAGTCAGATGCAGGCCAATGCGCGCCAACAGGCCTTCGACCTTTTCTTGCAGGCGTCCTTTGGGAATAACCAGTTTGAGCAGGGGCGTCATCGCGCGTCGGGTCTCCGGGTCGGGTCTTACGGGGCAAGCAGAACGGCGCTTTTACGGGATGAAAAGCGAAGCGCCATTGTCTCAAAAAGCGTCAGGCAAGTCCAACCGGGCGGGCATCTCTGGCGGGGTCCCGCCCAGAAGAAGGCGGCTGAATACCGGCGTCTTATTGTAAAATTTGTAAAGCGAGGGCTACAGTTTCGGCGCAGGTAGCCGACAGATCAGACAGGACCCTGCGCGCGGAGCGCTCGATGGGTCGTCACGCGAGCGAGCCTTGAAAAAATCGCCAGATATCGTAAGGACTCTTTCCGATGGAGCTGGTGTTTCAGAATAAACTCACGCATTACCTGGGCAACGCCAGTTTGAACGATCACGGCCGTACGCTGGTCTCGCTGCTGTTTCGCGACAGTTCGGGCGAGCGCTTTTCAATCGAGCTGCCCTCGACCAGTATTCCCAGCGAGATTTACTCCGCCCAGGGGCCCGAACTGGCGCGCGCCCTGCAAGAAGTGCTGGATAATTGCGTCAAGGCCGGTCTGAGCGGGGTGTTTCGCGACGTCGATAGTCGGACCCCGAAGTCGAAGGGACGCGAACATAACGAAGCGCTTGCATACTACTGAGCGTGACGCGATCGGCAAGGCGAAAGCCCTGAGCTTCGATGCCGCGCCGCAGGCGCTCAGCCAGCGCAGGGCGGCAGTGACACAACGCCAGAAATGCGCCGGATCGCCCTTTTAGCAGTGTTTTGAGACGTTCCTGCAGGGCTTCTGGCGGCCAGTCCACTCCGGCGTTACGGCGGCTGACGCCTGCCAGCGGCATGGACTCGGGCAGATAGTACGCCAGACCTGCGGCGTGCACGGCGCTGTGACACGCCAGCGTGATATCGCCCGAGGCGCGATGGCGCGCAATATACTGCCCGGCGCCGCGATAGTCTTCCTTGCGCAGGAATTTCTCGCCGCTGAGGACGGCGCCGGCGTTCAGGGCCATCAGGGCCGCCAGCGTCACGCCCGCGACTCGCGCCGCGCGTCTGGGCAGCGAGAGCGTCGCCCCTGCAATGAGCAGATACAGCGCAGGCGAGGCCAGAATCAAATAACGGCTGGAAAAAATCCGGTGGGTGTTGCTGATTAGATCCACCGCCAGCAGGCCGCCGACGACGCACGCCAGCCAGAGAGCCGAAAACCGCAGCCAGGCGGGCGTATTCTGCAGGATTTGCGCCAGCGGCTGCTTGCGCAAGCGGCCCCAGCAGGCAAACGCGCCGGAAGCGAGGACGATGGCGCTGACCCAGAGCTGAATCCACACAGATTTGGGGCTGACGAGTTCGGCGCCCAGTTTCCACAAGCGCTCGATCAGCGTCAGCGGCCGCCAGAGTCCGCTCAGCGACCCGTGGCCAATGTTCGCCAGAAATGCTTGCTGACGCAGCCACATCGGGGCCCAGCAGGCGGCAGCCGCCGCCGTGGCTGCGCAAGCGCCTATCAGGGCGATTCGCGCGCGCCGGTCGTCGCGAGTGGCCCTCCAGAGCCAGAGGATCTGAAACGCCAGCGCAAAGACGTAAAAATAATGCGTGTAGAGGCCTGCGACCTGCAGCGCGGCCCAAAT